>JANMKC010000483.1:0-13903 GCA_031371785.1 Flavobacteriales bacterium | reverse complement strand
CTCACTGCATCTCATAACCACCTCACCCGTGGGGATCGTGTGACCTGTCGGGCCAAATGGCCCAACTCAGAACACCAGAACCATGCATAATCTGAAGACCAATGAACAACTCGCGCAACATCGGTTCTTCGAGCTACCCTATAGCAAGGGTGGCGAGGAGGAGGTGGTTCTTCATGTCGGGTGGATGCGTTGGGCGGTACACGCCGGAAGGTTCTGGGTTCACCAACGCTGCCCTAAGGCGTCGTCGTATTCCAAAGCCGGTGCATGTTGACCAGTGAAGCAGTCGACCGGTTTACCAGTGAAGCAGTGGACCGGTTGACCGGACCTGCGATCCGCCGTGTCATCACATCACTGGAGCATTTGGCGGTGCCTCTTTCGTCGAGCCGCAGGACCTGGTCTCTTTCGCCGGGTACACTGCTTCACTGCTTCACCGCTTCACTGTTGACTGCTTCACAGGTGAACCATTCGACGCAACTTCGCCCCATGGATCCCCGCCTCGCCGCATTCGACCGCCTGCTTGTCATCATGGACGAACTGCGCGCGCAATGCCCATGGGACAAGAAGCAGACGATGGAGACGCTGCGGCCGCTCACCATCGAGGAGACCTACGAGCTGGGCGACGCGATCCTGGAGAACGACCTCGACGGGATCAAGAAGGAACTTGGTGACCTGATCCTGCACATCGTGTTCTATGCCAAGATCGGCGAGGAGAAGAAGGCCTTCGACATCACCGATGTGCTGAACGGCATCTGCGATAAACTCATCCACCGTCACCCGCACATCTATGGCGATGTGAAGGTGAAGGACGATGAGGAGGTGAAGGCGAACTGGGAGAAGATCAAGCTGGCGGAAAAGCGAGGGAAGGGAAATGGAGGTGAGGGAAGTGAAGGAGGCGAGGAGGATCGTAGCGTGCTGGAAGGCGTGCCGCGTGGATTGCCCTCGTTGGTGAAAGCCATCCGCATCCAGGACAAAGCGCGCGGCGTGGGCTTCGATTGGGAACACCGCGACCAGGTGTGGGAAAAAGTGAACGAGGAACTGGGCGAACTGAAACTCGAGGTGGATGCGGGATCAACGAAGCAAGCGGACGAACTCGGCGACTTGCTCTTCAGCATCGTGAACTATGCGCGCTTCCTCAACATCGATCCGGACGAAGCGCTGGAGCGCACCAATCGCAAGTTCATCACGCGCTTCCAATACCTGGAGACCGAAGCGCGCAAAGACGGGAAGAAGCTGGGGGAGATGTCATTGGCGGAGATGGACGTGTATTGGGAGCGGGCCAAGGGTGTTTGAGCCTCTGGCCGAAGTTGTCCGCGAACAACTTCATAGGACCCGTCAACGTCAAGGCTTCATCCATTCACAACTTACAGGACCGCCGGGCAAGTGGTATAGCCCGAGCTTCGCGCCGCCGATGCGCACTGCCAGTATTATGCACACACACAACGGACTCCACGGGATGTTCGTCGCCGCCACAGGCGCTGTCGCGTTCCTGTGCGTTCCGCTGCTGGCCAGTGCGCAATGCGGTACGATCATCAACACGTTCCCTTACAACGAAGGCTTCGAATCATCAGCGGCATGGACCAGCGCCGGTAGCGGGAATGATTGGATCTGGGGCACACCCGCGCATCCGCTGATCAACAGCGCCGGTGGTGGCACGAAAAGCTGGTGCGTGGGCGGGCTGACTGGAACCTTCTACAACCTCAGTGAACTGGCATGGATCGAAAGCCCCTGTTTCGATTTCACCGCGCTCGATCATCCGTGGATCAGTTTCAAGATCTTCTGGGAGTGCGAACGCCAGTACGACGGCATGACCTTCCAGTACTCGCTTGATGGGGGCACCACGTACAGCAACGTCGGGGCATACAACGATCCCACCGATTGCATGAACCAGAACTGGTTCAATTCCGCGAACATCTCCAACCTCACCGGCATCAGCCCGAAGCATGGATGGAGCGGCCGCGTGGGAGCCACCCAAGGCAGCTGCCAGGGCGGGAGCGGGAGCGGGGCTTGGATCACGGCTTCGCATTGCATGAGCAGTCTCGCCTATGCGCCGAGCGTGCGGTTCCGTTTCCTTTTCGGTGCAGGTACCACATGCAACAGCTACGATGGTATCGCGGTGGATGATATCGTCATCGGCAACGCTCCTGCGGACCAACCGCAGATCACCTCCACGTGCAGCGGCGACACGCTCCACTTCATCAATGCGTCCACTGATTGTCCCTCGGTCTTCGCATGGTCTTTCGGCGACGTGGGAAGTGGCGCGCTGAACTTCTCCAACGTTCCTGATCCCGTTCATGTATACACCGGGCCGGGCAACTACACCGTTTCGTTCACCACCAGTGGGCCGTGCAACCCGTCGGGCAATGTGACGATCCCGATCAGCATTCTCGACGTGAGCGTGAACGCCACCGATGCGCTCTGCGGCGGGAACACTGGCGCGGCGGACGCTGTGGTGGGCTATGGCAATGGCACCGAACAATACCTCTGGCAACCGGGCGGGCAGAACACCGCATCCGTTTCCGGTCTCGCTGCGGGCGACTACATCCTCACCGTCAGTTCCGCTGGATCCTGCGCGTACGAGGTACCCTTCACGATCGCTCAACCAGCGAACGCGTTGGCCGTGGACATCGCGCCAACCGCTCCCAACTGCCATGGCGGCAACGATGGTTCGGCGGTGGCCGATGCGAACGGCGGAACGGGCCCTTATGCTTATGCGTGGTCCCCTTTTGGTGGAAGCAATTCAACAGCGAGTGCGTTGACCGCGGGAAATTTCACCCTCACGCTCACCGACGCCAGCGGCTGCGAATTGCAACAGGATGTGTTGATCACGGAGCCGGATGAGTTGTTGATCAACACCGCTGCGTCAGTGGATATTTGTTCCGGCGCGAGCACGACGCTCACGGCGGATGCGATCGGCGGCATGCCCGGTTACACCTTCACCTGGTCGCCTTCAGGCCCCGATGTTTCGCCGACAACGAGCACGGCTTTCACGGTTTCCGTTACTGACGCGCACGGTTGCATCGGAGTTCCGGCGCAGGTGATGGTGAACGTTGGCACCGCCCTGGTGCCATCGATCATCGCGGTGGATACCGCTGGTTGCGCCCCGCAATGCCCGGTGCTTTCCGCATCACCGGCAGGAATGATCGACTACGCATGGAGCTTCAGCGATGGCAGTTCAGCGAACGGATCCAATGTGAACCCTTGCTTCAACAGCGATGGTGATGTCGATGTCACGCTCGTGGTGACCGATGCGAACGGCTGCACGGGATCGATCGTCGCACCGCATCTTGTCCATGTGTGGCCGGTGCCGAGTGCTGGTTTCACGGCACCGGACGTTGTCATCATCACCGATCCGCCCACGCGATTGATGGATGAAAGCAACGGTGCGACCGCATGGTCCTGGGAGTTCGGAACGCTGAATGGTGGAAGCGAGCCTTCGCCTTTGTTCGACCCACCCGGCCTCGGGTGCTTCCCGGTGATGCAGGTAGTGAGCAACGCGCTGGGTTGCATCGACACCGCACGCGCGGAGATCTGTGTGGAGGATGAGTTCGCGCTCTACGCACCGAACGCGTTCACCCCGAATGGCGATGGCATGAACGACGCGTTCGGCATCATCAGTAGCGTTGGGTCGCCCTCGTACTTCCAGTTGCTGATCTTCGATCGGTGGGGTGGGATCATCTTCTCTTCCTCAAGTCCTGCGGATGCTTGGGAGGGGAAGAATGTCCCGGACGGCGTGTACGCTTGGCGCGTGATGTTGCGCGATTCACAAGAGAAGTTGCGCAAGGCCACCGGGCACGTGGTGCTGTTGCGCTAACGCGCCAGATCCCGAAGGGCCGTATAAACGCGGTGCATCGGCAGGCCCATCACGGTGTAGAAACTTCCTTCAATGCGTTCCACGGCCGTGTAGCCGATCCAATCCTGCACGCCGTAAGCGCCCGCCTTGTCCAAGGGTGCGTAGCGATCCACGTAGTAGGCGATCTCTTCAGCAGTGATGGCGCGGAAGTACACATGCGCGACATCCGCGAAGCTGTGCAGCGCGTTCGCTGTGCGCAAACAGACGCCGGTGATCACACGATGTTCGCGACCGGCCAAGGTGGCGAGCATGTGGCGTGCTTCCGCGGCATCAGCAGGTTTGTTCAGCAGCAGGTCATCGATCAGCACGGTGGTGTCGGCGGTGATCAGCACTTGGTCCGGAGCGAGCGTTCCCTTCCATGCTTCAGCCTTCTTGCGTGCGAGATGCTCGGCCACTTCTTCCGAAGGCATGCCCGGCGGCGGTGTTTCATCCACGTCCACTGAAGTGATCTCCACGGGCAGGTCGAGCCCTTGCAGGAGCTGGCGGCGACGCGGTGAGGCGCTGGCCAGGATGAGCCGCCACGGCGTTAGAGGAGGGCGGGGTTCCATAGGGTGTGGCGCAACAGGAAGGCATACGCGATCGCCACTACCATCGCCACTTTGGTGAGGTTGCCCGCTGTGGTGAATTCACGGCGCGTGGTGGCGTTGAAGGTGAAGCCCGCCGACAACAATAGCGGCGTGAGCACCACGAGACCGATGTACCAGTACGAGAGCCTGTCGTGCAGGATCGCCATGCGCACGTACAGCACGCCGATCAAGGCGATCGCGAGGTAGAACAGCGTGATCGCCTTGCCCCATTTGCGTCCCAGCACGATGGGAATGGTGCGGCATCCGTCGGCGAGATCGCCCCTCACATCGGCGAGATCCTTTTGAAGTTCACGGACCAACGTGACGAGGAAAGCGAAGGCACCGAATCCGAGGATCCAGAACCACGGCTCGTTGAAGCCGAGATCGATCGGCACGTAGTGTCCGCCCACCGTCTTCAGCACATCCTGCGTGGGGTAGGTGCGTGCGAGCGTCGTCACTTCGTAAAGCCCCACGGTAATCGGCACCAACGCGCTCAATAGCGCCACGGCACCGTTGCCGATGAGGAAAGCGCGTTTCAGGTTCGTGCTGTAAACCCACAAGGTGCCCACGGCGAAAACCGGTATCAACGCCCAACGCAATTGCCCGCTGCGCCATGCCACAAGTACACCGATCACCAGGCCAATGCCGCTGAGGATTAGATGTCCCGCCATGGCCACGCGTCGCTTCACCGTGCGCCCCACGATCACCTCTTCGGGTTTGTTCACGCGGTCGATGCGTGTGTCGAAGTAGTCGTTGATCACATTGCCGCCGGCCGCGATGAGCACGGTGCTCACCACGAGCAGCCAGAAGAGTGGTGCGCTGAAGGCATGGAACAACCGGTTGTTCGGAATGGCTTCGATAATGGTGCCGTGCGGATCGTCGCTCACCATCGCCATGGCCGCGCTCGTGTAGTCGAGATACGCCCCGACGATGCCGTAACGCATCGCCAACATCGTGAGCACGATGATGAACAGGTTGAACGGGCGGGTGAGCTTGATGAACGCGAGCATGCGCTAACGGGCGTTCACAGGTGCGAGCGGATCATCCGGTGTGCGGCGTTCGCCAGGGTGATAGGCTTTCAGGATCAGGTCGCTCATCAATGCGTAGGCGCGGCGAAGGTCGGGATCGACGTTCAACCGTTCGAGATGCGCGCGGATGGTGCGGAGATCTCCGCGTCGGGCCGGGCCGGTAAGCGCTTGTTCCGCGCCGTTCGAGGCTTTCGTCGTCGTCGCGCTCCACAGCTGATGGATCAAGGATGGGGAGAGACCTTCCCGCTCCAACATGCGCTCCGCTTCCATCAGCAACATCACCGGGAAGTTGCTGGCGAACACCGCTGCGATATGCAGCATCTCCCGTTTCGCATGATGGAGTTCGGTCACTTCCTTGCTGAGAAGTGTGGCGATCGCCCGTAGCGCAGTGCGTGCTTCCGCATCCTCCGCGTCGATCACCACGGGGATCCGTTGGAAGTCGGCCGGGGCGCCCGGACTGAAGCTCTGGATGGGCCATAGCACGCCGCGATGCGGGTGCCCCTTGATCAAGGTCCAATCTTTTGCACCGCTCGTGTGCGCGGTTACGCCCGTATACTTCGGCAGGCGCGCGGCCACTTCGGTGATCGCATCGTCGCTGACCGCAATGATGCGCACGTTCGCTTCCGGAAGCGCATCCCCGAAGGCGAGTGCAGTGCAGCCGAGTTCCTCAGTGAGCCGACGTGTCTTGTCCGCATCACGACCGACAATGCCAACGAGTTGAACACCCGAACGCTTCAAGGCATGACCGAGATGGAAGGCCATGCGACCGGTGCCGATCAACAGGACCCTCATGCCTTCTTCGCTTTCACCCGCTGCCAAACGGCCATGCCCGATCCCAACGCCATCAGGATGCAGCCGATCCACAGGATGTTGATGCCGGGGAACACGATGGCCTGCATGATCACGAACTCGCGTTGGTAAACGTTGAGCCCGATCCGCTGGCCTTGCACGGTGGCGATATCGAGCTTCGTGTTCAGTTCCGGGATCTCGAAGCCCTTGCTGCCCACAGGCTGGTCGTAGCGGTAGACGATCACCGGTTTCGCCACGAACCAGCGCGTGGGATCGTACAGGTCGCGCACCTTGATCACTGGTGCGAAGGCCGTGTATTCAGGGCCGAGCCGTGCGATGGTCGTACTGTCGCGTATCGCGCGCAAGCTGTCGAGGACGATCACGCAGGTGGGTGTGATGATGGTGTCGCCGATGTTCTTCTCATAGAGGTGCGGCGGCATGTAGTCGCTGCTGTCCTGCGGATCGAGTTTGGCGAAGCGGATGTGCGTGTAGAGGTCGCGGCCCACGCGATGGCGTGTGCTGGGCTCCGCGACGTTGCCGAAGCGCGGATTCAACTGCACCAAGGGTTCCAGCGAGAATTCCTTCGCACCGGCGATCGTGCTGCTCCATTGCACCGCATGCCAGAACACGCGTTGCGGCGCACTGTCCAGCGGCTGCCAGTGCGCGGGTTGGTCGAGCAGGAAGCTGTTGCCAGCGATGTGATCGTCCTTGGCGATGAAGATCGAGTTGCGCACGCGCACGGTGACTCCCTTGTTGAAGTGTCGCGGGTCGGCGCTCAGGTAGTCCATGTCGAAATACATGTTCACGCCTTCGTGCCGCTTGCCATGGAAGGTGACGAAATGCTCGCCCAGCGGCACCGTGTCGCCTTTGTACAGCAGCATCTCCTTGCTGTCGTTGAAGTCATCGCTCAGCGAACTCAACAACGGTCCTTTGACGTTGTGGCTGATGATCTTTTCGCGGCTGGTGCTCACGAGCGCGCCGAGCAGAACGAGCGAGAAACCGACATGCGCCACGGATGGCCCGGCCTTGGGCAATGCGCCTTTCAGCACGCGCCAGAGGTAGAGGCCGTTCGCCAGCGCTGCGAAGAGCGTCGCGAAAAGCAGTGCGACCAGCGTTCCTTCCACCGCGCGGTATTCCAGCCACCACACGCAGAAGGCGGTGATGACCGCTGCGCCGATCAGCGATGCGGCGAGTTCGCGGAAGAGTTTCTTCTTGTCCGTGTCCTTGTAGCGCAGGTATTGGCCCACGGCGACAAGCATCGAAATGATGAAGGCGAAAGGCACCTGCCACTTGTTGTAGTGCGCCTTGGGGTCCACAGGTGGGGCGATCTTGGCCTTGGACAGTTCCGCAAGCCAGTGCCAATGGGTCTTGTCGGCCATCGCGGAGAGGGCGCCCTTGAACGGATCGAGCAGCAGGTTCGCCACCGGCACCGAAGTGGTGAAGGTGATCTGCACGGCGCTGAGCAGCAACACGAGCGCACCAATGAAGAGCCAGAACTCGCGGCTCCACAAGTTCTCTTCCTCCGTTCCCTTGAAAGGTCCCGTGCGATAGGCGACCACCGTCATCACCAAGCTCGCCACGCCGAAGAGGATGATCGCGGGAACATAAGCCCGCAACGCGATGCCGAGAATGAACATCAGCACGCAGAGGCCGATGAAGTAGAGCCGCCATTGTCGATTGCCGTTGAGCATCGTCACGGCGAGCATCACGAAGACGAGCATGAAGATCAGCAGCCCCGGCAGCATGCCTTCACCGGTAAAGCTGTGTACGCTGCTATCACCCAGCACACCGCTGCGTGTGAGGAAGGTGCTGTACAGCACCAGCAGGAATGTTCCCAGGGCGAGCAGGAGCGTGGTGAAAGGCGAGGTCTGTTTGCGCTTGTTGATGAGCATGAGATGTCCGGTGCCCACGAGCGTGATCCAGGGAACAAGCGCCATATTCTCCACCGGATCCCACGCCCAGAAGCCGCCGAAGCTCAACGCCTCATAAGCCCATGCACCGCCCATCAGCACGCCGGTTCCCAACACCATGATGCCGAAGTAGGTCCACGGCAGGGCAGGGGCCATCCATTCACTGAGCTTGTTCTTCCATAGGCCCGCGATCGCGAAACTGAACGGCACGAGCGTGCTGGCGAACCCGAGGAACAGCGTGGGTGGATGGATCACCATCCAATAATTCTGTAGGAGCGGGTTCAGCCCGCGGCCGTCATGGAACTGCGGAATGCGTGTGATGTAGTCGCCGAGTTTCGTCCACGGCAGGCCGAGGTTTTCCGACAGTTCGCGGATCAACAGGAAGGGGCTGCTGCCAACGCGCGCACCGAAGATGTAGACGCCGAGCAGCATAGTGGCCAGCGCCACTTGTACCAGTGAGAACACCGTCATCACCGGACCTTCCCATGTTTTCGCGCGCCATATCAGCAAGTTGCCGAGCACCACGTTCCAGAAGGTCCACAGCAGGAACGATCCTTCCTGACCTTCCCAGAAACAGCTCGCGATGTAGCGCAGCGGCATCTCCGAATTGCTGTGCTTCCACACGTAGTCGAACTCGAACCAATGGTTGAAGAGCATCACGAACAGTGTGACGATGATCCCCAGTACGGCGAATGAATGCGCACGGAAGCAGATGCGTCCCACAGCGCGCCAACCGGCATCGGCCGTGAGCGCGAAGAGCAGGAAACCGATGCACGCGAACAAGGCACCGGACAAGGACACGAGTGTACACAGGTGACCCAGTTGCCCCGCGATGGCGTGCTCTCCGAAGTAGATCACCACAGGAAGGAATTAGCGGGCGGTAGGCAGTGGCAGTTGGCAGTGGCACCACAGCCTTTGCCAACTGCCCCTGCCAACTGCGACCTCGTCACTGTGATCCGCGAGGGCTTCACCCCTGCACTTTGTTCGCCTCGTTGTACTTGCTCGGGCATTTCAGCAGCATGTCCTTCGCGTGGAAGGAACCATCCGCACCGGCTTTGCCGATCAGTACGACGCGCTCGCTGCGGTCCAGGTCCGCGGGCTTGGCCATTTCCAGTTCCACCATGCACTGCCGTCCCTTCAGGTCGTGGATCGCGAAGCGCGTAAGGCCGGGGTTAATGCTGGGCTCATAGACCACGGGTTGCGAGCGATCGAGCGTGCCGACCACATGTACTTCACGGCCCGGTTGCGCGAAGGCTTCGCTCAGGTCCGCGTAGCTGCTGCTGTCCCACAACGAACCCATCAGCGCCGCCACCGCGATAGCGATGATGACGATGGCGATGATGTGGCTGCGTTTCATTTCGATCGAAAGATGCGATCTTCTAATTCGGCCGTTGCCGCTGCTCCATCTTCCGGATCCTCCGGTCCATCATGAACATCCATGCGGCAAGGCCCGCGATGAGCACGGCCACCACGGCCACCACCGTGTTGATCTTTCCGCTCTTGTACATGGTTTCCACCAGCCAGCTTGGTCTGCTCTCTTGCGCAAAGGTAGCCGCGCTCAAGAGCGTGCTTGTGAACAACAGGATATGTCTACTGATCGGTCGCATGGGCCAGGTGATCTTCAAGGTTCAACAGTCTTCGGCGCAACTGGTACATCCACACGCCCATGATGATCCAACCGGCGCAAGCAGGATAAAAGACCAGCCGTAACCGGTTGTCGAGGTCGTAGGTATTGAAAGCCGGATTGCCGCCATTGCCCGGATGCAGTGAATCAACAGCGTTCAAGCGCGGCAGCACGAGGAAGAACAGGAGCATGAAGGTGAACGCGAAGATGCTATAGATCGCGGCTAGCCGGGCGCGCTTGGCAGGTTCGGCCACGCTGCCGCGCAGCACGAGATAGGCGAGGTAGACCAGCACACCGACAGCCGCGCCGTTCAGTTTCACATCGATGGTCCACCATGTTTCCCAGGTGACGCGTGCCCAGAGCGAACCGGTGATCAATCCGAACAGGCCGAACAACAGGCCGACCTGCACGGCGGCGAGCGCTGCCCGATCCTCGGCCATCGAATTCGCACGCAGTACCCGCACGCTCTTCCACACGCCGATGCTCATCACCGTGATCATCGCGAACCACATGGGTACATGGAAGAACAGGTTGCGGATGCTTTCGTTGAGGATGTTCCGATCCGGGAATTCGAACCCGGAGCGCAGCGACTTGCCTACCGCGCAGTTCCGGTCCTCGATCCCGCTCCCGCGTCCTTCGGTGAAGAACGCATCGTACATCACCAGCGCACCGCTGTGCTCCGAGAAAATATGCAGGTCCGACATCTCCTTCCGCAGCCCAGTGGGGATGTCCATCGAGATGCGCAACTGGTCATCAGAGAGCCGCTCGATGTTGGTGGCGCACACGCGCTGGCTGTCGTTCTCGATCCAACCTTGCAGCACATCGTTCGCGAACCGCGTGTTGTAGCTGCTCACAACGAAAGAAACGGGTCCCGGTGCGATGCGATCGATGGACCGATGGATAAGCGCTGGAGCGAGCGGCGTGCGCAGACCGATGATCACCACATAGAGCAGCAGGGCCGTTCCCAGGATCTTCCACCACCACTGCCTCATCAGTCGCGCCAAAGGTAGGGGAACAGGATAGCGGCCAACGCCACCGCGAGCACGTCCAGCGCGACCAGGCTGACGAGGTATTTTCCGACGACCGACCACGCCACACCATCAAGTGCCAACTTGCTCGCACGCATCACTGCGAGCAACATAGGTAGCACGATCGGGAAGCCGAGGATCGCCATCAATCCCAGTCCACTGCCTGCACGCGCGGCAATGGCGGCGATCAACGTGAGCGAGAGCGCGAAGCCGATCCCGCCCAACGCAACGGAGAGCGCGAAGAGCGGAAGATCCGCGCCAGCGAGCACCTGATCGCCCATGAACAAGGTGTACGCGAACAAACTCACCCCGCTGAGCACGAGCATCACCATTGCGTTATAGAGCGTGCGCGCCAGCACCACGTTACGGGGATGCGCCAGTGTGTGCAGGTACAATTGCCGGCCACCTTCCTCCCGTTGGAACGAGCGCCCTAGCGCATTGAAGGCCGCGAACAGCAGGATGATCCAGAAGAGCGCGTTCCATGTGGGCACTTCCGCGATCTTCTTCACGCCGAGGTAACAGGTGTACACGGTGCTCACCACATACAAGGCCATGCTGCCCCATGCGTGCTTCTGCCTGCGGTCGAGTTGCCATTCGAGCCGCAGCAGGTGCGTGATCTCCTTGCGTGCCACGCGGTGAAAGTACCGATCGCGGATGTTGTTCAGTAGACAATTGGCAGCGGCAGTTGGCAGTGGCAGTTGCACATCAGCCACCTGCCGACTGCCACTGCCTACTGGCGACTTCTATCCACACCGCGTTCAGCGCCGCTTCTTCTCCTTCACCTGTACGGAGGCCGCGTTGTACACGAAGTACAGATCCACGTAAGGCCGCATGAGCAACGGAACCTTCTTGTTCTTCTCCACCGGCACTACCAGCAGGATCTTGTCGCTCCAGCGTGCGCCCACGAAGGCCTTGTACTTGGTGAATTTCGCCAATAGTTGCTGGCGCTCCTCGAATGTGTCGATGCCATCGGGCCAGTTCTGGTCGGTGCTGCGGAAGATCACCGCGTCGATCTCAGCAGGGCTCATGCCGCGTTGGCGCAAGGCTGCGAGCGCGATGCTGTCGCTGCCCAGGTCGTATGTGGCATAGAGGTCTTCGGGTTTCAGGATCTTCGCTTGCGGCAGGTTCTTCCACTTCGGTCCGCGACTGATCTCCGGGCGCTGGTGGCCTGTGTTCACCTCTATGATCGCTTTCTCTGGCAGAAGCACATAGAGATCCGCCAGCGGACGCATGGCTTCCGGCATGTGCATGTTCTCCTTCGCCGGTATCATGATGATCGCCTTGGCCACGCCATCTTCGGGATAGGTGGCTAAGCGGTAGCAGGCGAAATTCTGGATGTACGCCTTGTTCGCTGCGCGCGCGCTATCGTTCTTGATGCCATCGGGCCAGTGGTCGCTGTCGCCGTACGAGAGCACCAGTTCTTGTTGCTCGTCGCTGATGCCTGCGGCCGTGAGACCTGCGGCCGAGCCGTGGCTCTTTCGCACCGGCGTCGGGTTGTCCAGCGCGCTGGGGTTGGTGATCTTTACCTGCTGCTGTGCTTGCGTCGCGGCAGGAGCAACGAGCAGGGTACACAGGATGGCTGAAAGGAGGAGTTCGGAACGCATGCGAGGGCGTCATACGCAAGTGACGTTGCGAAAGGTACTTGTGCGTTTTCCGGCCTTCGCGAGGGGGCGGTGAAGAGTTGTTAACCCGGCGAATGACAAGATCATCGGCTGAACATTCGCAACCTTCGCACCCATGAAGAATCCCTTCCTGCTCCTGATCACCTCGTTGATCGCCTGCGGAAACTCCCTGCGTGTGGGGCCGGTCACCTTTCCACAACAGGATGCCATGGCCAGCACACCCGCTGTGCCGTTCCACGACCTTACCGCTACTGACATCAATGGAATGCCATACGCGTTCAGCCAGCTGAAAGGGCACAAGGTGATGGTGGTGAACACCGCCAGCGAGTGTGGCTACACACCGCAGTACAAGCAGCTCGAGGAACTGTACGAGCGTTACAAGGACAAAGGCTTCATCCTGGTGGGTTTCCCCAGCAACGATTTCGGCAAGCAGGAGCCTGGCGATGAGAAGACCATCGCATCGTTCTGCTCGAAGAACTACGGCGTCACCTTCCCCATGATGAGCAAGGTGGGCACCAAGGGCAAGGCGCAGGATCCCGTGTACCAGTGGCTCACGCAAAAAGCGAAGAACGGCAAGCTGGACAGCGAGGTGAAATGGAATTTCCAGAAGTACCTCATCAATGAGGATGGATCGCTCTTCACCGTGCTGGCCAGCGCCACCGAGCCGCTCAGCGAGCCGATCCTGGACTGGATCGACAACAAGAAGTGATGGCGGAGACCGTCGACATCCTGTGCATCACCGCGCATCCGGACGACGTGGAGATCGGCTGCGCGGGCACCGTGCTGAAGCATGTGGCCGCCGGCAAAAGCGTGGGCCTTGTTGAACTGACCGCAGGCGAGCTGGGTACGCGCGGCACTCCGGAACTGCGCAAGCTGGAGGCGGAGGCGGGCATGCACGTACTCGGCGCGCGGTTCCGCTATCAGCTTGGTCTGCCTGACGGATTTTTCCGCAAGGACGAGGCAAGTTTGATGAAGGTGATCGCCGCGATCCGCCGCCACCGGCCGCGTGTGATCATCACCAACGCGTTGCGCGATCGGCATCCGGATCATGGCCGAGCGGCAGCATTGGTGGCCGAAGCCTCGTTCCTCAGCGGACTTCGCCGCATCAATACCACGGACGATGGCGCGGCGCAGGACGCGTGGCGGGCGACCACCGTTCTGCACATGGTGCAGGACCATTGGATCGATCCGCACTTCGTGATCGACATCACGCCCTTTTGGGCGCAGAAGCAGGATGCGCTGGCTTGCTTCAAGTCGCAGTTCCACGATCCGCGGAGTACAGAACCAGGGTCACCCATAAGCACGCCAGAGTTCCTTCCTTTTCTCGAAGCACGCGCCCGCGAAATGGGCCGCTTGATCGGCACGACATACGGCGAAGGGTTCATATGCACCCGCCCGCCCGGTGTGGTTGACATTACCGCTTTGTCCTGAACCACCACATCCGTGGATCGCACTTCCGCGTAAGCTAGAGGTGCCCGTTCGCTTT
>JANMKC010000472.1:0-3278 GCA_031371785.1 Flavobacteriales bacterium | reverse complement strand
CGAGTTCGCCCAGTCATACATCGTCCACGCGCGGATGATCCTCGGATCCCCTTTGACCATGACGGCAATGTAGGTTCGGAACAGCAAAGGCCCGGAACATCGTCCGGGCCTTGAACATGACTTTCAGAAAGTCTCCCTCCTTGGGAGGGAGATTTAGAGGGAGGTCACTTCTCGATCTCGATCTCCACCCGGCGGTTCTTCGCAAGAGCCACTTCATCATCACCTGCGTCTGCGGGGCTTTCAGCCTTCTGGCCAGCAACGGTGATGCGCGCCTCATCGATGCCCGCCTCGGTGAACGCGGCTTTCACCGCATCCGCACGTTCCTTGTCGAGGTCGGTGAGATCGGGGCGCATGCGAACGCGGTCCGCTTCGATGGCATCGGTGTGACCCACCAAGCGGATGCGGATGTCCGCGTTCGTCTTCATCAACGCGATCAGCTCGGCGATCATCGGGTCCATGGCACCATCGACCTGCTTGTTGAAGCGCTTGAAATAGATCACGCTCTGGTCAAGCTGGTCCACGGGCTTCAACGCTTTGTTGATGGTGGTCTTCTTGCTGAAGATGAATTCGCTGGCGGCCTTGTCCAGTTGCTGGCATGAGCATTCGCTCATGAGCTTGATCGGGAACACGCTCACATCATCGATGTAGTAGTAGGCATTGTTGCTCTGCGGGCGTGTCTCGCCGCGCGGACGCTTCACTTTCGTGGTGTTCGTTTTCTCGTTGGCCGCGAAGTTCCCGATCAGCAGGTACTGTTCGTCACCCTTCGCATCATACACACCACATACGCCCTGCCAGCTGAAGAGGTCGTCGTACACCTTGGTCTTCAGGATGGGTATTTGCGCTGCGTAGGTGAGGCTGCTCTCATCGTCTTTCTTCACGAGCATTTTGCTGAGGTAGACACCATGCTGATCGGACGCGTATTTGCTGAGATCACCGAGGGTGGTGTAGTAACGCACGCAGTACTTCTGGTCCTTCTTCAGCATCTTTTTCAGCTTCGTCTGCATATAGGTTCGCGGCTCTTTGTCCATGTAGCTCCACCACAGCAGCCCTGCGTAGTTCTGCCCGCTCAAGGCTCCTTGGTATCCGCGATCGTTGGTGGGCACACTCACCGGTGAGCCGACGACCGTCTCGCTGAAGAGGTCGGCCTTTTTCGCTGTTGGGCTCTTCCATCCTTTGGCCACTTCGAAATAGCCGAGGCGCTTGAGCTTGCCATCGAGCTGCTCGAAGCTGCCGTTCTCCACCATGTTCAGGCTGTCAGGAATGTCCTGTGCGACGAGTGACCAGCAGAGGAGCAGGGCGGGAAGTGTTGACGTGATGCGGATGTTCATTCTTGGCGGTGTTGATGTTCCTTGACGGTGTCGATGAAGCGGCGCACGTTGTCCACAGGAGTATCCGGGTAAACGCCGTGGCCCAAATTAGCGATGTGGCGCTGCGGGCCGAATGTATCGAGCATGCGCTTGGTAGCGCGATCGATCGTGGGGCCATCGGCATACAGCACGCATGGATCGAGATTGCCTTGGAAGGTTTTCGTTCCGGTGATCGAACGCGCCCATTGCGCATCCTGCGCCCAATCAAGGCCAATGGTGGCACAGGGGAGCGCGGCGATGTCCGCCGTGGCGAACCATGCGTCCTTGGCGAAAATGGTAATAGGGACCTCGGTGATCGCCTCGCAGATGCGGCGCAGGTAAGGGATCGCGAACGCACGATAGGTCCCTCGGTCCAGCACACCCGCCCACGAGTCGAATATCTGCACGAGATCGGCACCGGCACGCACCTGTATTCGAAGGTAGTCGATGGTGGTGGTGGTGATGCGGTCCATGAGGGCGTGGGCGAAAGCGGGATCGGCGAAGAGCGATCGGCGTGCCATGCTGAAGGTCTTGCTGCCCTTCCCTTCGGTCATATAGCAGAACACGGTCCATGGCGCGCCCGCGAAACCGATCAACGGCACGCGACCACCAAGGCCGTTCTTCGCCAAGCGGATCGCTTCGGCCACGTAGTGCAGATCATCCTCCACGTCCGGTGTGCACAGCGAAGCCATCTCCTCCATCGATCGCACCGTGCGTGGAAAACGTGGGCCCGTGCCCTCGTCCATCACATACCGCAGGCCCATCGCGTCGGGCACCACAAGGATGTCACTGAAGATGATCGCGGCATCCACGCCGAGCACGTCGACCGGTTGTATCGTGACCTCCGCGGCGAGTTCCGGTGTGGTGACGAGCGTGCGGAAGTCGCCGGCCTTTTCTCGCACCACGCGATATTCTTTCAGGATGCGCCCGGCCTGGCGCATAAGCCACACGGGCGTGCGTTCGGTGCGTTCGCCACGGGCCGCGCGCAGCAGCAGGTCGTTCGCCAGCATGGGCCGCGAAAGTATCCGTCGCATAGGGTACGAAAGAAGAAAGGCGACCGAAGCCGCCTTTCAGGTCGGATCCCGCTTGCTGCGACAGCGTGATGGGCGATCAGCCACCAAAAGCGTAACCGACGCTCAATTCGATCATGTTCGTCCAGGCCCTCGACCGACCAGTGCTTTCATTGCGGTCGAACGTGGTGACGATCGCGCGGTAAAAACGCAGGTCAAAATCAAGTCCCATATCCAGCGTGCAACCTGCACCAGCGATGGCGGCCACTTCGAAACCGGTGTAGTACTTGGACGACGCTGATCCCTTGGTCACAGTGATGTTGAAGCTTGTTTGATCGATGTTCGTCTGGCCAATGGTTCCGGTTATCTTCTGGGTGACGTCGCTGGTGTTCTTCGCACCGAGCAACAGGCCGAACGCCGGACAGAACATGATCCGGAAGTTTTCGCTGGGCGTGAATACCAAGGGTGCGGGTATCTCCATGTAGGAGAGGCGCGTATCGGATTTCTGGGTAGTGGTTACCGTACCTGTTCCTATCTGCCCTGTCTGTTGGTCCGTGAGCTGCACGTTGTTCTCCACTTGAGAATCATCCGTGGCCACCTTCCGGAAAGAGAAGAGCAATTCAGGGCGTAGGCCGATCTGATCGGAGAACGCGAATTGAGCGAATCCACCGAAGTGCATGCCAAGTCCCGTGGGCGTGGAGGGCGCTTGAGTTGGCGCGGGCTCTATCGTTTGTGAGGCGATCACATAGTTTCCGCCGAACTTGATACCGAACTGTGCTTGGGCCTTTGCGCTCCCGGCGAACAGGACCGCAGTGGATATCGCGATGAACTTGGTTGAATGCTGCATGACAACACTGTTTTGGGCAAACCTACTGAGCCTTCACGAAACCACCATCCCGAATATTGGGGATGCCGGACAAAG
>JANMKC010000442.1:0-3853 GCA_031371785.1 Flavobacteriales bacterium | reverse complement strand
CTCGAAATAGCCGCCGATATCCAGCTGGTCATACTTGCCTTGCGCGCGATAGTTGAATGCGGCTATGATGCTCGTGGGATGCTTCGTGATCACCGGGGTGCGGATGTTGAACCGACGACCGCCATGCACACCGATCTTCATCGGCACAGGTGCTTCACCGAACAGCAGCGATTGGTTGGGTTCATTGATGTGGTGCGCCGCAAAGCCCAGCCATGTCTTCGGTGTGAAATAGAGCAGCCCGAACCCGATGTCGGTGTATTTCGCATTGCGACCTGTGAAGTTCTCGTAGGTGCCCACATCGCCTCCGCGTGCGAGCTGGTCGCCGAAGAGCAGCCGCGAATAGTCAACCGCATGATCGACGAAGGCGAACTGGAGCGCGGGCCTCAGAAAGACCTTGCGCTTGAGCTCGATCTCGTACGCATACTGCACGCCGATGCTCGTATAGCGCAGTGCACCACTGCCCGCGCGATCGTGCGTGGCGATGAGGCCGATGCCGCTGTTCAGCTCCTTCAGGTAGTGATCGATCGCGAGGTTGTACGTGACGAAGGCCCCCGGTATCGAAGGCCATTGATCGCGGTACTGCAACGCGAAGCGTGTTTGGTCACCGGTGCCTGCAAAGGCAGGGCTCACGTATGTCGGCGCGGCATAGAACTGTGTGAAATGCGCGTCCTGCGCCATCACCTGGCCCAGCGCACAGAACCAGACAGCGATCGCGCCAGCGTACCGTTGCTCCATCCCGGTTCACGGCTTGTCCCGGCCTGCTGCCGGGGGCGCGATGCGCGCGGTGTTCTCGTTTCGCGTCAGCGTGACGTCCATCGGTATCTCGTGCGTGCCTTCGGAAATGCCGGCGGTGCTCAGTTCGCTCGTGCGCGTTTCGAATCCTTGCGCCTCCACGACCATGCTGTATTGCTGATCAGGTTGCACCACCATGATGTAGCGGCCCGTGCGTTCGTTCGCGTTGTACACGCCGATCAGTTCTTCCCCAACCTTGTCGGTCAGTGTGATGCGTGCATGCACCGGCTCCTCGCTCGCATCGGTAACCACACCGCGCACGACGAGATAGTCGATCTGGCTTGCCGGAAAACTCACCGAGTAGATGTCCTGGCCACCGAGACCGCCGGCGCGTTCGCTGCTGAAGTAACCCGTCTGGCCATCTTCACTCAGGCAGAAGTAGATGTCGTCGTTCACCGTGTTCAACGGGGCGCCCATGTTCTCGGGCACCGTCCAGCCGTTCATGTCGGCATCCACCAATTGGCTCTTGAAAATGTCATAGCCGCCCATGGTGTTGTGACCGTTGCTGCTGAAGAACAACGTGGTGCCATCGCTGTGCATGAAAGGCGCATCCTCGTCGAACGGTGTGTTGATCGTCGGCCCGAGGTTCAATGCCAAGCTCCATTCATCGTTCGGCAGTGTGCGGATGCGGTACAGATCGCGGCCACCGAAACCACCGGGACGATCACTGGTGAAGTAGATCTCCGATCCGTCCGGCGATATCGTCGCACTGGGTTCGTGGTACTCGCTATTGATACGCTCGGTCATTTTCTCCGGCTCTTGCCAAAGGCCTTGCATCTTCTTCGTGCTGAGCAGATCGCCGCTGGTAAGCTTCTGCGATGTGCGGTAGATGATCATCTCGTTGCCTTCAGGACTGAGGCCCACAGTGGCGTCCTGCACCATCGTGTTCAGCGGCACACCCGCGTTCATGGCGTTGCTCCACACCTCGTCCACGCGCTTGGCCATGTAGATATCCTCGAAATATTGCCCGCTTGGATCGCGCATGTTGCCCGTGCTGCCTTCGCGGCGGCTGGTGAAGTACATCGTGTTGCCGTCCGCAGTGATCACCGGACAGTAGTCGTGCGCCGTGCTGTTGATCAGCGCGCCCATGTTGCGGATCTTCATTTCCGTGGGGAACGATGTAAGTTCTTTCGCTGTGTTGGCGATCGCGATACGGCGGTCCACCTCAGCGTTCTCCACCGCGCGCCCGGCCTCTTGTTTGTATGTCGTGAGCAGTTGGATCTCCTCGGAGAAGCGCTGCTGACGGTGCCGCATCATCGCCACCTCGTACTTCGCTTCGATGCTTCCATCACGCGCCGCTCGCTCGAAAAAACCGATCGCCTTGTCCCGATAGCCGGGCATGTTGTTCAGGCATACGCCCAGCTCATAGGGCACTTCCGCGAACGTGGTGTCCACGTCCACCAGCTTGCGGTAGATCTTCGACGCGTCGGACCATTGGTGCGCTTCATAGAGGCCCTTCGCATCGTCGAGCATCTTGTTGTGGGTCCGCGTGTAGTTCTGTTGCGCGCAAGCTGTTCCAGCGATCAGCAGAAAAGGGAACCATGCGAGGGAGTGTATATTCTTCATCTTATCTGAGGAGTGTGACATCGCCGCTCAATGTGGTCTCATCACCACTGCTGAAGCGCGCGTAGGCTTTCCATGCATAGACATCCTGTTTCGCTGGCCGACCGCGGTAGTAGCCGTCCCAGCCTTGTTTGATATCTGTCGTTTCAAAGAGGAGTTCGCCCCAGCGATCGAAGACCTGAAGGTGGTAGTCCTGTACACCGTCATACACGGGGAAGAAAAAGTCGTTGTCGAAATTGTGGGGATCGTATACGCCGTCCGTCGGGCCCGAGTTACCGGGAGTGAACGCATTGGGGAAGTGGATCTCACCGGCTTCGATCCCGGTTACCGCACTGGCCAGGCGGAAGGTGTCAGGACAGTTCCACTCATTGTTGGCTACCAACGTCACATCGAACTCACCCGCGCTCTGGTAGTAGTACACAGGGTTCATTTCGGTACTCAGTCCGCCATCGCCGAAATCCCATTGGAAGCTGTTCGCGTTGCCGCTCAGGTTGTAGGTGAACACCGGTTGGCTCGGCACGATCACCTGATCAGGTTGGAGGACGAAGAAGGCTTGGGCGCGTGGGTGAGCAATGGCTGAATCCACCTTGATCGCCGTGTTCACTCCGCCACCGATCGCGAATACCGTGAGCGATACCGTGAAGGTGCCCGGCGTGTTCCAGGTGTAGGTCGGGTTCTCCGCCTGGCTCGTTCCGCCGTCGCCGAAATTCCATTGATACGTTTCGCCAAGCAACGATGTGTTCGTGAAACTCACCGTGAGCGGCACGCAGCCTTCGCCCTGCCCGATGAAGCTCGCAGTAGGCAGCGGTGGTCCGATGGTCACTTGTTGCGTGGCCGTGTCCGTGCATGTTCCGCTGTACACCACGAGCGCTATCGTGAACGTTCCCCATGTACCGTACGCATGTGTGAGCGGATCCTGCGCGGTGCTTGTTGCGCCATCTCCGAAGTCCCAGCCATAGGTCCATGATCCACTGGGTGTGGTGTTGTTGATGTTGACCGTGGCGGCCGGGAACTGTTGGTTGAACGGCGTGGCTACGAACGACGCGCTCGGCGATGGATGGATCGTGATCGCATGCGTGAGCGTGTCGCTGCAACCGAACGCGGAATTCGCCACCAGCGTGATCGTGAACGTTTGGTCGGCGGTGCTGTTGTTCACATACGTATGCTGGATGTTCGGCCCGACCAGCGTTGTGCCTTCACCCATGGTCCAGAGCCATTGCGATGCGCCTGTGCTCTGGTCGGTGATATTGACCGTGAAGGGCGAGCAGCCTTCATCCGGTGCGGTGAACAACGCAGTGATAGGCGGATACACCGTGATCTGGTGCATCGCTGTATCCACGCATCCGAACGCCGAAGTGGCGATCAGTTGCGCATCATGGAGATCGGCGATGCTCCCGCTATTGATGTATGTGTGCTGCACATCACCAAGTGATCCGTTCTGGAACGCACCATCGCCGAAGGTCCAATCCTCACTCGCCGCACCGATGGTCTGGTCATC
>JANMKC010000364.1:0-4222 GCA_031371785.1 Flavobacteriales bacterium | reverse complement strand
CAGAACACGCCGTACTGAGCGTTTGGCAATTCCGATCGAGAGATCGGCCTCAGTAACACGGAAGGCTCCCTCGGGGGCCTTCCGGCTTTTGGGCAGCGGTAACTTGTTGGTAACACGGCTGAAAAGGCGCAGCAGGGCGTTCCGTGCCCTGCTTGCGACCACCCTAAACTTGCGCAGCGAACAGAACACGTGGAAGGCGTCAAGCGCATTGGCAGCGCGCTCATTTCAGTATACCACAAAGACGGACTGGAACCGATCGTGCGTGAGTTGCATCGTCTCAAGGTTCACCTCTATAGCACGGGGGGTACGGAGGAATTCATTCGGGATCTCGGCGTTCCCGTCACCCCTGTGGAAGAACTCACCACCTATCCGAGCATCCTGGGAGGCCGTGTGAAAACACTCCACCCGAAGGTGTTCGGGGGCATCCTTGGCCGACGTGATCAGGCCAGTGATGTGGCGCAAATGGAAGAATACACGATACCGCCCATCGACCTGGTGATCGTGGACCTCTACCCCTTCGAAGCGACTGTCGCGGCCGGTGGGAAGGAACAGGCCGTGATCGAGAAGATCGATATCGGTGGCATCTCATTGATCCGCGCCGGGGCGAAGAACCACGCCGACGTGGTGATCGTTGCGAGCCAGGCGGACTATCCGGAACTGCTGCGGCTATTGAAGGAACAGGACGGTGGAACGACACTGGCGCAACGCAAGGCCTTCGCCTCGCGGGCCTTTGGGGTGAGTTCGCACTACGACAGCGCGATCCATGACTGGTTCACCGGCGGGAACGGGGATCCGCTGCTCAGCGCTGGCCCTGCGCACACGCTCCGCTATGGGGAGAACCCGCACCAACCTGCGACCTTCTTCGGCGATCTGCACGGGCTGTTCGAACAATTGAACGGCAAGGAGCTCAGCTACAACAACCTGCTCGATCTGGACTCGGCGCTGGAGTTGATCGATGATCTCGCAAACATTTGTACTGTCACATCGAGCGAAGTCGAGAAGCCTTTCGCCATCCTCAAACACAACAACGCCTGTGGCGCGGCAGTACGCGGCAGCCTGAAAGAAGCATGGGACGCGGCGTTGGCAGGTGATCCGATCAGCGCGTTCGGTGGCATCCTCATCACCACCGGCACGATCGACAAGCCGACAGCGGAGGCCATCGACACCATCTTCTTCGAGATCGTTTGCGCACCGGGATTCACAGCCGATGCGCTGGAGGTGCTGAAGCGGAAGAAGAACCGGATCATCCTGGTCCGCCGCAATGCATCGCGGCCCACGCGCAAGTTCCGCAGTGTCCTCAATGGCATTCTCTCGCAAGCACCCGATGTCGTTGTCGACACGGTGGCGAACATGCGCACGGTAACGAAAAAAACGGCCACGGCGCAGGAAGCGAAGGACCTGGTCTTCGCGAACATCCTGGTGAAGCACACGAAGAGCAACGCGATCGTGCTCGCGAAGAACAACCAGTTGCTCGCCAGCGGCACGGGCCAGACCAGCCGTGTGGACGCGTTGGAACAGGCCATCGCGAAAGCGAACAAGTTCGGCTTCGACCTGTCCCGCACTGCTGCGGGAGGCGCGGTGATGGCGAGCGACGCTTTCTTCCCGTTCCCGGACTGTGTACACATTGCCGCCGACGCGGGCATCACGGCCATCGTTCAGCCCGGAGGCAGTATCAAGGACCAAGAGAGCATTGATGCGTGCGACACGCGCGGCATCGCCATGAGCGTTACCGGAAACCGACACTTCAAACACTGAGCCCCACGCGATGAGCTGGTTCAACAGTTTTTTCACCCAGGAGATCGCCATCGACCTCGGCACGGCGAACACCTTGATCATCCACAACGACAAGGTGGTGGTCGATGAGCCGAGCATCGTAGCGGTGGATCGCACCACCGGTCGGGTCATCGCCATCGGCAGGCAGGCGCAGCAGATGCACGGCAAGACGCACGAGAACATCAAGACCATCCGCCCCTTGCGCGATGGTGTGATCGCCGACTTCCAGGCGGCCGAGGACATGATCAAGGGCATGATCAAGATGATCAATCCGGGCAAGCGCTTGTTCACCCCGAACCTGCGCATGGTGATCTGCATCCCCAGCGGCATCACCGAAGTGGAGAAGCGCGCAGTGAAGGACAGCGCCGAACACGCCGGGGCGAAGGAGGTCTACCTGATCCACGAACCCATGGCCGCCGCCATCGGCATCGGCATCGACGTGGAGGAACCGATGGGCAACATGATCATCGACATCGGTGGCGGGACCAGCGAGATCGCGGTGATCGCGCTGGGCGGCATCGTATGCGACAAGAACATCCGTGTGGCGGGCGATGAGTTCACCCAGGACATCGAGGAGTACATGCGCCGCCAGCACAACATCCTGGTGGGCGAGCGCACGGCGGAAACGATCAAGATCGAAGTGGGCAGCGCGATGACCGAGTTGGACAATCCGCCACCGGATTATGCCGTGCGCGGTCGCGACCTGATGACCGGCATCCCGAAAGAGATCACCGTCACGTACTCCGAGATCGCGCAAGCGTTGGACAAATCGATCAGCAAGATCGAGGAGGCCATCCTGAGCGCACTCGAGAGCACGCCACCGGAACTGAGCGCGGACATCTACAAGACCGGCATCTATCTCGCCGGCGGGGGAGCACTGCTGCGCGGGCTCGACAAACGTATCAGCATCAAAACGAAGTTGCCGGTACACGTGAGCGAGGATCCATTGCGGGCCGTGGCACGCGGCACAGGCATCGCGCTGAAGAACATCGACCGCTTCCAGTTCCTCATGAGGGAGTGATGGGTGGCGAGCGGTGAGTGGCGAGCGCCTCCGCACGACGGCCACTCACCACTCACCACCCGCCACTCACCACTTCTGAAGCATGCGCGACCTCTTCCGCTTCCTTTTCCGCCAGCGCAACAACCTGCTCTTCATGGCGCTGATGGGGCGCAGCCATGGCCATGCTGGTAAACGGGAACATGCACCAGCGCGCGCAGGCGATCAGCAGCAGCAACGCGACCATCGCGCGGATCTACGGCTGGCGCAATGGCATCACCGAGTTCGCCAGCTTGCGCGAAGTGAACCGGGCACTCGCCGAGCAACTCGCGAGGGAACGTGAGAAGGACCGTTCCGTGATCATCACGCATGACAGTGGTACCGTGCTGATCGACACGGTGCGCCACTTGCGCTACCGCTTCATCGCCGCGCAGGTGATCAACAGCACGGTACACAAGGAGAAGAACTACCTGACACTGGACAAAGGCGCGGATGACGGCGTGCGCGCGGACATGGGCGTGATCGGCGCGGACGGGATCGTGGGCGTGGTGCGCGAGGCCAGCGCCCACTTCGCATTGGTGATCAGCGTGCTGAACGACGATCACGCGGCGAGTGCACAGCTCAAACACACCCAGCATTTCGGCCAGTTGAAATGGAACACGGACGACCCGGCCACAGTATCGCTCACTGACATTGACAAGCACGTGCCCGTGCATGTGGGCGATACGGTGCTCACACGCGGCAGCGAGGGCATCTACCCGCCGGGCATCATGATCGGCACCGTGGAGAAGGTGGCCAACGATCCCAGCATCCCGTTCCATGTGATCATCGTGCATTTGAGCGAGGACCTCAGCCGTTCGGGGTACGTTCATGTGGTATCCGACCTCATGCGACAGGAGCGTGATTCACTGCAAGCGAAAGCACCGGCCGAATGATCACGACCGTACTCTCCAACCTCCTGCGCTTCGCGCTTCTTGTGCTCTTGCAAGCGATGGTGATCGACCACATTGACATGGCCAATGGCTGGGTGGTGCCCTATCTCTACGTGCTGTTCCTGCTGATGCTGCCGCTTGACACACCACTCTGGGCCGCGCTCATCATCGGTTTCCTCACCGGCATGACGATGGACTTCTTCAGCAGCACACCGGGCATGCACGCCAGCGCCTGTACGGTGATGATGTATGGACGGGCCCTGATGCTGCGCGCGCTCGCACCACGGGAGGGATACGATACCACCTCACGTCCCACGGTGCCCGACATGGGCCTCGCCTGGTTCATGACCTTCGCCGGAGTGCTCGTGCTGATCCACCACCTCTGGCTCTTCTTCGTGGAAGTGTACCGCTTCGACGGATTCCTCACCACGTTCGCGCGCGCAGTGGTGAGCGCCGCCGCCACGCTCGTGCTCGCGCTGCTGGTGCAGTTGCTCACCGCACGCGCTTCCCGCACGCGATG
>JANMKC010000327.1:0-1600 GCA_031371785.1 Flavobacteriales bacterium | reverse complement strand
GGATCGAACCGGTTGCCGATCCTGAAAATCCCAGCCAGCAAATCCTCGACCTCTGTGCCAGCTTTCAGAACGCCGTCGTCCGCGCCTTGGTGCGCAGCCTTCGCAAAGCCGCCGTCCAATACCAGCCGAAAACGATCCTGCTCGCGGGCGGCGTCGCCTGCAACAGCGAATTGCGCGCGGCGGTCAAACAACTCGCGGGTGAATTGAAGATTCCCGCCTACATCCCTTCGCCGATTTACACCACCGACAACGCCGCGATGATCGCCGCTGCCGGTTATCCAAAACTTCTGAGAGGTGAACATCTCGGATGGGACGCCAGCGCCGATGTCAGCCTGCGTTTGCCGAATGTTGATGTTGAAGAGGCTAAGCCTAAGCAGAAGCAACGCTATCGGTTGTAAAACTTTGCCCGCCTGACGGGAGAAGTTTTATACTCCGGCTATGGCAAGAGACAAAATTCATGACGCGGTGAAGAATGCGTTGATCAAAGACGGCTGGACGATCACGGCTGATCCTTACAAGCTCAAGGATAAAACCGAGAGATTGATACTTGAGGCAGATTTGGCAGCGGAACGCCCGATTGCCGCTGAAAAAGGAACTCGCCGGATTGTCGTTGAGATCAAAAGCTTCCTCGGACGTTCCCTGATTACCGAATTTTATTCGGCGCTTGGGCAATACCTGACTTATCACCACCTGCTGGAAAAGAGCGAGCCTGATCGTGAGATGTTCCTGGCTGTCAGCAGTTTGGTCTTCAACGATTTTTTCCAGATCGAAACGATTAAGGACATTGTGCAAACCGACAAAGTTTCGATCCTGGCCGTCAACATCAAACGAGAGGAGATTGTACAATGGATAAACTGGCAAGATACCGACAACTGATAAAACGCATTTTGTCAGAAAAAGTGGCCGCCTACAGTCGCCAGCCCGAATCCGGCATTGAGCATTTTATGGTCGCCGATGAAATTCGTGACCATTACTTTTTGTTCAGTTTAGGTTGGACAGAAGACAGGCGGATACGAAACTTTACCGTCTACGTCCGCATTATCAACGGCAAGTTTTATATCGAACACGATATGACAGAAGACGGTATCGCCACCGAATTGCTGGAAGCTGGCGTTCCCAATCAAGACATCGTTCTAGCCTTTCACGCTCCCGAACTGCGTGAGTTGACGGAATTCGCCGCTGCTTGAAATATGAAGCTGCCAAATGTTGAAAATGCAGTTGTCCCGAAAACCAAGATCACGGAATATCTGTTGTCGTTAGCTCACCGTGATGGGCGCAGCAAGGCTATGTTCTTTGCGCATTTCGGCTTTACCTCAAAAGACTGGCGAGATTTGGCTGATGCGTTGATTCGCCACGCCAAAGAACACGAAATTGCCAAAGCCGAAGCGACACCATTTGGAGTTCGCTACGTAATTGAAGGAGCATTGACTGCACCGGATGGCCGAACTCCAAGCGTTCGTGTTGTCTGGTTTATCTCGAATGAAAGCTCAGAACCTTATCTGGTCACGGCTTATCCGCTATGATCGGATGCAGGAGGGAAATATGATTAAAGAACTTGATAGCGTAGTGCTGGCTGAAAACCTTCCCGAACTCGGATTGG
>JANMKC010000321.1:0-28871 GCA_031371785.1 Flavobacteriales bacterium | reverse complement strand
GCTTGCGCCTTCGCCATCACCGCTTCGAAGGGCTTGCTGCGGTGGCTCATCTCCAGGATGCTCAGGCCGCTGCCATCAAGTTCGATGCACGCTTGTGCCGCTTTCTCCAATACCTCCGGTGGAAGTATGCACGGTCCAGCGCTGTAGTTGTGGATCTTGATCTTCGTGGCGGTTGTCATGTTGAAGCCTTGCTTTGATCGAGGCGCAAAAATAGAAGTCGGTGGGGGAGTGAGGGAGAAAGCGGGGCGAGTTGTGAAACCGGGGGTGTGGAAGCGATCAACGCCTAAGCCAGTCAGCAGTGCTGATACCATTGCGTGCGATCGTGCTGTTCAGCCGGACTGCTTCACTCCTCAGATCAAGCGATACGCAAAGTCCGATGAAGACTTCGCGGTGCAACGAGTACTGCTGCAACCATTGCTGATCATACGCGGAGATCTTTGAGGTGTTGTCTTTCCATTCCATGATCATCAACGGAGCGATCGTGCTCTTGCGTTCCTCATCCCAACAAGTCTGCCCTGGTTCGGACCAGATGCAGAGATCCTTGCATACTTGATGCTTGCGCCCCGGAAGATCGATCTGCTGCACGCGCGACTCGATCGCGATCTGCGCGGGATCGAACAACACTGATCCCGCACGACATTCCTTCAGCAGGAAACCGAACGCGTAGTAGCTTACCATCTCTCGTTCCTTACCATACCAGTGCGTTCCGTCCACATGTTCTGTGAACGCGATGAGGGTTCTTTTGGCGATCACTTCAATTTCTTCGATGCGTTCCATCGTCATGTCTGCGTGAAAGTCCGGGCGGGTGAACGTTCTGTGACCACCTCGTTCTTCCACCGGTCCAACCGTATGCGGAAGCCGCACTTCACGAACCGGTAGGTAACATAGCGATGGTGCGGCCGCTTCTTGAGCAGCCACCAGAAGTAGAAGAGGAGATAGGCAAGTCCGAACATTCGTCCAAGTCGTTCACGGCAATTGTTCGCTCAGCGTATTGGTCGGCACGGTGCCCCCGATGTTCACCAGGATCGGATCGCGGTCGTTGGCAACACCGGTGTACTTCACCTTGCCATCCATGTTCACGTCCTCGATGAAATAGCCGCTCACGGTATTCGTGGGCACGGTGCCGCCGATACGCACCAGGATCGGATCGCGATCATTGCTGGCTCCGGTGTATTTGATCAGTGCATCGCGCGCCGTGTTGCCTGCCCACATCACCATCGTTCCGTTCACATTCTTCAACGCGTTGGTGCCGTATGTAGCGGTCGCACTGTTGGTGAAGTCGATGTTCGCGATGGAAGTGGTGAGCATGACGGATGCTGCTGTCATCACACCCAAGTGGTTGCGTTGGCGAGCGGCGATCCGATAGCTGCCGGCCGCGCTGGAAAAGGTGACCGGAGAAGTGCCGTCGAGCGCGACGATATCACCATCGCGTTGGATCAATGCGGTCCGCGTCTGCAGGATCTGCGAAGGCGTGATCGCGCTGCGCAGTTCGAGCAGGACCCAATCCACGATGGCGTTGTTGCCGGAGAAGTTGAAGACATCGCTCGCGGGGATCTGCCCCGTGTTCGCCGCGACCTGGGTGAAACCTGCGGCCGTGAAAGGCTCTACCGTTGGGATATACTGATGAACACGCAAGGAGTCGTGCATGAGATGGAGGATAGGATCGTAAGGCCCTTCGAGCATAGCGCGCGCCCTCACCGGCAGGCTCGTGCCGAAGATGCTTTGGTAGCCCTGCGCGTATCTGTAGCTCGTCGTGTTGCAGGTGTTCACCGCATCCCAGTTGATGCTCCATGTCATCAGGCCACGAAGCGCGGGGTAGGTAGCAGTGCGCGTATAGCTGCCCGGCTGTGGGCCCAGGCCCAGCAAGTAGTTCATGGCGGAAGCAAGTACGGTCGGCGACACATATCCGCCGCCCGCTGCTGATGTGCACGCGGGCAGTGCGCTCGCGACTTTCTCCGGCGGAAGTCCATTGAAATGTCCGCCACCGGTGTCGAAGCCCTGTATCACCGCTTCGGCCTGCGACACGATGAAGTCGGCGGTGCCTTGGTTGTAGATGCCGCCATTGATGCCGTACATGCTGCCGCTATTGTACAACTGCACCTGCAGAATGTCGAGCCGATCACGCAGCGCATGGATGATCGGCAGGTAGGCGCCCCAGATGCCACCGAACGAGCTCATGCCTCCTTGCACGAACGCGGTTTCCGGTGCCATGGTCAGCATCATGTGGTGGCCGTGCGATGTCTCGTATTGTGTGGCGATCGAATTCACCGCGGCGATCAAGCGGATGATGGGTTGATCGATCGGCGCCGCGATCGTGCCGCCGGTGATAGAGACGGATGCTCCCTCGAGATCCAGGTCGATGCCATCGAAGCTGAAGGTATTGAGGATCCCGAGCATGCTGGTCACGAACGCGTCGCGTTGCGTATTGCTGTTCAACTGCACGGTGGCGTTCGCACCGCCGATGCTGATCAACACTTTCTTCCCTGCGGCTTGAAGGGTCTGGATCTGGGTGATCAACGTGCTCTGCGAAACCATCGTGGGCGCGAACTGCATGTTGCTCGTTGATCCCATCACCGGTTCGGCGAAGGCGACCTCGATCACCGAGTAGCGCGGATCCACCTGGTCCAATTGGATGTACGGCGAGTTCGCATCGTTCCAGTTCTGCCAGTAACCGATGAGGTCATGGGATTGTGCGAGACTGATGGCGGGAATGGTCAGGGCGGATAGGAACGATAGGAAGGTGATCGCGTGTTTCATGCTTTGTTCGCTGAAGCCTTCGGCGAAAGCGAGGCCGAAAGCTGATCGATCCGGTGCGATAATGTTCCATCCGGGTCCCGTGATCCTCAAGAGCGCATGATTCGGTGGGGGGCTGATGGAAAACGGAAGAAGCCGCTCTCGGAACGGAGCGGCCTCTCCACACGCACCATCGGTATCAGCACCGATAGCTCACTATCCGATCAGATCGCCTTACGCGCCACAGTGACAAGTGCGTGCTCCTGATAGGGATCGCTCTTGAACGAAGCCGCGATCATCGCCTTGCCCGCTTTCGCATCACCGCTTTTCATCGCGATCATTCCCGCGACGCAACGCATGTATGCGTCCTTTCTACCGGTGCGTTGAGCGAGGTCGATGTACTTCTTCGCCTCCGCGTATTCGCCCTTGGCATAGTGGATCGCGGCGAGCACCGTTTGCACGTCGATGTTGTCGGGGCGGTGTTTCTCTTCCAGTTGCGCCTGCTTCAGCGCGCCATCCAGGTCATTCTTGAACTCGATCAGGAACCGCGCCATCTCAAGCCCGGTGCGGTGGCTGTGGCCTTGCCCGTTCTTGCTGGGGTCGTCCACGTTCATCGTCATTCCGGTCAAGGCATCCTCCGCGCTCTTCACTTCGGCGGCGTACAGGTCGTTCTTGTTCTGGGCCTTCAGCACGCGGGCCAGTTCCTCATGGAAGGCATAGTCGGGCATCAGCTTCAGGGCGGCGTCGATATCCCTTTCCGCATCAGCGTATTTCTTCTGCTTGCCTTCGATGCGTCCCAATGCGGCGAGCGCGAAAGCATAGTTGCTGCGTTGCTCGATCGCGTTGCGGTAGCAGCCTTCGGCTTTCTTCAGGTCGCCGCTGCGCTCGTAGAGGCCGCCGAGCTGCACCAGGCACCAGCTGGTTTCCTCGGCACCGGGCACGCCCGCTTTCACGGCCATGTCCATCGCTTGCTTAGCTCCGGGAATGTCCCCGTGTATCTCGCGCTGATAGCTTATGCGGCTGTAGCTGCGCAGGTCCGGGCGTATGCCCACCATGCGGTCGCACATCGCCACGGCGGTATCGTACCGGCCCATTTCCGTGTTGGCGTCCACGAGGATGCCATAGTTGAACGCACGGTGCGGATCGAGCTTCACCGCTTCCTGTCCGAGGGCCAATGCTTCATCGAAACGGTGCTGGCTCAAGCGGATCACCCCTTTCAAGGTGACGGCCTGTTCACGCACTGCCGGTTTCGCCGAGCCTGCGATGATCTCGTCCAGGATGCTGGTGGCCGCATCATAGTCCTTCCCGGCGTTGCCGGTCACGCGCGCGTCGGTGATGAAGACCTCTACGAGCTTGAGCCAAGCACCATTGTTCTTGGGGTCCTTGCGCAACTCGATCTTCGCTTTGTCGTAGGTGTCCAGCAGGTGGTCGTATTCTGCCGGGTCGCCGAACTCCGCCGTGCGTTTGGGCAATTCCGGGATGTTCACTGCGGCAGCAGCGGATGGAGCAGCTTTCATGCTGTCGTTACCGCGTGAATTGGTGCAGGCAATGATCACGATCGGAGCGATCATCGTCGTAAGGATCTTCAAGGTTCTCATGAGGTGGGCGTTCAGGTTATGGACAACGTGCTTCCAAGTTCTTGGCTGTTCCAGGCCGCGTTGGTCGCTAACGCCAATACCTACGTGGGAACCCCTGAACTTGGATCATCGGAACGGGAAAACCCCCTCCCTTGAAGGGGAGAGGGCTTTCCACATCGGAGCTCAGCACCGCCAGGAGCAGAGCCCAAGGAATTCCTATTGCACCATCAGGCGCTGGTCGCGCACGGCGCCGTTCACGGCGATACGAACTTCGTAAGCGCCCTTGGCCAAGCCGCCCTTCAGTTCGATCACGGTGTTGAGCACATCGCCTTCGTTGCCGAAGGCCTCATGATGCACATTGCGGCCGAGCGCGTCGTACAGATCGATCTCGATTTGTTGCTGCTCGTCCGTAAGCCCTTCGATGGAGAGGTACACCTGGTCACCCTGCGTCGGGTTCGGGTACAACTTCACCGTTGTGCCATCATCCAACAGGCTGTTCTGGTTGCCGATGTTGCCCGGCACCCGCACGCGGCACACCGCACCGAAGTAGGTGGTGGTGTTCGGTACCAGAGCACGGGCGCAAACGTTGAGGTCCACGTTCAGCGGGAGCGGGCTGGTGATGATCTGGTTCGGGCGCACGTAGTTGGTGCTTCGCACGATCCTGCGCGAGTATGAGCCGTGCGGATCGAAGAACCAGAACTGGTAGCTCGTTGCTCCGGGTTGCGTGAGGCAATAGAGCGATGTGGTGGCGGTCACGTTGGTGCGATCGCACGAATTGGCCTGCATCGTCTCGTTGCTCAAAGGCACGCAGAAGGCAACTGTGGGTCCACTTGTACCGGCGAACTGGCCGTTCGCATCGATGATGCGGCGTCCCTGCGCGTCCTTCAACTGATAGCCGCCGTTGGTGATGCCATCGCTTCCGGAATCATGCACGATCAGCTTGTAGCAGTCCACAGGCAGGCACATCGGGGCGTTCACCGTGGTTCCGCCAAGAACGTCGGTATACGGGCCACCGCTCGCTGTCACGCTATTATCCGCGCTGCGGCGCACTTCCCAAGTGATCTGGCTCCCATGCTCGTCCAATTGGAAGGTCAACATCAGGTTCTCCGTGCAGGGCGCGCCATTGCTCACGGGCAGTACGGTGGATTGTGTATAGGCCACCGCCTGACCACCACATGCCCCGGTGCCGCTCCATGGTGCTGCCATGAAGGGGAAGGTGCTCGTGAAGGGTGCATCGTTGGCGTTCACTCCGGTGCTGTAGGAAAGCACGTTCCCCAGATCGGCGGTTACCGGGTTCGGGTCACCGGCCGTGTAGTCGTCGTACCACAGTCCGATGGCTGCGAGCGCGACGCCACTGACGGCTTGCAGTTCGATGCGCGTCACGTCATCCTCCAGCCGGCGCCCGTTGGGGAAACCGTCCATGTTCGGGATCGATTGGATGGAGGTGTTCGCGTAGATCGGGTTGGTAAGACCGGCCACACATGCGGCGATGATGCCGTCGTTGCTGAAGTCAGGGCTGTTGCGTGGCGTTACGGGAACGGCCATGTTCAAGCGCAACATGTCCCCACCGTTCGGCAGGAAGTTGTTGATGAACGGCTTGCCGGCAGCGAGCGGGTTGCCGCCTTTGCCAGTGGCCAGTTGGTAAGGTGCCAGGTTGGGAACTCCGGTATGGAATATCGGCCAGAGATCCACGCTGCGCGGGCTGTTCGCCGCAGGCAACAGGAGTGTTCCGAAGATCGCATCATCCAGAGCGGTACCGGCCACGGCGGGCGATCCTTTCAAGCCGAACAGACCGTTGTGCCCATTGCCGAAATCGAAGCTCTGGAGCGAGTTGCGTTGGATGCGCAGCGGCGCGAACGCGGGTACGGCTCCTCCATAGAGGTCATCATCCATGTACAGCGCGAGTTCGGGGTTGTAGAAGAAGTTCCCGTACGTGCTGAGATTGGCGAGGTCCTGGTAGGGTGTCTCCGAATTCCAGCGGTCCTTGTAACCGATGGGGATCACCGCTTCGTTCGTCAACGGCATGCCGAGGCGGCTCACTTGTATCCAATTGCCGGAGAAGGCCGTGGTGCCATCGTTGTTCAACGTGCGCATCTGCTGGCGGCTCGCGCTGGCCCATACACCGATCACGTAGTTCGGATCGAGGATGTTGATGGCTTGCGCGACACCATGATGATCTTTCTGCAAGGTGGCGATGGGCACTTGGATGATGATGGTGCTCACGTTCTTGCAAGCCACTCCATCCTTGGGGATCCCCATTTGGCGAGGGGAGTCACCGAGGTCGAAGATGCCGCCGAGGTCAACGAAGAACGGGTCGTCCACCGGGCCGCAGAAGATCTTCTCACCCGTGCTCGCGGTGGTGACGGCGCCCGCCATCAATGCCGCGTACGACATGTTCAATCCTGCACCGCTGCTGATGCTGCGGGGGCCGATGTTCGGAGGAGGAACGATGCCGTTGGAAACGATCGTTGTGAACGACGCTCCACCGTCCATGCTGCGTTCCACCGTGTAGGTGGTCTTCAGGTTCTGTTGGCCGAGCCGGATATTGAAGAAGGTGCTCGGATCCTGGTTCGTCTTGTGGAAGGTCACGCGGTAGACGATGTCATCGCCGGGTGTTCCCGTGTTGTTGTCCACGTGTATCTCGTACCGGATGTTCTCCCCGAAGGAGTAGTAGTTGGGACCACCTTGCGGCAACTGCAACGGAACGTAGTTGGCGATAATGGTGATCTTGTTCGGGTTCTCCGGGCTACGGAACACATAGAGGTCCGTGTTGTCCGCAAGCGGATCGTTGCTGATCAATGGTGCTTCGCGGTGGCTGCTGGCGTTCGCACCCAGTGCGAAGAGCAAGCCGCTGGCGAGAGCGAGGTTCTGGAGGGGCGACGCATGCATCACCCGTGTGTTCGTTTTCATGGTTTTTTGGTTTGGGGCGATGCATTCATCACCATTGCTTGGTTGGCGACGATCATCGGCCCGTGGATAGGTCAGACACCGGTACCCCTCCAAGGAGCGGCCACGTATGGAAAGGTTGATTGGAACGGAGCGTCGTTGGATTCCACGCCGGTGCTGTACTGCAGGTTGTTGATCAGCAGGTTGGTGACAGGCGATTGGTTGGGGTTGCCCGCGTTGTAGTCGTCCATCCACAGGCCGATGGCAGCGAGTACGACACCGCCCACGGCTTGCAGTTCGATGCGCGTCACGTCGTCCTCCAGTCGGCGTCCGTTGGGGAAGCCATCCATGTTCGGGATCGATTGGATGCTGGTGTTCGCGAACGCGGGGTTCGTCAACCCGGCCACTGCTGCGGCCACGAGTCCTTCGCTGCTGAAGTCAGGGCTGTTGCGCGGGGTTGCCGGCACGGCCATGTTCAAGCGGAGCATGTCGCCACCGTTCGGCAGGAAGTTGTTGATGAAAGGCTTGCCAGCTGCGAGCGGGTTGCCGCCTTTGCCGGTGGCCAGTTGGTAGGGGGCCAGGTTCGGTACGCCTGTATGGAAGATCGGCCACAGGTCAACGCTGCGCGGTTTGTTCGCAGCGGGAAGCAGCAGTGTTCCGAAGATCGCATCGTCCAACGCGGTACCCGCCACTGCGGTGGTTCCTTTCAACGGGTACAGGCCATTGTCGCTGTTCCCGAAACCGAAGCTCCCCAGGCTGTTGCGCTGTATGCGCAGTCCTGCGAAAGCGGGAACCGCGCCACCGTACTGGCTGTCGTCCATGTACAGGGCCAGTTCAGGCTTGTAGAAGTAGTCGCCGAACATGCTGATATTGGCGAGATCCTGGTATGGGGTCAATGAATTCCAGAGATCCTTTTTGCCCAACGCGATCACCGCTTCGTTGGTCAGGGGCATGCCGAGGCGGCTCACTTGTACCCACGCACCGCTGTTGGTGCTGCCACCGCCTGTGGTGTTCAACGTGTTCATGGCTTGGCGGCTCGCGCTGGCCCATACGCCGATCACGAATGCGGGATCGAGGATCGTGACCGCACTGCTCACGCTGAGACCGTCCTTTTGCAACATGCTGATCGGGATCTTGATGCAGATGCTGTGGATGTTGGTCTTCGCGATGCCATCGCGTACGGTTCCTCCATTCTGGCGCGGCGCATCACCCAAGTCGAAAATGCCGCCGAGGTCCACGTAGAACGGATCATCAGCGGGACCGGCGTACACCGTCTCGCCGGAGCTGGCCGTACCGATCGCTGCGCTCATCAGGGAAGCGTAATCCGCGGCTCCCAACCCGGCACCTCCTTCGATGCTGCGGGCACCGATGTTGGGCGGAGGTACCACACCGTTCATGAGTACCACATTGAAGGTGCTGCCACCGTCCGTGCTCTTCTCCATCGTATACCGCGTGAGCAGGTTCTGTTGGCCAAGGCGGATGTTGAAGAAGGTGCTGGGATCCTGGTTGGTCTTTGTGAAGGTGAAGCGGTACACGATCTCGTCCCCCGCCGTGTTCACGTTGTTGTCGATGTGGATCTCATAGCGGATGTTCTCCCCGAAACTGTTGTAGTTGGGTCCGCCATACGGCAGTTGCGTGGGGATGTAGTTGGCGATGATCGTAATGGTGTTCGGATCATCCGGACTTCTGAACGCATAGAGGTCCGTGTTGTCGGCCAACGGGTCGTTGGCGATCAGTGGTGCTTCGCGGTGGCTGCTGGCCCAGGTCGGGGAAAAATTCCCCAGCCCGAACGCGGCTACTACCGCCATCACCGCTCGTGCGGAACGGTATCGGTACTTCATGGTGAAAAGGGTTTTGATCGCATGCCGGGAATTCGACATGCAGGAAGATGTACGGGCATTCAGAGCCGATGGATCATGCACGCACAACGATGCTGGATCTTCGGTTCGCAGGAATTGGACCGATACCTCTTTCGTAGTTCAGTCCGCCTTCGGCGTACGTGGTTTTTTTTACCACGGATGGACACGGATGAACACGGATGAATGCCTATGGGACAAGGGGTCCGGCTGTTCTTTGAATTCCGTATCCGTACCCATCCGTGGTTCCTTCATTTATTGTGAAAGCGGTCTAGCATCCACTTCCCGAAAGTGGAGCGGTCAATAACAAGAACACCGACCATGGATGGATCCATGATCGGTGTTTCTTGGGGCATCGCTCATCGCCCGGGCATCCGGACCTTACGGGATCCGTGATGCTCAGGCAATGATCTTCAGTCTCAGTTCTTCGTCAGCTTCATCGCGCCGATGATCTTTCCTTCGGCGTTCAGTGCTTTCGCGAGGTAGGTGCCTTTCGCCAGCCCGCGCGCATTCCAGTTCAGGTCGTTCGCACCTGCTTGCAATGTGCCGTCGAACGCAGTGGCCGCTTGCTGTCCGGTGAGCGAATAGACTTCCACGCGCACCATGCCTTTCGCTGGCGCATTGATGTGCAATGTGGTGTTGTCGCTGATCGGGTTCGGGTAGGCGGTGAAGTCGCCGCTGTTGTGACCCAGTTCACTGATGCCAACGTGGCCATCGCTCGCGGGCAGGATGTCCGGTTGCACATAGGTGTACTCCAAGCCACTGCATGTGCCGGTGCCGGAACGCGGTGGGGCGAGATACGGGAAGGCGTTCTGGAAGGGCATGTCGTTCGCGTTCACGCCAGTACTGTAGCTCAACACGTCCACGAGATCGGTGGTCACCGGGTTGGGATCGCCGTTGGTGTAGTCGTCGTACCACAGACCGATCGCCGCCAAGGCGACACCGCTCACCGCTTGCAGTTCTATGCGCGTCACATCATCCTCCAATCGCCGACCGTTCGGGAAGCCATCCATGTTCGGGATGAATTGCAGCGATGCTGTCGCATTGTAGGTCGGATCCGTGAGGCCCGATACGCAGGCCGCGATGATGCCATCCGCGCTGAAGGCGGGATCATCGCGTTGCGTCACAGGCACCGCCATGTTCAGGCGAAGCATATCACCACCGTTGGGCAGGAAGTTGTTGATGAAAGGTTTGCCTGCGGCGAGCGGGTTTCCGCCTTTGCCTGTGGCGAGCTGGTAGGGCGCCAGATTCGGCACGCCGGTGTGGAAGATCGGCCACAGGTCCACGCTGCGCGGACTATTGTCAGCGGGTAGCAGCAGTGTTCCGAAGATGGCATCATCCAACGCGGTACCAGCAACGGCGGGTGTTCCTTTCAAACCAAAAAGGCCGCTGTGACCATTGCCGAAGTCGAAGCTCTGCAAGCTGTTGCGCTGAACGCGCAATGCAGCGAAGGCCGGAACGGCACCACCGAACTGGGAGTCGTCCATATAGAGCGCCAACTCTGGATTGTAGAAGTAGTTGCCGAAGGTGCTCAGGTTCGCGAGATCCTCATAAGGGGTCAGCGCGTTCCACAGATCCTTGTAGCCGATGGGCACCACCGCTTCATTGGTCAAGGGCATGCCGAGGCGCGACACTTGGATCCAGTTGCCTGCATACGTCTCGGTACCGTCCGTATTCAACGTCCGAATTTCCTTGCGGCTCGCGCTGGCCCATACACCGATCACGAAATCGGGATCGAGGATATTCGCGGCCATGCTCACGTCGTGACCGTCCTTCTGCAAGGTGCTGATCGGGATCTTCATCACGATGCTGCTCACGTTCAAGCAGGCGAGGTTGTCCTTGGGCGTGCCGCTCTGGCGTGGCAGATCACCGAGGTCGAACACACCGGCGAGATCCACGAAGAACGGATCCTCCATCGATCCGCAGAACACCGTTTCACCGCTGGAAGCCGTCGCGATCGCGCCTGTCATGAGCGCGTCGTAGGTGGTGTTCAGTCCGGCACCGCCAGTGATGCTGCGCGGTCCGATGTTCGGCGGAGGTACGATGCCACCGCTGATCACCATGGTGAACGCGCCACCGTTGATGCTGCGCTCCAGATCGTACGTGGTCTTGGCGTTCTCCTGTCCCAAGCGGATGTCGAAGAACGTCGTCGGGTCCTGGTCCACTTTGTGGAACGTGAAACGATAGGTGATGTCATCCCCTGTCGTGGTCACGTTGTTGTCGACATGGATCTCGTAGCGGATGTTCTCACCGAACGAGTAGTAGTTGGGCCCACCTTGCGGCAGTTGCATCGGGACGTAGTTCGCGATGAGGATGATCGAGTTGGGATCATCGGGGCTGCGAAAGGCGTAGAGATCGGTATTGTCCGCGAGCGGATCATTGCTGATCAGCGGTGCTTCACGGTGGCTGCTGGCGTTCGCACCCAGTGCGAAGAGCAAGCCGCTGGCGAGAGCGAGGTTCTGAAGGGGCGATGCATGCATCGCCCTTGCGTTTGTTTTCATGGTTGTTCGGGTTTGGGCGATGCATGCATCGCCCTTGCGTGGCGACGATCATCGGCCCGTGGATGGATCAGATATCAGTGCCTCTCCAGGGTGAAGCGACGTAAGGGAAGGCGGTCTTGAAGGCCACGTCGTTGTGTTCCACGCCGGTGCTGTATTGCAGGTTGTTCAGCAGGAAATTGGTCACAGGCGATTGCGTGGTGTTGCTCGCGTTGTAGTCGTCGAACCACAGACCGATCGCGGCCAAGGCGACACCGCCCACAGCTTGCAGTTCGATGCGCGTCACGTCATCCTCCAGTCGGCGTCCGTTCGGGAATCCGTCCATGTTCGGGATCGCCTGGAGGGCAGTGCTGCCGGTGTAGGCCGGATCCGTGAGGCCAGCGACGGCTGCGGCGATGATGCCATCGGTACTGAAGGCGGGATCATTGCGCGGCGTTATGGGCACGGCCATGTTCAACCGCAACATATCACCACCGTTCGGCAGGAAGTTGTTGATGAAGGGCTTGCCAGCGGCGAGCGGGTTGCCGCCTTTCCCGGTGGCCAGTTGGTACGGTGCCAGGTTCGGCACGCCGGTATGGAAGATCGGCCAGAGATCCACGCTGCGCGGACTTTGCGGCGCAGGTAATAGCAGATCGCCGAAGATGGCATCATCCAGTGCCGTACCTGCGACCGCCGGAGTGCCCTTGAGAGAGTAAAGACCGTTATGGCCATTTCCGAAATCGAATCCCTGCAAGCTGCTGCGCTGTACGCGCAGGCCCGCAAAGGCCGGAACCGCGCTTCCGAACTGCGCATCATCCATGTACAGCGCGAGTTCGGGGTTGTAGAAGTAATTGCCGAACGTGCTGATGTTCGCCAGGTCCTCGTAAGGCGTCAGCGCGTTCCAAAGATCCTTGTAGCCTACCGGCACGACCGCCTCATTGGTCAGCGGCATGCCGAGGCGCGATACCTGCACCCAGTTGCCGCTCTCGGTGTACCCGGCGGAACCGGTGTTCAGTGTGCGCATGGCAGGACGACTCGCACTGGCCCATACACCGATCACGAAATCGGGATCGAGGATGTTGGCGGCCATGCTCACATCGTGCCCATCCTTTTGCAAGGAGGAGATCGGGATCTTCAGGCAAATGCTGTGGACGTTCGTGCGCGCAAGGCCATCACGAACGATGTTGCCATTGTTCTGGCGGGGTGCATCACCGAGATCGAAGATGCCACCGAGATCGACGAAGAAGGGATCATCGGCCGGGCCGCAGTAAACGGTCTCGCCACTGCTCGCGGTCATGATCGCGGCGGTGATGAGCGCATCGTAGTTGGCAGCCATGAGGCCGGCACCGCCTTCGATACTACGAGGGCCGATGTTCGGCGGGGGAACTGGGCCATTGCTCAGTACCGTGGTGAACGCACCACCACCCACGCTCTTCTCCATCGTGTACACCGTGAGCAGGTTCTGCTGGCCGAGGCGGATGTTGAAAAAGGTGGTGGGGTCCTGGTTGCTCTTCGTGAAGGTGAAGCGGTAAGTGATGTCATCACCTGGCGTGCTCGTGTTGTTGTCTATGTGGATCTCGTAGCGGATGCCCTCGCCGAAGCTGGCGTAGTTGGGGCCGCCGAACGCGAGTTCCGCAGGGATGTAGTTGGCGATGATCGTGATGGTGTTCGGATCATCCGGACTTCGGAAGGCGTACAGGTCCGTGTTGTCTGCCAACGGGTCGTTGGCGATCAGCGGGGCTTCGCGGTGGCTGCTGGCCCAGGTCGGGGAGAGGTTCCCCAGCCCGAAGACGGCTGCACCCGCTACCACCGCTCGTGCGAAATGGTATCTGTAGTTCATTGGATGAAGAGTTTTCATGCCCGCTGTGGTGCGGTCACGGCAAGACATACGCGCTCGAAGGCACGATCGGATCACTGGTGCGGAATGATCAGCGGACCTCGGTCGGTGGTCGCTTGCTCGGCCTCGTCAACTGCATGTTGCGCGCGTCGACGTCGTGCAGGTAGCTCCAATGGCCCTTGTACCACACGTAGGCATCGAAGCTCAGATCCGGTCCCATGAACGCGGCTTGCCCGGCGAATTCAGGCTTCATGGGTGAGAGGTGATCCAGCACGATGGCCTTGTTCGCTTCATCCCACTTCAGGCTCATGCTGCTCTGGAAACTGTAACCAAAGACCTTGCGTGATGACTTCAGCTTGCCTTCATCGAACACCGGCGCGCCGAACACCGGCACTGGACCATTGAAGCTCAAGACCTCGATCACCTTGCGCGTTTCCACTTTGCTGAAGCCCTTCCAACCGAGCAGTGTGTAGTACTTGCCTCTTTTCTCCAGTGGTGGGATCACCGTGTAGTAAAGCGCGCCGTACCAGTTCTCAGCGTTCAGTTTCTTCGAGAGCGGCATGGCGATCTTCTCGGTCATGTCCCGCAATTCGTAAAGCACGTGACGGTTCTTGTCACGCACGAGGAGAAATCCCTCGAATCGGTTGGAGCCATCCTCGTGCGCCACGTTCCAGGTCAACAAGCGGAACTTGCCGTCAGGTGCCTCCACGCGGCTCATCGGGATGTCGCTGAGATCCGCGGTCAGCGCATCATCCGTTTCCAGAACCGAGCGCAGCCCAGCGCGGATGTCCTCGCTGATGGAATCGCGTTGTGTATCGCGCGTGGCGTCGGTGAGCGCTTTGATATTCGCGATGATCGCCGTGTGATCGGGATGCACGCCCTGCGCAAAGAGCGATCCGCAAAGGAGACCACCGATCACGAGCAGTGCATTCCGCATCATCATCCGAGCAACGACAGGCATCGTGCCGAAAGTACTTCGAGCAAGTCGCCAATAGGCAGCGACAGTTGGCAGGATGATACTAATGCGATCAGGAGCGTGGCCGCCACTGCCACTGCCAACTGCGCGCTCACAAGTGCATGAACTCCTTCTTCGCCATCAACTGCTCCTTGGTCTCGCGGAATTCGGGATCGTCCACGCAACAATCAACGGGACAAACGGCAGCACACTGCGGCTCATCGTGGAAGCCCGTGCATTCCGTGCATTTCTCCGGTGTGATGTAGTACACGTCCATCGCTTTCGGCTGGATCGGCGCATCCGCATCGTAGGTGTTGCCCATCGGCGTGGTCATTTCGCCGTGCAGGCTGGTGCCGTCGCTCAAGCGCCATTCAACCCCACCCTCGTAAATGGCATTATTTGGGCACTCCGGTTCGCAAGCACCGCAGTTGATGCACTCCTCCGTGATCATGATGGCCATGGCTGGGCAGGTCTAATTTGGGCGGCGAAATTAGAGAGCATGACGGGCGCGACATCCAGGAAAGTGGGATCGATCGGTCGGGAAGAACGTGCAGCCGCGTTCGTTCAACTCGGAAAGGTGTTCGTGCTGTTCGGCAGCGGAGCAGCTTGGCCGGGCTATTCCTGCGGGTTGAACAAGGAGGAATACGAGGCCTTTGATGAGGTGGTGCGATCGGCACATTACAGGAACGGTTGGTTCACCGAGGACAACGTACGCCACATGTTGAAGGGTTTGTCGGTGATGCTCGATGCCGACAGGCTGCGGGATTGGTTGAACCGTTACCCTGTTTCCAACGGCAGTTCGCCGTCGGCAACCGAACAACCAACCCGCCTTCGCTCGGAAGCTTCGGCCGGCGAAGCAACCAACAACCAAAAACACGCACCCCGGACCATTGGTCTCATCCTCGCGGGCAACGTGCCTTTGGTCGGCTTCCATGACCTGCTCTGTGTGCTCATCAGCGGACACCGCGCCCATGTGAAATGCAGTAGCGACGACGCGGGACTCACCCCAGCGGTGCTCACCCTGCTCGGTTGTATTTCTCCGGATCTCGCAGCCCGTGCTGTTGTTTCCAAAGGCAAGCTCGGCGATGTGGATGCCGTGATCGCTACAGGCAGCAACAACACCGCGCGCTACTTCGATCACTACTTCGGGCACCTGCCGCACATCGTGCGAAAGAGTCGCACCAGTGTTGCCGTGCTGGATGGATCAGAGACGGAGGCCGAACTGGTCGCTCTGGGCGAGGACCTCTTCCGCTATTTCGGTCTCGGTTGCCGCAACGTGAGCAAGTTGTTCGTGCCGCGCGACTTCGATCTGGACCGGTTGTTCAACGCCATCTTCCCCTGGCAGCATCTTGCGCAACACAACAAGTGGGCGAACAACTACGACTACCACAAGGCCATCTGGCTCATGGACCGCGTGCCCTTGATCGAGAACGGCTTTGTGCTGTTCAAAGAGGATCCGGCACTGCACAGCCCGCTGGGCTCGCTCTACTTCGCGTGGTATGATGATCGATCAGCGGTCGAGGTGGAACTGATGAAGCAGGTCGATCATATCCAGTGCATCATCGGGCACGGCCATCTCCCCTTCGGCAGTGCGCAAAGCCCCGGCCCGCAGGACTATGCGGATGGTGTGGATACGATGAGGTTCTTGTCGAACCTCGGTCAGGGATAGAACTCGTAGCAACCCAGGTCCGCTTTCGAACCGTCGCTAGCGTCACCGAAGTTTGGGCGGTCGCGTCCGTCCAAGTCGAAGAGCGCTTCCGGTGAAGGGGTGCTCGCCTTGCCTTTCGCGTTGGAATTTTGGGTCAGGTGCAGGTCATGAACGCTGGGATCCACAAAGCCAGGATCCAAATTGCGGTAGATGGTGTTCTGGTCCGGGAAATGGCCACTATCGTTGGTTGCTTGATCCGTGCGGAAGAGGAAGTGATCGAAGGTGAACGTTGTGTTCTGGCTCCCATCAAGGTCCAGCTTGAATTCGTTACCGTTGTTGCCAGCGATGATCCCGTTCGTGAAGTCGCTTGTTTCGATCGGCCGTACCTGAGTTGCCCCGAAAGCGTCCACGAACGAATTGGTCATGAGGAACGCCGGATCCTGACGTACATCGAACGACCAGTAGTTGCCGATCGTCGGATGGTCGAAGTGATATTCGCCACCGCCTGTGAGCACCACGCAGTACTGGCCCGCATCAGCGATCAGCAGGTTGGATGCGGTGATGCGATAGTTCTCCGAATAGAGCCCGGCTGTCGAGCAGTTCTGGATGCGCACATTGTCCAGCACCAGTTTGTTCGAGCTTGTCGGCTGTCCGCTTGTGAACGGGAACGTTTGTGCCTGCACCCCGATGAGCGCGTTCTTGATCTCACAGTTCTTGAGAACGTTGTCCATGCCCGCCTCGCCTTCATTGATCCAAATGCGGTCCCATTGGTTGGGCAGGTCATCATAGAGGGCTTCCAGCCGGTCGCCTTGGAAAGTGATGCGTTCGTCCACCGTGCCTTCGGCATCGATGCGGCCGTATTTGTACACCCAGAGGCCGCCACCGCCGTGGAAATACACCTTCACGCCGGGGTCGATGATCAGGGTGCAACAACTGTCCACGACGCCATAGCCATAGATCACATAAGGTTTGTCGTTGGTCCAGTGTATGGTCTCGCAGATCTGGACGTGGTTCGCATCATAACCACCAGCGATGTAACTGAAGGCAGGCAGGCCGTTGATGTGCTGGACGGGATGGTCCACATTGGGAAAGAAGTGCGCGTCCTGGCCCCAAGCCAACAGGAGCGTGCTTTGCTCGTTCCCGTTCGTGTTGAACAAGATGTGGTCCTCTATGATAAAGGGGTTGTTGGCGTTGTTCTGGTTCAACGTGGCCTCCACGAACACATAGATGCTGTCGTGTCCGAGGATCTCCACATTGTTCACCGTAACGCCCGAAGTGCCGTCCACATTGATGCGGTAGGGGGAGGGTGTGCCGCCCTGCAGGGCAACGTTCACTTCCACTGCTTGGTCGTTCTCATTGCGTACGGTGAAGCGCTTTGTTACCGAACCAACCGTGGTGAAAATAGTGTCGAAGAGCACCGTGTCCTCGGTGAGGAACAGCTTGGCACCGGAGTCCGTTGTTACGAGTTCGTCCTTGCGGCACGCCAACAATAGCAAGGCGGAGAGTCCGAACAGGACAAGGCAGCGAATGGTGTGCAAAGCGTGCAAAGATGGGTGCGGGGCACATACGTCAGAAGCCCGTGGATCATTGCCTTGGTTCAGGGTGGGTTGAGTGTATGGACGAACCGGTTACATTTGCGGCCCGTAACCAGAGACCGTCATGAAACAGGGCATTCATCCAGACAGCTACCGCATCGTCGTGTTCAAGGACATGAGCAACGACCACATGTTCCTCGGAAAGAGCTGCACGAACACGAAGGACATGGTGAAGTGGGAGGACGGTACCGAATACCCGCTGATCAAGCTGGACATCAGCAATACGAGCCATCCCTTCTACACGGGCAAAATGATGCTCATCGACACGGCCGGTCGCGTGGACAAGTTCAAAAAGCGCTACGCCCGCCACACCGGCCCCAGCGAGGTGAAGTAGTATCGCTGCACGAGATCAACAAAGCCCTTCCCGGTTTTCGGGGAGGGCTTTTCCTTTATCCGGATCCGTATCGTGCCATTTGCCTGTCGTGATTCCGGACCGATCGTTACTTTTCGGCGTCATGCACACGGCCGTAGAGAAGTTCTGCTTGGAATGTGGTGAGTCCGTGAAGGGCCGCACGGACAAGAAATTCTGCTCCGACGCCTGCCGGAACATCTATCACTACCGCAGCAACAACGCACCGATCAACTATGTGCGCAATGTGGTGAACGCGTTGAAACGCAATCGGCGCATTCTCACCGAACTGAACGACGGACCGGAAGGCACCAAGAAAGTGCATCGCGACAAACTGGTCGAACGTGGCTACAACTTCATGTACCACACGAACATCTACCGGACCAAGAAAGGGAACACGTACGTGTTCTGCTTCGAACACGGCTATCTCGAGATCAGCGAGAACTGGTATGCCCTGGTGCGGCGCGACGAGTACTTGGAGCGGGCAGGGGACGCCTGAACTTCTACCAGGCCCAGATGATGATCAACGCGAAAACCACGATGATCAGGGCTACGAGAACGGGACCACCGATCTCGTTCTGTTCGGCTTCGTCAGGGAAGTGGCCTTCTTCGTGATGCTCGCTCATCGGTCAGGTGCGTTTGCGGGGCGAATATAGAAGCGCCCTCCCAGCCCGGACCAAGGACGTGTTCATTGGATCGGATACGTTTTCAACAGGCCAAGCAGCGGCATGCATCTGAGCCTCAGCCAAGGTGGAAGGTCAGCGGATCAATTGAGACTGAAGGTGGGCTGCCGGAGCGTCATGCGGGCGATGATCCCGCTTTCATTGGCGCGCATGCGGCGTACGATGGCCCTTACTTGTTCCTCCAGTTCCAGATCGCTGAGCTTCGCCAGGTCCTTGTATACCGGAAGGCTGTTCCGGCTTTTGAGGATGAGCGATATTTTGAAGGCGCGTGACATGGTTCCGCATTGAAGACGGGGCGGGTGGATGCAAGGATGCCTGCTATGATCATGTATTCGTCGAAATGCCACGTGGGCATGAGGAACGGTCGGTTCTGTCACGGGAATGAAAAAGCCCGCGATACGGTCGCAGGCTTTCCGACCTGGTCGGGGTGAGAGGATTCGAACCTCCGGCCTCTACGTCCCGAACGTAGCACTCTAACCGGGCTGAGCTACACCCCGAATTTGTAGCGGGCGGCAAATGTAGACTTCCGTTGATATGACGATGCGGATCCATTGAAAGTGCGGATGTACACCATCCGTCCGCCGTCGTCGCTGTCAGGCTTCGAACTTGTAGCCGATGCCTTTCACCGTGCCGATCCGATCGTCGCCGATCTTCTCGCGGAGCTTCCGGATGTGGACGTCAATGGTCCGATCACCGACGAAGAGACCATCACCCCATATATGCGCGTAGATCTCATCACGCTTGAACACTTTGCCGGGCTTGCTCATCAGCAGCGCCAGTAATTCGAATTCTTTCTTGGGTAGTTTCAATTCCTGGTCCCCGCAGCGTACGATCACTTTCTCCAGATCAAGAACCACACCGTTCGATTCGATGGTCTTCTCATCATTCTTGGTGGATCCCGAGCGCTTGAGCAGGGCCTTCACCTTGCTGACGAAAACCTTGGGACGGACCGGTTTGGTGATGTAATCATCCGCTCCCGCGTCGAAGCCCGCGATCTGCGAATAATCCTCGCCACGCGCCGTGAGGAAAGTGATCAGCGTTTGCTTGAACTCTGGCAACGCGCGCAACTGGTTGCATACTTCCACGCCATCCATGCCGGGCATCATGATGTCCAGCACGATCAGGTCGGGTCGTTCGCCCTTGGCCAGCTTCAAAGCGTCCCGGCCGTTCTGGGCCGTGAAGACCTTCAGGCCTTCCCGTTCCAGGTTGTAGCGCAGCAGGTCAAGAATGTCCTGCTCATCGTCCACCAACAATACTTTTTGGGATATCACACCGGGCATCAGCGGGTCCGTCTGTTGGGGTGCGAAGTGAGCCATGTTCGATGAGAGGAGGGTTAGCAGGCTGTCAAAAGTAGGTTAAGCCTCTGCGTGACTTCCTGCGCTCGGGGATCCTCGCCCGATCCTATTTTAGCGCCCGATCATGCGGGAGTAGCTCAGTTGGTAGAGCATCAGCTTCCCAAGCTGAGGGTCGCGGGTTCGAATCCCGTTTCCCGCTCAGGCGAAGGCGGTCCGGCGAGGCCGCCTTCGTCATTTGCCAGCACGCTGATCCACTGTATGGTCGATCCTATCTTGCGCGCCCATGTCACGTGCGAACGCGAAAGCCAAGGCAGTTCCCTTGCGTGTGGTGGAACTGTTCGCCGGAGTGGGCGGCTTCCGGATCGGATTGGAACGAACAGGTGCTTTCAGGATCGTGTGGAGCAACCAATGGGAACCCGGCCGCAAGAAGCAGCATGCCAGCGAGGTTTATGTGCGACGTTTCGGAGCCGCGCACCATGTCTGCGCTGACATTGCCAGTGTTGCGGCTGACCAGGTGCCTGATCACGATCTGCTCGTCGGCGGATTTCCCTGTCAGGATTATTCGGTCGCCAGCACATTGAAACGATCCAAGGGATTGTTGGGCAAGAAGGGCGTTCTCTGGTGGCAGATCCACCGTCTTCTTTCCGGAATGGAAAAACGGCCGCGGTATCTGTTGTTGGAGAACGTCGATCGCTTGCTGGGCTCACCGGCTGGCCAGCGTGGCCGTGATTTCGCCGTGATGTTGGCTTCGCTCAACACGCTTGGCTATACCGTCGAGTGGCGGGTGATCAACGCAGCTGAGCACGGCATGCCCCAACGGCGCAAGCGTGTGTTCATTTTCGGCGAACGGGACCGAAGTGTTGGGGCTACGAGCTTCGATGCGCTGCACCGGATCACGCGGACAGGACTCTTCGCCAAGGCGTTCGGTGCAGTAAACAACATGGGCGCTATGGACCACTTCCACCTGAGGGGCAGCCTTGCGCAATTGTCCCGCTCATTCAATCGGGAAGGTAGCCGCTCGCCATTCCACAATGCGGGGATCATGCGCGATGGACAAGTCTGGACGCAAAAAGTGAAAGTCGCTGCACCCGTGGTCGGCTCTGTTCTTGGTGATATCCTGCTTCCGACAGCCGACGTGCCACGCGAATACTTCATTCCGCGGAAAGACCTGGGCAAGTGGCGTTACTTGAAAGGTGCCAAGAAAGAATCACGGGCCACTGCGAACGGCCACATGTACCACTATGCTGAAGGTGCCATGGCGTTCCCTGATGCGCTCGATATGCCCGCACGCACCATTGTTACCGGTGAAGGGGGTGCCGCACCATCGCGCTTCAAACATGTCGTTCGAACTCCTGAGGGCCGTTATCGACGGCTGACCCCGGTTGAACTGGAACGACTGAACATGTTCCCCGATGGGCACACGGCCGGTGTTCCCGACGGCTGGCGCGCGTTCTTCATGGGCAATGCCTTGGTGACCGGAGTGGTGGAGCGCATAGGCAAGGCGCTTATCGCACGTCATCGTTCACCTGCCGTTCGCTGATCACGAACTTTGCACCCTTCCTCGCACAACCTATGAACTCGACACATGAAGGATCGGTGATGCCGTTATCGGATCCTGGTGGAATGGATACCGTCCTCCTCGGTGCGGGTTGCTTCTGGTGTGTTGAAGCCGTTTTCACTGAGTTGAAGGGCGTGCTGGAAGTGATGCCCGGCTATGCGGGTGGTGCCACCGCGAACCCGGATTACACCTCCGTATGCACCGGCACAACCGGCCATGCGGAGGTGGCGCGTATCACGTACGATCCATCCGTGATCAGTTTTGATGAACTGCTGGAAGTCTTCTGGCAAACGCATGACCCCACGACACGCGATCGGCAAGGCCACGACGTCGGCACACAGTACCGTTCCGTGATCTTCTGCACTACCGCTGAACAACTGGAACGAGCTGGGCACTACAAGACCGAATTGGATCGGAGCGGTGCTTTCGAGCGGCCTGTTGTAACCGAGATTGCGATCGCTCCGACGTTCCACCCTGCGGAGAACTACCACCGCGACTACTTCGCCAACAACCCGGATCAGGGCTATTGCCAATGGGTGATCCGCCCGAAAGTGGAGAAGTTCCGCAAGGTGTTCGCAGCGAAATTGAAGTGACGACGTTTAGTTGGCACCTATTTTGGCAGCGCCACCCCACCAATTTCACCGAGCCATGGACTTTCCTCTCCGCATTCGATCCCTTTCATTGGTCCTGCTAGCCTGTAGTGCCCATGGCCAATCGAAGACGATCCCCGAATACGTCCGCAACGGAGGCTTCGAGTTCGTGGAGAGCGAGCCCACCACATACGACCAGATCAGCCAAGCGGTCGGCTGGGGCAATGCAACCATCGGCTATTCGGAACTGTTCAGCAAAGGGAGCCCGGCCAGAACGATCGGCATACCTGACAACGACTACGGCCACATGGATCCCCAAGAGGGTGATCGCTATGGAGGCTTCTTCGCGTGGAAGGACGACATGCGGCGCAACTACGAGGAAGGCCAGGACGATTTCGTTCCCGGCTGGAACTCGTATTCGGAATACATCACCACGGATCTGCTCGAACCCTTGGTGGAAGGCAAAGAGTACGAGGTATCGTTCTACGTGGCGTTGTCAGGGAACAGCGATCGGGCGGTTTCGGGCATCGGTGCCTACTGCTCTCTGGAACAGCCGCACTACCAGAACCGCACCTTCATGCAGGAGCGTCCGCAGGTCTCTGTGGATGGCATCCTCGCTGAAAAAAGCAAGTGGGTTCAGGTGAAGGGAACCTTTGAAGCGGATGGTGGTGAGCGCTTCATCACCATCGGAACATTTCCGGCAGCGGGCTTTGATACGAAGAGGCTCACCGAAGGGCTGGACAACAAGTACGCCTACTACTATATCGATGGCATCAGTTTGAAACTGTTGCCGCCTGCCGCACCGGCGAAGTGAAGTCGCAGGCTGATCGCGACGGGATCACCACAGATCGGATGGCTCAATGCGGTGGCTGGTTCAACAGGCTGTCCGGCACCGCGCCTTCCACGAAGTCCATTGCTTGGATGAGGAAGCGGTAGGGAAGGAGCTTGGTGTAGCCGCCGATGTCCGTGAACCCACAAGGTTCCATGGCATCCATGACCTGTTCGCTGGACACACGCTGATCCATGGGCGTGCCCACAGGTGTTTGCTCTGGCAGGAAATCCACGATGAACACTTGGCAAGGCGGCTTCACCGATGCTTTCACTTTCGTGAAATAGCCCGTGCGGTCCGGAATGCTGACGAACGGACGTGTACACAGCGCCAAATCCACTTCGGCCAAGCTGAGGTTTGGTGCGCCGGGCGTGCAGCTACGGATGATCAGGCGGTCGTCACCGATCCCCATTTCCTTTTTCTTGGCGGTGATCGCTTCGATGTTGCGCGGGTCATCGTCCATCGCGATCACGCGAGCACCCGCCTCCAGCAACTTCATCGTGTAATAGCCGTCGCCCACGAAGAGGTCAGCTACCACTTTGCCCTGAACGCCGCCCATGACCTTGATCAACGAATCGCAGGCATGCCAATCATCCGGTGTGCGCGCAAGTGCTTGGGGATCTCCTTGCTTCTCTTGGGCCGCTGATGTGTTGTTGGTGTCAGCGCCACGGTTGCAAGCGATGAGCGCGGCCACCGACAGACCGATGAGGAAAATGTTCTTGCGCATGGAATGTGTTTGGATGGGGCGGCAAATGTAGATGGGGTCGCCTTTCACGGAGCGTTGATGGCCTTCTCCCACAGCAGCTTGCCATCGCCGTCATGCACGGTGATGGTAAGCACGCGCTGCTTCGTGGCACCGCTGAAGCGCAGGGTGGCGAAGTTGCGCTGCTCCACATAGGTGCCTTCCACCGCCAGGGTGTTGGTCTCCTTGGCTGCGTGGGCGCTGCTGGAGAGGGGCGAAACCGTGAGGTCGTAAAGCGACTGGCCGTTGGAAAGTTCGAGTTTGCTCAATTGTGTAAAGTGCCTGTCGCCAGTAACGAACACCACACCTTTCAACCCCTCCTGCGTGATGCGATCGATGATGCGCTGACGTTCACGCGGGTAGGTGGAATACGTTTCGTACACCGCCGCGGAATTCAGGAACTGACCGCCCAACGCCACGATCTTGAAAGTGGCATCGCTGTATTTCATCGCGCGGATCAGCCAATCGATCTGTGCGTCACCCAGCATTGTGGCGCTGTCCGTCACTACTTCCGGAGGAACGCGGAAGGTGCGATCGTCCAACAGGAAGAAATCCACATCGCCGTAGGAGAACGAAGTGGTGGTGCCGCCCACACCGGGTGCGGTGCATGGAGGGTTGGGCCAGAACAGGTCGAAAGCATCCTGTGCGAGGCGCGCGTTCACGAAGCTGCCGTCCGCGTCGTTAGGGCCGAAGTCGTGGTCATCCCAGATCGCATAGTGGTGCGTGGCGCGAAGGAGCCGTTGCATTTCGGGCAATGAGCGCATCTGTGTGTAGCGATAGAGGAAACCGGTCCAACTGCCCCAGTCGGGTTCGCGCAGGTAGATGTTGTCGCCCAGCCAAAGCATCAGGTCCGGCTTCGCATCAGCGATGCTGTTGAAGATCTGGTAGCCGCCTCCGTAGGGCGTGCCGGGCCGGTCGTAGGCCGCTTCGTTGATGTAGGCGCAACTGCCTGTGGCCACGGTGAAGTCCGGTGGGTCGCTTCTCCACTTCCACAACGGTTGTGTGTGGAATGCGAGCGGTTCCGGCGTGTCGACCCGCTTGCCGTCGATCACCACGCGATAGTTGTAGCGGGTACCGGGGACCACGTGGTCCATGATGAAGTCCATCGCGTAGGCCTTCGGTGCTTCACCCTGTTGCACGGTGGTGTACAGCAGGCTATCGGTCCTTCCTTCTTTCCAGTATTCAAGCTGTGCGGTACATGGCCCATGGCATTGCAGCCAGATGATGCTCTCCAAGCATTCGCTGTAGCCGGGCATCGGCCCATTGAAAGGAAGCTGCGCGAAAAGAACAGGCGCAAGGAGGCCGGTGAAGGCGAGGAAAGTGGTGCGTTCGCGCATGCCGCAAACCTACGCGCCCATGGGATCCTCATTCAATGGCATCGACCACCCGGAAGAGGTATCGCCCATCCTCGATCACCCATGTTACCCATCGGGCCTCTCCGCCATCGCCCACCTGTGCGCTCACGTATGTGCGCCAACTGTCGCGTGAGCGAACGGCCGAGGCGAACAACTGTGCGCCCGCATCAGCGCATAATGGTGGATCGAAGAGGTCCGTGAACGCGCTCACTGGAATGTCCACCACCACGCCATCGATCACCACTTCCACCCGGCTCATGCGCCGGTGTTGTTCCATAGCGGACCAACCAAGAACCAGCGAACCTTCCGTGCGGTACGCGCCTCGTGATCTCTTCACCTGCTCAGGATGATCGAAGGGTTGCGTTTCGATGCGCACGCGCACGCCGTCGCCGAAGAATTCTATGTGACCGAGCGAACACGAACGCACAGGAAGATCCTCCAATGGCACGAGCGTATCCGCACCGCTCATCTCCGTATACGGACCGATCTGCGCGATCTCCGCGTGGAGCGTTGGGTCTGCGACATCGGCCAGTGAGAGGTCGTGTTGCTGGATCGAAGCGTGAAGCATGAACGGGACCAGCGAAAGGGAAGGCACTGCTGCGATGCGGCGTGCCAAAGGGCGGAACATGGGATGGAGTTCTATCGGCTCCGGACTGTTCAACGCCAACGGTGGGTCGCGAAGTATGCGCGATCAGTGCGTGGCGAGCTTCGCCACCAGTTCCTGCGCGAGCGGCTGCGCATCCGGGCCGTATGCGTTCACGAGGATGCCCTTGATGCCGTATTCCGGTGCGGATATCGCGTACACGATGCACTCATCGCCCGGATCGGTGTCGCCCTCGAAGCGGTGGAACTCATCGATGTGGAAGTCGGCTGGATCGATCTCCACGCGTCTGCCTTTGCACACCAGGCAATTGTGCGCGAGATCGATCTCGTCCGTATAGCCCCGCGCCTGCAGTCCCTTCACAGCGGCGGTCACCGTGTCATACGCGGCCATCGGCTTCAGCGGAAGAAGAAGTAATAGAACAAAATGGCCTCGCGTTCCGGCACGCCATCGATGCGGCCGATGGTCGCACCGGAAGCGTCGTACACATAGTTGCCGTCGATCCGCCCTTTGGTGGTGCCGGAGCTGTCATAGATGTACTTGTCTTCGATGCGGCCCAGCGTGGCACCGCTGCCGTCGTACACGTACTTCTCGTCGGTACGGCCCAGTGTGGCACCGCTCGCATCGTAGATGTACGCCCCATCGATCCGGCCAAGCGTGGCTCCTGACGCATCGTAGTAGTACGTTCCATCGAACCGGCCGATAGTAGCACCGCTGGCATCATAGAGGTATTGCGCGGATGCTGATGCGCAGGTGAGGAAGATCGCGCAGATAGCGATGCACACACGATCGCGTATGTCCGAGCTTCTGATCATCGGATCCTCTGATCGATCACTTCGCCGCTTTCCCGATGTTCAGCATTTCCTTGATGCCACCGAGCGAACTCAGCACGCCCGTCGCCTCGAAGGGGATGTACACCACCTTGTTGTCCTTGCCACTGGTCATGGCTTCCAATGTTTCCAGGTACCTCATCGCGATGAGGTAGTTCGCTGGATCGGCGTTGGTCCCCTTGATCGCCTCGCTCACCATGCGGATAGCGGCGGATTCACCCTCGGCCCTGCGGATACGCGCTTGTGCATCGCCTTCGGCCTCGAGGATCTGCGCCTGTTTCTGTCCTTCGGCCTCGTTGATCTGTTTCTGCTGCACGCCCTCCGCCTGCAGGATCGCGGCGCGCTTGCTGCCTTCGGCATCGATGATCTGCGCACGGCGATCGCGCTCGGCACGCATCTGCTTCTCCATCGCCTCGCGGATGTCGCGTGGCGGGTTGATGTCCTGCAGCTCTACGCGGTTCACCTTCACGCCCCACTTGTGGCTGGCCTCGTCCAAGATCGCACGCAGCTTGCCGTTGATGGTGTCGCGACTGGTGAGGCATTCGTCCAGGTCCAGTTCACCGATCACGTTGCGCAATGTGGTCTGCGTGAGCTTCTCGATGGCCATCGGCAGGTTCTCGATCTCGTACATCGCTTTCACCGGATCCATCACCTGGAAGTACAGCAGCGCATTGATCTCCGTCATCACGTTGTCTTTCGTGATCACGTTCTGCTTGGGGAAATCATAGACCGATTCCCGCAGGTCGATCCGTTCTTTCTTGCTGAACTGCACGTATTTGTTGCCATCGGGCAGGTCGCGCGTGTAGCGGAAAATGATCTCGCGTGGCTTGTCGAACACCGGGATGATGATGTTGAAGCCCGCCATGAGCGTTGTGCGGTATTTGCCGAAGCGCTCGATCACCATGGCTTCGCTCTGTTGGATGATGCGCACGCCCTTGGCGATCATGAAGATCACGAAAACGGCGATGAGGAGTGGGATGATGGTTCCGGGGGTCATGGTCGGGGTGGAAAAGTGCAAGAGTGGAAAGACGGAAAGTTGCGAGGTTTGGATCAGCAATTGGAAATTCTGAATTGCTAATTCATGTCTACCGGTTTCACGATCACGGTGTTGCTGTCCATCCGGACAACTTGGACCATGTCGCCGACGTGCAGCGGATGATCGCTCACGCATTCGGCGCGCCAGTCATCGCCGCCTACGGCCACACGACCGAGACGCAGGCCGGGTTCGAAGTCCTGCGTCACCTTGCCGCGCTGGCCGATCAATGCGTCCACGTTGGTCTTCGTGCCACTGTCCTTCCAGAACTGCTTCATCAGCAGCGGGCGTATGGTGAAGAAGGCGATGAGCGAGAGAACACTGAAGGCGATCAGTTGCACCGTGGGCTCCGGGCTGATGGCCGCTGCGATGCTGCCGCCCACGCAGCCGATACCGAGGCACAACAGGAAGAAGCCCGGCACGAAGATCTCCGCGATCATCAGCACCAATGCCGCACCTGCCCACCAATGCCATTGGAAAAAGTCCATCCGTTCCGGGTTGATGCGGTGAATGTAGCAGGAGCGCAACGCCGCGCAACGGATGATCGTGTTGAGCGGCGAATGGACATGACGGCCCGGCATGAACGCTACCCGCTACTTTCGCCCGACATGCTCGGAAAAGTCGCGCAGCTTCTGCGTTCTCCCACGGGTCGCGACAGCGTGCTCACCACGCTTACTGAAGGGCTTTCGATGCTGGGCATGGTGCTGGTGTTCCGCTTGGCGAAGAACAACGGCGATGCGGAATTCGACCGCTATGTGATCGTGCGCCGCACGGTGGCCTTCGCGTTCCCCGTGGTGCTCATGGGCACCATGGTGGGCCTCACCCGCTTCATCACCATGAGCCGCGATGAGGCCGCGCAACGCCGTTTCCTGCGCGGTGCGCTCGCATGGGTTGCGCCGCTGGGCCTGCTCCTGCTCCTGCTCTGTGCGCTCCTGCCCGGTCCGCTGTCGTGGATCTGCTTCGGCAGCTACGAGGAAGCGCCGCTGGTCTTTCCGATGGGCCTGATGACGGTCGGCATCGCGCTGCACGGTGTGGCCTATGGATTCCTACGTGGGCGCAAGCATGTGATGCACGCGAACGCGATCCAGTTCTTCGCGCTCGCCATCGCGCCGTGCGCGGCGTTCCTTTGGTTCAAGGCAGACCTGCGGATGGTGCTGCTCTTCACCGGCGGCGCTTGGAGCGTGGTGGCCGCAGCTTCGATCGCACCATCACTGTTGAAGCGCGCCGATGGCTCCGCACGGCGCGAGCGCGCGGAGATCGTGCGCTACGGATTGCCACGTGTGCCAGGCGATATCGCCTTGGGCGCCTTGCTCACCCTGCCGGTGTATGTCGTGGTGCGCACGTTCGGACAGGGGCTCGGCGCGGAGTACGCCTTCGCTTGCACCTTGTTGAACCTCGCGGCCGCTGCCTTCAGTCCTGTGGCGCTGCTGTTGCTTCCCGCC
>JANMKC010000274.1:0-2308 GCA_031371785.1 Flavobacteriales bacterium | reverse complement strand
CAGATGCTCGGTCTCTGGGTGATCCGCCGCCCGATGCCCGCGTGGAAACGCACTGTGCTGAAGCGCGTGACGTTGCCCGTGGTGCGTTACCTGTTGAAGCACGACCACGTACCCGACCCACGCTCCTCGCCAATGATCACCGGGTTATGGGGCACGGCCATCAACTAGTACGAACTGGAACATCGTGAACAAGATCAATACGGTGGGATCAACGACTGCTTCTTCCCCCGGCATAGAGCCGGGGTTCATCGTAGTGACGGAACAAGTGGAGTGCGGATCCGGCGCGGCCTTGCGCGCCGGATCCGCATTCCTTTCATACCGTCATCGCGTCGCGAGCCGCATTTGGGCGTGGCGACCTTTGATCTTTTTTCTTGAATCACGGCGAAGCGATCTTTGATCCGCGCAAGTTCCCCTGGAGATCCAGACAGATGAACGCTCCCCGCCTCTGCATCGTTTCCCCCAACCGCAACGCGTGGAGCGAGACCTTCATCGCGAACCACATCGCGCACCTCGCGCGCGTGGATCTGGTGCTCACCGACGGGCATCTCCCGAAGCGCGACGTGGATGGCGGACCGCTGGTAAGCCCCACCCTCGTGAAGCGCGTGCTGCAACGCGTGCGCAACACCGATCCGCAGGAAATGCTGCGATCCACCGTGGCGCGGCTGTTGAAGAAGCACCGTATCGAAGCTGTGCTCGCGGAGTACGGCCCCACCGGCGAAGCGATGCTGGACGTGTGCCAACGCGCAAGCGTACCGATGGTGGTACACTTCCATGGCATCGATGCCTTCCACACGAAACTGCTGAAGGAAAGCACCAACTACCAGCGCATCTTCCAGAACGCGGCCGCGCTCGTGGTGGTGAGCCGCGAAATGGAACAACAGATCCAGGCCCTCGGATGCCCGCGCCAAAAACTGCACTACAACTGCTACGGCATCGAAGTGGAACGCTTTACGCCTTCATCGCCTGAGAAAGCACCCAAGCACTTTCTCGCGGTCGGCCGCTTCGTTGACAAGAAAGCGCCGCACCTCACATTGCTCGCTTTCCACAAGGCGTGGCAACAGGACAACGAACTGCGCCTGACGATGGCCGGCGACGGACCGCTGTGGGAAAGCACCCAGCAACTCGCCATCGCGCAAGGAATGAAGGATGTGGTCGCCTTCCCCGGCGTACACACGCACGATCAAGTGGCCGAGCGCATGCAAGGTGTGCGCGCTTTCGTGCAACACAGCGTGATCACCGCGGACAATGACCACGAAGGCACACCGCTCAGCATCCTCGAAGCGATGGCGAGCGCGCTGCCGGTGATCGCCACGCGGCACGGCGGCATCGTGGATGTGATCCATCACGAAGTGGAAGGACTGCTGTGCGATGAACGGGATATCGACGCGATGAGTGCGCATATGTTGGCGGTGGCGCAGGATCCAATGCTCGCCAAGCGGCTTGGTGAGGCTGGCCGGGCGCTGGTGCTGCGCGATCACCAATTGCAGTACCGGATCGCGGGCTTGCAGGCGATCATGGGGAAGGTGACGCGGGGGTGATATCCTGCTATTCGATCGCGAATTTCTTCCCCGCGATCCACCACCGCGCATCGCTCAAGTGCAAGGTATACGCTCCCGATGCGAGATCACCCATATCGATCGTGATCTCCTCCGGTGCTGAAGTTGGGACTTGTTGTCGACGGACCAACCGGCCATCCACATTAACGACCGTGAGCGTGAGTGGCCCTTCGGTCTTGAAGCTTGCAGGCAGCTTGATGCCAACCTTCAATTGGTCGTGTACCGGATTCGGGTACACGTTGAGCACATAGCTCATGTTCGTGATGAACTCTGGCACGCCCACACCATCGCAACCAGGAACTATGCAACCCATGCTGTCCACTTTTACCACCCAGGTGTCTTGGCTATATGCAGGAACGGGATAGGTACTGCCCGCAGCAATGAAACCGCCATCTATAGTGGGTAGTACGTCATAGAAGCCGCCTTGGCCTCCATTCTCCAAACTGTCCTCATAGAGATAGGTACGCATCCATAGACTATCTCCGTTGGCTGCGGCGCGAAGTAAAAGACCGTGTTCCTGGGACGCATTGTTCGATTGGCCGCAAGCGATGATATCACCGTTAGCGCATTCCTTGGCGGCCAAGAACAGCGTCGTGAAGTAGGCGTGCCCATATTCTCTTTCCCATACAATGGAACCATCAGCAGTGTCCAGCTTCGCCAAATATGGGCGCTTGTAGTCATTGGCGTTGGTGCCCCAACCACCTATAGCCACCGGGAAGCCGTTCGAAAGGAGGAGAAGATTCGTCGCGCCT
>JANMKC010000258.1:0-2238 GCA_031371785.1 Flavobacteriales bacterium | reverse complement strand
TGCTACAAGATGCAATGCCACGCGACCGCGCGTGCCTTGGCGGAACGATGCGGCCTGCGAACCGGCACATGGTCAGTGGGATTCCAGAGCCGACTGGATAAGCGGTGGGTGAAACCGTTCAGCGATAAGCTCGTGGAAGAGTTCGCGTCAAAGGGGATCAAGCGACTATTGGTGGTGAGCCCGGCTTTCGTAGCCGATTGCTTGGAAACCGTGAGCGAGATCGGCGAAGAGTATGCGGATCTGTTCCGTTCGCACGGCGGGAACGAACTGTGTCTTGTGCCCAGCTTGAACGCATCGCCCCGATGGGTGGACGCATTGGCCAAGTTGGTCTCCAACGTGTGATCGTCCCGTAAAAACCGACCGCGATAGGGCAAGAGTGTGGGAAGTTTGTCCAGGACCTCGGTTGACCTTGATCGCTAACCATTGCGCTGCGGATATCCCGGACAGCGCCCCACGCACAAGCCTGCTTCCAGGGCGCTTCCGGGATGGGGGTGGAAAAGAAAAGGGCCGCCCGAAGGCAGCCCTTTCACGTTCTGTTCAGTTAGTTCAGTAGAGCATCACACGCCTCGTCATCACATCGTTCGTGTTTTGTAGGCAGATCACGTAAACGCCCGTGGCGATGCCGTTCTTGTTCAGTTTGAGCGGCGTATAGCCCTTGCTGATCGCCTGCGAGGGGCGGCTCAACATCACTTTGCCTTGGGCATCGGTGAGTGTAGCATCATACACGCCTTGCTCGGTGGAACTCACCACCACGTTCAGGTCGTTGCCGTCATCCCACGCGTTCACGATCTCGGTGCTGTTGGCTTCGCAACCGGCTGCCACCACATCGAAAACGGTAACGGTGCCGTCCAGATCGGTCTGGCTCAAACGGTAGTAGGCGAGGCCGCTCGTGTTCTCGTCGATGTAGCTGTAATCTGTTGTGCTCTGGCTATTACCAGCGGCATCCACACGCACCAGCTCCGACCAAGCTTGTGCATCCCTGCTCTTCTCGATGGTGAAGTACTCATTGCTATGCTCGCTGGCGGTGCTCCACGTGAGCTTCACTTGCTTGCCGTCGCAAACACCTGTCCAATTGGTCAACTCAATGGGCAGTGGGTTGCTGCGCGTGGTCAGCGTCCATGCCTTGAAGAAATTCGCACCGCCCACAACAACCGCGCTCACTTGTCCGGTTGTCGCCCCTCCGGTCCAAATTGAACCCAAGAACTGCGCATCACCCCATTTGCTCAAGGTGGTATTGAAGCGCTGTGCGCTGAGTGAAGTGCCACCTGAGCCAACAGGCCCTGGAACTATTGCATCCTTGGTCGGGTTTAGCGTCACGTCCACGTCGTTGTTGTCGTGAACGAAAGTCATCGAGACAGAGGGTGCGGTCGCATAGTTTGTCCAGAGCCCTCCTATGTTCGCCTCTTGTGGATCGATGATCCAGAAACGGTTCACCGCATTGTTGGAATTGTTCGGCAGGCCAGTGGTGTAATCGTTCATGTGTGATACACCAGCAGGGACCATGTATTGGGTGTTGTCCCATTCGGTGCCTGCAACACCGCTTCCCCCGTATGGTCCGGTGCTCATATAGGGATAGGCATTGTACGTGGAGAACACGTAGGACCCGGTTCCGCCGCCCGGAGAGGTCTTCAGCATGGAGAACGGCATACCTACCGGAAGTGCTGCCGCGGTTTTGCTGCCGTACGGGATCACATACGCGGTGAGCGGAAGTGTATCAGATACTGCCCAGCGGATCTTGTTCTGGGGTGCTTCTGAGAGGATATTGCCAGTAGCGGACAATCCTGGCGTGGTTACGATCACGTCTGGTGCTTTCGAGTCCAAAACCAGATAAGCACCAGAGTTGTTCACTGGCCGCGGATCCGGATTGAACACCATGTAGACTGAGCTTGCGTTGTTGAACACCAAGCGCGCCCTGCCCGTCTGTCCGAAAGACATGGAGGCGAGCGAACCAGCTAGAAGGAGGAGTACGGTTTTCTTCATGGCAGCGTCAAATGTAATTGAACCAAGAGCGGATGCCAAGCCCCCCCGCCACTTTCCAGCCCTCGCTGGGAAGGCTGTTGGTCGCCGACCTTGGATGCCTTGCTTGGCGAGGGTTGTGGCCATTTTCGGGAGTGAGGATAAGGGGGCGTGCCACCGTGGTTCCGGTTGAAATGACGGAGCTTGAGCGAAGGGGTTGCCGCGCCGGGGATAACTTGGCCACATCCGTTTATCAACAATGACTTCACTTCATCGGCGGTC
>JANMKC010000229.1:0-9569 GCA_031371785.1 Flavobacteriales bacterium | reverse complement strand
GCGAGCGCGATGGTGTTGGAAGCCCTTTCATGAGCAGACGATCAGCATTTGGGATGCCCCCCGCCGATGATCATTTGATCATCCCTTCGGCCGATCATCCGATCGCCGCGAATTCCATCGACGAGGCTCGGACCCGTTATTCGATCGGCTTCCTAAGCGCGAGCGACCGGAACAATCGATCGCTGATCCTACGGTACAGATCCGTGGCGACCGGTGGATCCATGAGATCCTCTCCGAAACCAGGGTTCACCGTTTCGAATTCAAGCACCAAGGAACCTCGTTCAGCGGAGTCGATCACATCCAAGCGGTACAGACCCAACGGCAGACCCAACCCATGTTCCCAATGTGCCCTGATGCGACGACCGAGATCCACATCGCACGGCCGCGGCTCAACATGCTCGATATGGCGCTCGGCCCGGCTCGGTATCACGTTGCGCGTGTTCGGAGGCCGGTAACTTTTGCGCACCGCACTGATCGGCTCATCGCCAAAAAAGACCGTCTGGAACTCGCCGTTCCAAACACCGGATTCCACTGGCTGCAACAACCAGCCACGTGCAAATGACGCGCGCATGCGAAGGTCCTCGTCGGTGATGTTTGACAACATGGAGACACCCTCTCCCAGTTCACCGGTCGCCGGCTTCACGATGTAGTGTTCGGGCTCGTCCACCGCTTCCATCAATGCTTTCCTGCTGATGTTCGCCGCGAAATACCGGGTAGGTATCGTTGCACCCCCGGCATCCTCTACGGCCTTGAGGTAGCTCTTATGCCATCCGAACAGCATGGTCCGTGGAACATTGATCGTGAGTCCGCGGTAATGGTCTCCCAGTGTCCGTAACCATGGGATCAGCGCATCGGCCAAGTATGCGACCGAGCCGAGCTTCCTCAGGATCACCGCATCGTAAGTGGTCGTCAACCGATCGAGCGGAACGAAAAGCCGTTCGCTTGTTACAGCATCCATCACCTGGATACCGCCATTGGTCCGATCCCACCATTGCGGGCATGTCCAGTGTACCCCGGAGCCGCGCGATACCAGTTCATCCGTCCAAAGTTCCACCTCCAATGACCTGTGATGCGTTACGGACACCCATGTGGCGGCGGCGCTGCTTTCGGTGGCAGCCTCGCCCAAGCGGCCATGCGCATCGACCATGGCCGGTCTTGAAGTACTCATCAAAAACCGCATCTTGGATACTGGCTTCGCTCTCTCAGGTAAGCGACCACTTGATCTCCGCACCCGGAAGAATGGTGTTCCAACGCAAATAGTGCATCGTGCCAGGCGGAAGTCTTCGCAAGAACCCGTTCCTGATCAGGAGGTCGGTATGCTGCCACTCACCGGCCGCACGGGTTATGCTGAAGAGCGCAATGATCGCGAGCTCATGGGGCGATAGTTGGGACGCCAGGAGCCTGACATAGTCCGCATGCTCCCCTGGTGCGAGCATGTCCTCCTTCTTATCGATGTACTTGATGGTGTTGAAGAAATGATCCATGTAATGCGCCAGTTGCGTCTGGTGCCCGTTCAGCACGTTGGCCTGTTCATGGTGCCGAAGCACGGGATCGATGATCCTTCTTTCTTCCGGGCTGAAGATGCGCTCGTGGTACCGGGAGGAGATCGGCCCCGCTCCGTAGTACACCAGCAGGAAGGCCAGTTCAACCCTCTTCCAATAGGGCAATTCCCCTTCAGGAACAGCCGAGAGTTCCTCCATCACAGCATCGTGTACCCGTTTGAACTCTTCCCTGATCAGCGCGAACACCCTGCGCTTTGAATACTGCCCCTCCTCGATCTCATGCAAGTTCTGCCGATGTGCGTCCAGAAGCCTGAAGAAAATATCCTCGATCCGCTGGCGCAATTCCAACTTCCGCGATTCATTGATCTCCACGCGCTGCGAGCGATAGGTCCTGTAGACCAGTATGAACGTTGCCAGCGAAAGGAAAAATCCTGAAACTCCGGACAGGAACGCGGCCAGATCGCTGTACTTCCCGATCCTCAGCTGGAATCCCCCGATGCGGATCCCATCCAGCAGGTAGTAGGGCATGAACACAGCGAGTACTCCAAGGGCATAGAGCAGGACGGCCAGCCACGCTCCGGGTTCAATGGAACTATGCGGTCGGCCGGGATCATTGGCGCTCATGGATCGTGTATCGTTGGACGCGCGAAAGTCCGACTTCTCCGCCAAATTATCCCGGCTCGTGCGATCAGGCCATCAAGGTGCCCGATCGGGAAGTCAGTTCCAATGTGCGTAACAAACACGCACCGGTCGCGGTTGCTGATGCGGGTGTTGTGCTCCGATCAACGGCTCAATTGCAAATATCCTTTCCGCTCGCTGAACGTGTGATCGAGCCGTTCCATGCTCAGCACGTAGTAGTACACTCCCGCGCTCAACGGTTCGTTGTTGCGGTCGTTGTTGCCGTTGAAAGGCCGCGCCACCGGATCATTGTCGTAGACCTGCGCACCGAAACGATCCCACACGGTAAGGCGCGCGTGGATGAAACCGGCGTGCAGGATGTGCCATTCATCGTTCACGCCATCGTTGTTCGGGGTGATCACATTGGGGATCACTGGATCACAATCCTCGGCGTCCACAACCACCGCATCGCTCACTGCGCATCCGTTCGTATCCAAGGCAGTTGCGCTATAGATCCCGGCTTCGCTTACCGTCAACGTGCTGCCATCGGCACCAGTGCTCCAGAACGGTTCGGTATGCGTTGAGGGCACCTGTAGCGTGAACGTACCACCGATGCAGTAGCTCGTGTCCGGCCCCAGCGTGAAGGGGATCGGTACGCGGAAGTCCACAAAAGCGGAAAGCGTATCGCCCAAGCACACCCCGATGTAGGTGAACGCTGTATAGGACCCAGCGTCCGATTGCGCGAAGGGTGCGATCACCAATGGCACGCCGGTCTGCATGCCCGTTGGTGTATTCCATGTGGCCTCAACCCCCGGTGTGCCGATGATCGCGATCTGGAGCGTGTCACCCACGCAGGTGAACGGCGGTGCGACGATCGTCATGTTCACCGGTACGGCTGTCACAGTGAGCGCCACATCGATCACCTCGCTGGTGCATCCGTTCTCCTGTTGTGTCAGGTAGAATACGGTTGAGCTCGGTGGCTGTGTGAGCCCGTATGTGTTGCCGGTGACCAGCACGGGGTCCATGTTCGCGTTGCTGCTCCATGAGATGATGCCGGATCCCAGAGCGACCAACGTCGCATTGCTGCCAGCACATACTTCGACATCACTTGCGGAGAGCGGCTCGGCGAACTGCAGCAGATACACCAGGACCGTGTCGTTCGCAACGCAACCGTTCACATCCGCCGCCTGCAACTCAACGGGACCTTCAGCCTGCGCGGTGAAGGAGTCGAGCGTAGATCCATCGCCCCACAGCGGGCTGGTGAAGCCGATCGGCACGAGGAACTGCACGCTTGATCCCGGGCAGATCGCCGTGTCCGCACCGAGATCCATGGGCAAGGGTGCGAGCACAAAGAGCGTGATCGAATCGATCGCCTGGCCACATACACCGAAGGACGCCGTGCAGATGTATGTGCCCGCATCGCTCTGTGCGACCGGATCCAGCGTGATGGTGGATCCTTGCACAGCACCGCCGGGTGTTGCCCATGTGTAGCTGGTGGCTCCAGGCGCTTCCGCGCTGATCAGCACCGATCCGCCTATACATGCCTGAGTTGGCGCAGTGATCACCGGGGATTGCGCGAGTTGGAACACAAACGCATGCACCGGTTGCGCATCACTTATGCAAGTGCCATCGTTCAGCGTGACATAGAACGTGGTATCGTGGGTGAGCGCTGGCACGGTGAACGATGTACCCGTGAACGCCAGCGATTGCAAAAATGTGTCATTGTACCAATTGATCGTCCCGCTACCGGATGCGGTGAGCAGCGCATCCCCGCCGATGCACAGCGAATCATCGGCGATCGTGAGGGGCTGTGTGAATTCATGCACGTTCACGATCACGGTCTGCGAAAGATCGGCGCATCCGTTGCCATCCACGACCTGCAGCGTGTACTCACCGCTTTGCGATACCTCGATGTTCTGCGCGTAGATCTGCCCAGGCAGCCAGATGTACGCGGCCTGTCCGGGTACACCTTGCAACAGCACACTGTCACCCGCACAGAGGTTGAAGGGACCGGCATCCACCACCTGCGCATCCACATCGCTGGCGATAATGATCGCCTCGATGGTGGTGATGATGTCACAAGCGGTAACCGAAACACTGTACGTTCCAGGTTGCGTCACCGTTTGTTCCAGCGCATTGCCGCTGAGCGGCGCGGCCCACACGATGTTCGACGGCCCGGTGGTCACTACGGACATCGTCGCTTGATCATCCACGAGGCAGATCACATTGTCCGGTGCGATGTTCAGGTACGGTGTGCTGTAGCCGGTGAGCAGCACTGGATCGCTGGTGAGTTCGCAGCCTTGCAGGTCCGTCATCGTCAAGTAGTACTCGCCCGGTATATCGCTCCACACATCCGTGAGACCGTTGGGCACGGGGCCATAAGGCCCGTACCAGATCTGGTCAGTGCCCGGCACGTTCGTATAGATGCGCGCGCTGTCGTTCGGGCAGATGATGCCGCTGGCTGGATCCGTATGCAGCAGCGGGCCCGGTGGGAACAAGATCGTGTGCATGTCCGAACCACCCCACGTGCAGCCGTGCGTATCGCTGTGGTACACATTGGCCCAGTAGGTCCCCTCCCACTCCGCCCAGATACTTGTTGGCGTGTTCGGGCTCCATTGGGGGCCGCTCCAGATGATGCTGTCGCAGTTGTAGCAAGTTGCCGTGAGCAAGGTGGAATCCCCCGAACACATGCTCGCCGCCCCGGCGATCGTTACGCTCGGATAGGTCGATGGCCAGATCCCGATCCAGATCGTGTCCTGCACCGCGAACAGCAATGAATCATTTCCGCAGGGGCCGTTGCGCACCTTGAACTGGATGTTGAACACGTTCCAGCCGGGCACATAGTTGAACGTGCTGTTCGCATATCCATTATGATAGTATTCGATGTCCCAACCCTGGTAATTCAAGTTGCTGAACAATTGGAGCTGGTCTGGCAGTGAGGCGCTATCGCCTGCGATGAACCATTGCGCGCTCCAGGACCATTGCAGCATGCCGTTCTGACAGATCCATAGCGAATCATCGTGGTCCGTGTCGCCCGGAAAGCCGATCTGGAACGTGCCCGTGAGATCCGGAATCGGAACCGCGCCGTGATCGATCACCGCAATGCCCGTGGCCCGTTCGCATCCCGCATCGGTGATCATGTGGAATACCGCCCAGAGCGATGTGTCCGCTATGAACGAGTTCGTGTACAAGGTGTCCGGTGGCATCGTGTCAGTGTTCTGCACCACCCAATACCATGTGGTGCTCAGATCCACATTGGAACACCAGATCAAGGCGCTGTCCGGATCGCAGAGATGGATAGCGAAGGGTGCGGACGAGTTCGTGTTCACCACCACATCGTCACTGATCAGCGGCTGCGGCGGCATCGCGTTCGGGACGGCATAGACCGAATCGGACCATGTCCAGCACCCGTTGGCGGCGCTCACCACCACCGAATACCAGCCGGTGGTCGTGATCGTGTCGACCAGATCCGTATCGCCATCGGACCAGAGCGCGGTGACCAATGGCCCCACACCATCGTAGGGGCCGAACGAAGCGGAGAACGGTAGTGCCGCCCACAGGTAGATCGGCCCGCAGCGAACGATCGTGTCCGGACAGTTGGTGCCGTCCCAATAGTTGTCCGTTATGCACATGTCGGGGATCGACGGATGATCGCATACCGTTCCATCCCGGTTCCAGAAATCATACACCACACTGTCTTCCACGTATGCACGCGCAAGGAGGCCGTCCTTCAAACCGCGTGCGTCCTGGCTGGCCCAACCGGCACTCCATTGATCGGGGCAGGAGTTGCCCCCGTACGGTGTGCCGATGTCCTGCGCACCCAAGAAATAGGTGACCTCGACAGGATCCGCATAGACATCGCGGAACGAGATGCTGCGCGTGAAGGATCCGCAGGCCAGCACGTCGCCATCCGGCAGTGTGGCCACTTGCCCCGCGAGCTTTTCGCCCGGCCCACCGAACTGGCGCGCTTCAACGAAGGACAGATCACTGGCGAGGTGCTTGCACACGAACATGTCCTGTTCCCCTGCGGCCATGAACAGGCCCGTGCCGTTGTAGTGCGCGCTCAGGTCCGTGAACTGGCAATTGAACTGGCCCAGCACCGTGATGCCGCCATCCCGCAGATCGATGCCGCGCGCGCTCACCGGGTTCTCCGATCCGAGCACGGTATGCGCCAGCAGCGTACCGCTCGTGTCCACCCGCAGCACATAGTACGCGTAGGGATCGCCGCTGCTTATCTGGTCGGGCGCATCGTCCAGGAAGATCATCGTGCCTTGCAGATCGCCAACGAGCAACAGTTCGTTGTCCGGTGTGTAGAGCATGTCGCGCATATGATCGAAGATCGCGCCACCACAGCGGCGGAACCATTGCTCCTGCCCCATGCTGTTCAACTTCAGCAGGAAGGTGGCATTGTACATCGCGTTGTTGTGCGTGGCATCGAAGGTGACCGTATCGCTGAACTGCCCGGCCACATAGATGTTGCCCAATGGATCGCTCACCACATCGATCGCGCGATCGGTGAAATCAGCAGCACCTTGTTGGATCCAGAGCGGATCGCCGTTCGAGGCGTAGCTCATGATCACCACGTCCATGCTCGGTACGGAATCCACCGGATCCATGGTGCTCGTGAGCGTGAAGCTGTCCCAGGTCGCGTCCCCCTTGAATTCACCGACCATGGTCACTTGTCCGTTCGGCGCGACGGTGACGCCATAAGGTCGATCGCTTCCGATCGCCCCACCACCCTGCCGTATCCATTGCATCGCACCGGTGCTCTTGCTGAACGTGGCGCAGAACATGTCCGGCGTGAAGGACTGTGAGGTCAGTTGTGTTCCGGAGAACGTGGCCTGCCCCATGAACTCGCCTACCACCGCCATCTTATCGCCCCCGCCCAGCGTCAGCTTGATCCCGCGATCGATACCATAACCACCGCCTTGTGTCCACCATACGAGCGTTCCGTCGTCATGCAGCTTCGCAACGAAAAAATCAACGCCGCCAACGGACTGGAACGTTTGCCCCGCGAAACCCGCACTGCCGCTGAACTCACCGGTAACATAGATGTCCCCTTGCGCATCCACCTTCACGTCCGTGATCTGGTCGTTGCCGAGGCTGCCGATGGTCTTCACCCAGTAAGGCTGTGCCTCCATGATGCCCGTGGTGCCGAGGGCGATCAGCGACGCGAGGATCCTGATGCGATGTAATCGTTCGATCATGGCGATGGATCCAGTTGGAATGAACAAGCGAACTCCGATCCGGCGGTAAAGCTGCACTATGCGGAGCGCCGCATCGTCATCCTTTCTGCCTACTGCAACCCATTCTATACAGGTCCACCACTTGATCAGCGGTTGCCACCCCGCATCAGATGGATGTATCCCGTGCGTTCCAGCGGCGATCCGATCGGCAGCGATACATGCACGAAGTAGTAGTAGACACTGTCGGGCACCCCCTCGCTACTTCCATCCATATCGTAATGCACGCACCTGCCAGGAACGGCAACGCCCCCGGTGCCGAAGCACAAGGGGCGTTGCCTTTTGAGGCAGGAAGAAGGACGGCCTACGCTGCGGCCATCGCAAGAGCCGGTTCGCTCTTGCTGCTTTCGCCGGCGGCGCCTAAGGCCGTTACAGCGAACCAGTAGAACGTTCCGGGTTTCAGATTGTCCGCGTTGAAGCGGCTCTTGGTGGTGGCGCCGAGAAGTACCCACTCGAAGGGCTCGTTCTTGGTGCTGATGAAAATGTGGTGCATGTCGGCACCGTCCTCGCGGGTCCAGTTAAGGCTTACGCGGCCGGAGTGATTGGTGAGCCGCACGTTCACGTTCTTCGGCGGTGCCAGCTCGCCCACGGGCGCACCGGGTTGCACCAGTTCGAACACCTTGAGGATCTTGTCCGCATCCCCGCCCGATGCCATTTGCACATACGCCAGCCAGCTCTTCAGGTTCGCCCGCACCTTCTTGTCCGCTGTACGCTTGGCCTGGTGCGCGGCCTTGCCCCCGTTGTTCGCCACCTCCGCGTTGGCCGCCGCCAAGGCATCGATGTCGCTTTGCATAACCGCCACGGTGGGCGAAGGTGCCGGGTACAACGCGTTACCCACCATCAGATCGTGCGTACCCTGCGCTTTCGGCACCAGTGCCGCGGAGGAGAGCTTTCCGATACCCATTTTACCTGTAGCCATCTTGTTGGGGCACTTCTGTTGCGCAACCCCGGCGCGTTGGTTTGTGGCCCTTTGTACCACCGCCCGTGATCTTTCGATGCGTACACACCATAGGGAATTCTCCCCATGCCCTGCCCCCCATGCCCACCGCCGTGCAGCCGTGCCTGCGCGCTTGCTTCCGTGTTCCATGCCCGTGGAACAACATCGCGCAGGTGTTGGGCCACTTGCCCGCCATGTTGGGGAACTCCAGCGGAAAGTGGAGCAACATGCGGGAATTGTGCGAGCGCTTTCCCGGCATCCGCAAGCACGTGCGCCGAATGTGGAACCACTGCGCGGAAAGGTTGGACCACTTGCCCGGCATCGTGGGCCACTTGCGCGGAACGTGGGAGAGCTTCGCGGAAATGTTGGACCACTTGCGCGGCATCGTGGGCCACTTGCGCGGAATGTGGGAGAGCTTCGCGGAAATGTTGGAGCACTTGCACGGCATCGTGGAGCGCTTGAGGGGAAAGTGGGAGCGCTTCGCGGAATGGATGGGGCGGGTGCGCGGGGTGTGGGGGCGCTTTGGAGGAATGAAGAGGATGGGGGCGGACAAGCGGACGATGTGCGCCTGTGGCTACCGATCAGCTGCCGGTCTTCTTGGCAGCCCACCGGAACGCACTGCCCCCGTGGGAAAAACAGGCATGTACGTACGTGCGAACAATGCGAATGAAAAGGCCCCCACCGAAGCAGGGGCCAAGTTTTCACTGCGGCTTATAGCCTTACTGTGATCTGATGCCGCGAAGTAAAGGAGTTTTTACATTGACGGCGAAGGATCGACGGAAACCACGGCATCATGAAGAAGACACTTGGATTGGATCTTGGCACCAACAGTATTGGGTGGGCGATCATCGAGCAGGAGGATGGGGCGAAGAAACTCGCGGCGGCGGGTTCGGTCATATTCAGCGCAGGGGTTGCCTACACCAAGACCGGCGAACAACCCGCCGTGGCGGATCGCACAAAAGCGCGACGGACGCGCGTCACGTATGCACGACGGCGGAAGCGTAAGCAGCGCTTATTGGATCATCTCATCAAGAACGGCATGTGTCCACTTAGCGAGGCGGGCCATGCTGAATGGAAGAACAAAGGCATCTACCCAAAGGAGGATGCGTTCACCGCATGGTTCATCATGAACCCGTACGAGTTACGCGCGAAAGGGCTGGCTGAGAAGTTGACGCCGCTGGAGTTGGGGCGAATCCTTTACCACATTGCACAGCGCCGTGGTTTTCGTAGCAATCGAAAGGGTGGTGACGGTGAGCAGAAGACCCTGCA
>JANMKC010000201.1:0-1705 GCA_031371785.1 Flavobacteriales bacterium | reverse complement strand
TCCCGAACGATGATGCGGTGCAGATCGCGGTTGTGGAACAGCCGGAGCACGATGTTGTTCACAAGCACGCGCAATTGTTGCCAGGGGTCCTTCGCCTTTGCGAGCTGCTCCTCCTTTTCCTGTTCGAGGAAGGTCACGCGTTCCTCCATCAGCGCGGCGAACAACTGTTCCTTGCTTCCGAAGTAATAGGAGATGAGCGAGAGGTTGAGGCCGCTCTCCCGGGCGATGTCGCGGATGCTGGTGGCCGCGAAGCCCTTTTCCGCGAACAGCTTTTCGGCCGCGCTCAGCAGCGCTGTCCGGCTCTTCGCCACCGTATCCAGCGTACGCCGGGGTGCTTTCGTTGCCATGGAGGCGTCGAAAATACTGGAATGATTCAAACGATCGATTAAACCAGTTCAGGTCGGCAGGCCTGATACTTTTGATGCATCATGGGCCATACGGCATCGACCGGCATTGAAACCATTGTGCTCGACCTCGGCGGAGTGCTCATCGATGTGGACTATCACCGCACCGCCCGGGCATTCAATGCGCTGGGCTTCGACCGCTTTGAGGAACTTTACAGCAAGGCCCAGCAGGACCACCTCTTCGACGGCTTCGAGGTGGGTGCCCTGTCAACGTCGGAATTCCGGTCGCAGATCCGCACGCTCAGCAACAGCCCCATTGCGGACGCCGATATCGACGCATGCTGGAACGCCATGCTCGGCACTATTGCTCCTGAGCGCATCGATCTGTTGGAGCGGATGAAGCAGCGCTACCGTGTGCTACTGCTCAGCAACACCAACGCCATCCATGTGCCGGCCTTCACCGAGATCGTGCGGCGCGAGAACGCCATCGCGGACTTCAAGGGGTTTTTCCACGGCGCCTACTACAGCTGCGAGATCGGTCTGCGCAAGCCCCACGTCGAAGCGTATCATCATGTCCTGGGCCTGCACGGGGCGGATCCTTCGACCTCGCTTTTCATCGACGACAGCATACAACATGTGCATGGGGCACGGGCAGCGGGGTTACAGGCCGAGCATCTGGAACTGGAGCACGAGGACCTGATGGCGCTAGTGCGGCGATTGGGGCTGCTGGGGTAAAAGACGTTAACTGCGCTTCTTCGAACGCTTGGTCCTTGGCAAGGGCAATGCCTCGCCTACCTGCAGTAGCATACCTGCGAGTTTGCGTTCGCCAGCGATCAGATCCTCCGGTACCAGGTAGTGGTCCTTGGATCCCGGGTAGGCCGGTGCACGTTCGCATTGCGCCTCCAGCATGTTGCTTTCGGGCATGATCTTCACGAAAAGCTTATCGTCGCAGATGAAGGCCACGGGCTTGCCATCGGCGTATAGTGCGTACTCACCGAACATGGGACGCACACTGAACCGATCGGGCAGCCCCAGGTGTCCCAGGATGAAATCGGCGGTTTCCTTCCGTGTGGCCATGGCTTTTCACCCGGCGTCCTGGGTCAGCTCAACGAGCACACCGTTGGTGCTCTTCGGGTGCACGAAGCACACGAGCTTGTTATCGGCGCCGGGCTGGGGTTCGTCGCTCAGCAGTTGGAATCCTTCCGCCTTCAGTCGTGCCATCTCCGCACGGATATCGGCCACTTCGAACGCGATGTGGTGGATCCCCTCGCCGCGCTTCTCAATGGACTTGGCGATGGGTCCATCGGGCCGTGTGCTTTCGAGCAGTTCGATCTTGTTGGGGCCGGTGCGGAAGAAGGTGC
>JANMKC010000196.1:0-1905 GCA_031371785.1 Flavobacteriales bacterium | reverse complement strand
ATCAGGGCTCCCACCGCGCCATACGCAACGCGATCGTGTCGCCGGTGTGCAGTTTCAAATGCCCGACACCTGTTCCATGTGGCCATCGGGCGTTCATCTTTTCGCGCGTCATGCCATCGAGCTTCCTGACCTGCGCTGTATCGAAGCCCTGCAGCAACAGGGCTTCTTCGAAACCGTGGCGGAAGATGAAGGCACCGTCGTGTTCATCGGGAAGTCCAGTCACGCCGAGTTCTCCTTCGCCTTGCAAGGAGCGCAGATCCGCGAGCACCTGACGCGTGATGTCCGAAGCCATGGTCCAGTTCTGCTCGTTGCGCCGGAGGAAGAACAAGCTGCCCGCGACCAGAACACTGAACACGATCCAACGCACTGCGCTTTGCAAGAGCCGCATGATCGCGATGGCTATGACGCACGCGAGAAAAGCGGACGGCATATAGAGGAAGCGATCGCTCTCGGAGGTCTGCGTGCTCACGCTGCCGAGTACGGGCAGGGCGCAGGACACGAGCAGCAGCCAGCCCATCGCTTTCAGTGGTGTCCCATGCGTGTTCTCCCTTCGCTGTGAACGCACCATGAGCACAGCGACGATCCCGATGAGCAACAGAAGTAGCAGGAACTTCAGCAACTGCGACGATGTGTCCGGGTCGGGCGGCAGGAACAAGCGGCCGATGACCTTAGGCACATTGGTGAGATAGGTCGCTAACGGTTGGCGGAAGAAATCAGCGCCGTAGTCATTGGTCATAGCACCTGATCGGCGTGAGCGCAGCAGCAGATCAACCAAGAAGACAAAGCCCAGTGCAGCAGCCATCCACACTACCTGCCGACGAGGGCCACTCCCGCGCCACCACATCAAGGGCAACAACATGATCGGCAGCAACAAGGCCGATTCGTAGGTGAGCGATCCCGCGAAAAAAAGAAGAGCGAGCACTGTGATCCGCACTCGCGCAGACCACTTGTTGTCAGCAACGATCAATGCCAGCAACACGAAGCATGTGGCCAAGGAGGATCCGCGCCCGACGATCCAGATGATGGACTCCGCATGGAACGGATAGACAAGGAAGAGCAGCGCTGCCATCCAAGCGCCCGTGATGTTGCGTGACCGCTCGGCGAATGGGGCGGTACGGAGGAAGAAGACTAGAATTAGGAACGCGTTGATCCCGTGCACGGTGATATTGAACGCGCGATGCCCGATCGCGCCCGTCCCGAAAAGCCAGCAGCCCATGCGCAGCGTGAGTTCGGAAAGCGGCCTGTGGAAGCCGTTCCACCATTCTCCGCCGAACCCGCTCGCGTGCCACACCGCCACGTGATCATCGGACAAGAGGGACAGGTCCAGCACGGGCAGGTACAGCAGGAAGGATGCGGCGATGAACGCGAGCATGATCAAACCGGAGAACGACGGGGTCCGTTCTGTTCTGGTGATCGCGGCAGCGGGGTCCATCAACAGGAGATGTTCCCAAAACTATCCGGATGCCCTCCCGGCCCAACATGGGAGGCCGTCTACTTTCGCGCGATCATCATCCATCGTTGCATGCAGCACATCCTCGACTTCTGGCATTTCATCACGCACCTGAACACGGAACTCCCGTTCTACATCGCCGCGCATGGCGATATGGTGTACTGCTTGCTCTTCGCCATCATCTTCATCGAGACCGGGCTGGTGGTGATGCCCTTTCTACCGGGAGATTCCCTGCTCTTCGTAGCCGGATCGCTCGCCGCGTTGGGCACCCTGAACATGTTCTACCTCTTCGGCCTGCTCTTCCTCGCGGCCGTGCTGGGCGACAATATCAACTATGCGATCGGCCGGTTCTTCGGTGCTCACATCGTGAAGTGGAAGCTGTTCGGTCGAGACCTTGTGCAACAGAAGCATCTCGACAAGACCCATGCGTACTTCGAGAAGTATGGTGTGAAGAC
>JANMKC010000182.1:0-5289 GCA_031371785.1 Flavobacteriales bacterium | reverse complement strand
CAGGGCGGTGAGCAGGAGAACGAAGGCGCGCATACCGGTAGGGAACGGTGCGGAAAGATAGACGGCTATCGTTTCCCGCCGGTCTACATTCGCCGCCACATTCCACGCGCATCATGGACATCAGAGCAATGCTGGCCGACCAGATGGGCCACTTCACGCCGTATGATATCGGCACCGCCTTGCTCGGCATGCTCGCCGCCGCGTTGCTGGCTTTCATCGTGGGCCTCATCGCGAAAGCCGGATCGGCCCCTTCCAGGAAGGAGATGGCCGCCACGGCTGCCGTCGTCGCGCTCGGTGTGTGCTTCGTACGTGCCTCCGTTCCCCTGAGCATTGCCTTGGTGGCCGTAGTCCTTCTGCTGCGCGGCGAAGTGCGCGATAGCGACAGGCATGCCTTGCTGCTGCGTCTGGCGGCGGTAGTGATCGGCGTGGGCTGCGGAAGCAGTGCCTCCATCATCGTGCTCGCGCTCAGTGTGCCCTTGGGCCTGCTGTTGCGTTGGGCTTCCACGGAAAAGCCCTGATCCCGGATCATGCAGCGCGGCGATCTCCGCTCGCTCATCGGTTTGGCCGTCGCGGTCGGGGCCGCGATGTTCCTCGGAGCCTCTTTGTCGCACCCGCATATCAGGAAGGGGCGGGCGGATATCCCTGCACCCGTGATCTCTTTCGATGACGGTGGGCGCGTCACGATCACCGGCACCAACGATGCTGAACTGCACTACACACTGGACGGTTCTTCCCCGACCGCCCGATCTCCGCGATACGAAAAGCCTTTCGTTCCGGACGGGCAGCGCGCAGCGATCGAACTGACCGTGATCCCCACTTCGGTGCAATGGCGGCATCCGTTGGGTGATGAACCCACGGGCGTGGTGGTGCGCGCGTGCGGGGTTGATGCGCACGGACGGGCCGGTGAAGTAGCCACAGGATCCAACGTGCCGCGCGAGCATGGGGGCCTTCCTGTGGTGAGCATCACGCTTCCGCAAGGCGCGTTCTTCGATCCGGACACCGGCATCTACGTGGTGGGCAACGCGATCTTCCATACCGACCAGGAGTTCGTCCAGCGCTATCCGAACGATCAGAAGTGGTGGAAGTATCCCGGGAATTTCCACTACCGGGGAAAGAAGTTCGAGCGCTCGGCGCACATCGACTATTTCGCATCGCCGCGTTCTTCATCCCCCCCGGAATGGAGCGCTGATGTGGAACTGCGCGTCAATGGCAACAACACGCGCGGCTTCCCCCAGCACGCGCTGCGCGTCACCTTCGATCAGCCGCTGAAATTCCCGCTCTTCGGTGATGAAGCGGGCAAAGGGCGCAAGCGTATCCTCTTGCGCTGCTCTGGCAACGATGTGGACCGCACCTTTTTCCGCGATGCCTTGCAGCACCGTTTGTGCGCGGGCCTCCCGTTCGAGACCGTCGCGTGCGTGCAGAGTGTGGTGTATGTGAACGGCGCCTATTGGGGCCTGCACAACATCCGCGAACGGATGGACGAGCAGGAACTCGCGCGCCGCTATCAGCTCGATGCGAAGAAGATCACCATCCTCGCGGACCGGCTGGAACTCTATCGCGGCGATCGCCGGGAGATCAAGCGTTTCGCACGGCTGCTCACCATGAGCGGGAAGTGGGATGCCAGTGGCCAGGCCTTCACCGACAGCTTGGACCGCTACATGGACGTGGATGGCTTCCTCGCCTACATGGCTGCGCAGATCATACTGGCCAACACGGACTGGCCCGATCAGAACGTGAAATGGTGGAGATACGCGGGTGATCCGGACACGATCTTCCGTGTGCGCGATGGCCGTTGGCATTTCATCATGGGCGACAGCGATCAGGGCATGGGCATGGTGATGCCGCCCGCGTATGACATGTTCGCGCATGTGGATCGCCATCCCACCGCACCGCTTACCCGTTTGTTCAAAGCGTGCATGCGCTCGGTCGCATTGCGGCAGCGCTTCCGAATGCGCACGCTCGATCTGCTCAATGGACGGCTTTCCAGTGCGCGGATGACCACCCAAGCGGAGATCATGCGCGACGCGATCGCACAAGAGATGCACCACCATATCGATCGCTGGCGCAGGCCGCTCACGTATGCGGCGTGGCAGGCCCATGTGGAGGATCTGCTCACCTTTGCCCGGCAACGGGGCGATGCCGTGCGCTCCCAGCTCGACGCGCACCTGCCCCCGGACACCCATCGCTGATGCAGGATTTCTTCGGGCAACGATCGCAGCTCATCATCATGGTGCTCTTCTGGGTGAGCGTCACCATCTTCCTGGGGCCGGTGATCTATGCCGTGCTTCCCCTTTCGGTGTTCTATATGCGCAGCCGCGAACTCTGGCCCGATCTGGTGTTCGGTTTCCTCATTATCCTGATCCTCTCGGACATGGACCCCTTGTTCGTCCCTTTCCGCGCGGTGAAGAGCGCCAAGTACGGGATGATGATCGCCATGGCGCTGGTCTTCTTCTCGGAAACCCAGCGGTTCGCCCCGCAGAGCAGCATCTTCAAGACCTTCATGCCCTTCTTCATTTTCGCGTTCTTGCCCATCGTGCAGAGCAGCGAGCCCATCACCTCCGTTTCCAAGACCATTTCCTATTCGCTGCTGTACCTGGTGGTGCCCAATTACATCCTGCTCAATTTCCGGCGCTCAGGGTGGTTGTTCTTCCGCCACCTCTTCATCTTCGTGCTCATCGTGCTCTTCTCGAGCTATGTGCTCTACTTCGTCCATCCATACTATGTGCGGTTGGGGGGGCGCTTCCGCAGCTACTTCGGCAACCCCAACGGCCTCGGCATTTTCTGTTTCCTCATGTTCATGCTCTTCAGTGTGTGCCTGCACTTGAAGAAGGATCTCTTCAGCACGCGTGGCAAGCTCATCATTTACGCGGCCCTCATCTGGATGTTGATCAAATGCGGTAGCCGCACCGCGGTGACGGCCACGGCCATGTTCTATTTCTTCAGCCGCTTTTTCGCTGTGTCGCCGTTCATCGGCTTCCTCGTCTTCGTGGGGTTCGTCGCTGGTCTCGAATTCGTGGCGAGCCACATCGTGCGGCTCGTGGACGATCTGGGCCTGCAGAAGTTCTTCCGTGTGGAAACCTTGGAGGATGGCAGCGGGCGCTATTTCGCCTGGCAGTTCGCCTGGCAGAAGATCAACCAGGACGGCTACTTCCTCATCGGCGGTGGCTTCGGGAACGATGAATTCGTGATGCGCCACAACTACGACTACCTGCGCAGCCAGGGCCATGATGGCGGGGTACACAACAGTTACCTCACCATGTGGTTCAACACCGGCATACTCGGCGTGCTCCTCTATTTCCGCAGCTTCTTCCTGATCTTCTTCAAAGCCAACAAACGCGCGCCGGTGGCCTTCGCCATCATGTTCTCGGTGCTCTTCTCGGTGCTGTACGAAAGCTGGCTCACCGGCTCGCTCAACCCCTATTCCATCCTCCTGCTCATGATCATGACCGTCCTTACGGAGGAGGACATCGTTGGCTGGCGCGACAAGGCTGAACCGGGACTGGAGCCGGAGCCCGAAGAGGAGCCGGAGGAGGCCGTGCCCCGGCTGGTACTTCCCGCGCGCTGAGGTCTACCTTCGCCGCCCTTCCATTTTCCACACTGGAGCATGCGGAAACGCTGGCGTTGGTTCTTTCTCTCGCTGCTGGTGCTGGCGTGCGCCGGTGCGTGGTTCGCCGACCGCACGCTGAAGCATCACGGCCATGCGGGGCTGGTCACCTTCTGCAAGCAGTGGTGGCGCAACTACCCGAAGAGCTTCGCGATGGATCCACCCATGCTCACGATCACCGTGGACAAAAAGGGAATGGAGGAACTGCAAGGTGTAGTGGACCGCGCGCTCGACAAGGGCGTGATCGAAGAGGAAGGGAACAATTACGTGAAGGCCGATCTCGCGGTGAACGACGAAGGCGCATTCAAGGTGAAGCTGCGCATCAAGGGCAAAATGACCGATCATGTCGAAGGGAAGAAGTGGAGCTTCCGCGTGGTGGTGAAGAAGGACGGCGCTTTCCTTGGCATGAAGCGGTTCTCCTTGCAACATCCCGGCACGCGCAATTACCTCTGCGATTGGTTCTACCACCGATTGATGAAGGGCGAGGGCATCATCGCGCTACGCTATGGCTTCTGCAAGGTGACGCTGAACGACGATGATCTCGGGGTCTACGCGTACGAGGAGCACTTCGGGCCGGAATTGCTGGAGAACAATGCCCGAATGAAAGGGCCGATCGTGCGCTTCGATCCATCGCTCTTCTGGCAGCACCGCATGAACGGCCTCGATGGCGTGCATGTGGACGATGCTTTCGGCGCTTATCAGGCCGCGGCGCTTGATGCCTTCAACAGTGACTACATCGCGAAAAATCCGCAGCAGAAGAAATACTTCGAGGAGGCCATCGCCTTGATGGACGCGTTCCGTCGTGGTGATCTGAAAGCGAGCGAAGTGTTCGATGTGGACCGCATCGCACGCCAATTGGCGATCATCGACCTGGTCGGCGGACAGCACAGTATGGACTGGAGCGATGTGAAGTTCTGGTTCGATCCGATGACCAAGCGATTCCAACCCATCAGCTACGAGAGCTTCAGCGCGAACCCGACGAAAGAACTTGCGGGCGCGTATCGCTTCACTGGCCCGTTCGCGGAGAGCGATGATCTGCACACCGCCTTCTTCAAGGACCCGGAGATCTTCGCGGCATACGTGCATCACTTGGAACGCATCAGCCGGAAGAGCTACCTGGACAGTGCTTTTACTGCGCTGAAAGGCCCGCTCGATACCGCCAGTGCGACGATGTACGGCGAGTTCCCCTACAAGGAACTGGACCGCACGATCTACTACACCAACCAGATCGCCATCAAGCGCATGCTCGATGTGCCCAAAGGTTTCCATGCCTACACGCAGGCGCCTTCGTCCCGATCTGTCGGGAACTTCAGCGGCGATACGCTCACGCTCTCGATCGTTCCGGTCAACAGTATTCCGATGCAAGTGGATAGCCTCGAATTGAAACACGGGATACGCGTGGCACCGATCGGGCGCGCTATCGTGAATTGTCGCGAGCGTGGAAAAGTGGGCGTGCCGATGGAGGTGCGTTTCATTGCGCCGCGCGGCGAGAAGGATGTTCCGAAGAAAGGACTGAAGTTGACCTATCGCGTCCTCGGTGCTGCGGTGGAAAAGGAGATGGAGGTCTTTCCGTTCACGTTGCGCGATGCGAAAACGATGAGCGATAGCACGGCTGCTCCGCAGAAAGCAAAATGATCGATCCTCGATCAACGATCGCTTCGTCAGACCCCGGAGTTTTATCCGGG
>JANMKC010000175.1:0-8986 GCA_031371785.1 Flavobacteriales bacterium | reverse complement strand
TGCGCTCCTTGCGAGTGGATGGCGAGCGCAACACGATGGTGATCGCGCACGAGGCCTTCCTCTCCATGGCCGCGCCGGAGTATCATGTGCAGACCTACCACATTGGCGATGCGCACTTGATCAGCGTGGCGAGCCCGAACGTGATTGCGGAGGTTAGGGTGTGGGGTGCAGGGGCGGTTTGATTGAAGACGGTCTCCTGACTCACGTCCGCGAGCCGATCTCTATCAGAATGATCGCTTACTCATTGCTTCCGAGAAAATAGATCGGGTGCAAAGGCAGCAAATTCTTCTGTTCATCCGGCAGTTTGGTGTAGTACTGCTGCCAGAGGTCCACAAGACGTTCGAAGTCGATCAGTTCTATATGCTCTCGCGACTCACGAGCTTCCTTGCGGGCAGGTTTGGAGAAACTGCCGGAGGTAACGAAGATCCCCACATCCGTGTTGCGCTTCAGCGTACCCGCCAGCTTCTGTATCTGGTCTGCGGGTATGGCATCTTTCGGGCGGTGCTTCACTTGCACGATAATGCGTGGGAGCTTGGTACCCAAAGGATCCGTGTATGCCAAGATATCGATCCCCCCATCAGGTCCCCTTTCCGCGATCTCGGCGATGTGGTACCCCATCGCCTGCAGGAGTGCAGCTACCTGATCCTGAAACTCATAAGGGTTCTTGGCCAAAACATATTCTCGGATCCCGTTTGAAGCATCCTCTTCGTATTGGTCCAAGCGTGCTTTCTGAGCTTGGCCCTTGTCACTCTCCACTACTATGACCTCTTCCTCTTCCACGTCAACTACCGGTTCCCGCTTGCGTTGGGCATCCCACTGACGGTAGCTCTTGGTGGCGGACACCAGCAACTGTTCCGGTCCCAGCTTCAGGGCTTCTGCGCCTTCATCCGTCAGAATCCAGAGCCCCTTGTTCTTGCGCAAGAAACCCGCCTTGATGCAGTCGATTGTGTAGAAGTGCAGGATGCTCTTCCATCGCGTGTTCCCGGTCTTCTCATACTGATGCCTTTCGTAATCGTCGAACGAAACCGTTTTTGCGATACGCTCTAGCACTTCCTTTCCACGCAGTTCTCCGCCAGCCTCCTTGAGGATCTTGAAAGTCGCATGGAGCGTCTTCTCCGCGATCTGCTGTGATTTCGATTTTGCCATTCGCTTAAGTTCGTGTGCGTGCATTTGTGGATGGGGACTTACGAAAGATAGACGCCGCGCCGCATTCCTGCCTCCGGCCGTACCATGACTCTCTGTGCTCGAACATCGGCACCGATCTGTTGGAGTGCGTGCTTCGCACCTGAAATTGCCGGTCATAGAGCGAAACTACCAAAGGACCGCCGGAGGCGAATGGACACGTGGCACTCGGCAGGTTTGTGGAATTGCCGGTAGAGCCGAGCGCCGGAAATCTGGATCGTGATGAAAGGGATCACAATGTGGGATGCGGGTCCACTTCACTGATCCTCCTCCCCGAAAAACCTCGGATGGAAGTTCAGCAGGTAGAGCTTCTCGCTCGCCCGCGTGATGGCCGTGTACAACCAGCGCACGTATTCGCGATCGATCATGTCCTCGGTCACATACCCTTGGTCGACGAAGACGCTTTTCCACTGTCCGCCTTGTGCCTTGTGGCAGGTGACGGCATAGGCGTATTTCACTTGTAGCGCATTGGCGTACGGATCCTGTTTGAAGAGGCGGAAGCGCTCGCCCTTGGTGCGTGCGACGATGCCAGCGAGCACGCTTTGCGCCAGCACTTTCATGCGCGGCCCGGGCAGTGCCGGGCCTTCGCTCGCGAGCACGTCGAGGATCACCTTCACCTCCATCTCGCGTTCTTCCCGTCCGTTCCACCAGCCTGCGGTGATGTCGGCGAAGCGCAGTCCGTACTTCTCTTCAATGCCCTTCACACGCTTCACGGTGATGGGTTCGCCATTGGCGATCAGTTCGGATTTTCCGCTCTGGCCGGCCCAGAAGTAATTGTTCTTCACCACCATCAGGCGGTCGTTGGCGACGAGCTCATCTTCATATCCATAGATGCGTGCCCGCACTTCCTGGCTGTATTGGTACGCGCGCTTGTTGGAGCGGCAGATCACACACACTTCATCGGCACCGAAACTTGCGAAGGAATGTTCCAGCGCGTCCTGCAGGTCGGTGCCGTCGATGCGTTCCACATCGGGGAAACCGAGGATGAAGGTGGGCGTCTCGACTCCGCTCGACGTGACAGCTATCGGCGGGCTCAGGGCAGCATCTGTTACCGGCATCGAGGCAAGTGTGTGGCGCAGTGCCGTCGCGTTCACAAGAATGCCGGAATCCTCCGCCTGGCGCACCACATCGGTGAGTTCGATGCTGCCCGCTGTGAGGCCGAACTGTGCGAGGTCCTTCACTTCCAACGCGGGACTGTGATCGCTTCCCACCGGTGGCAACTGCGCGGGATCGCCGATGAGCAGGAGCTTGCATCGTGGTGCGCCGAAGACGTGTTGAAATAGATCGCTGAGCAGATCGCGATCGCCGAAAGCCCCCTCACTTTTTCCTCCGCCCGCACCGATCATGCTGGCTTCATCAACGACGAAGAGCGCACCCGCATCGCGGTTCAGTGCGAGGTTGAGCCCGCCGTAGCCGCCATCGTCCTCACCGCTCACGCGATAGATACGTCGGTGGATCGTGCTCGCTTCCGACAGGGCATAGGAACTGAGCACCTTCGCCGCGCGACCTGTGGGCGCGAGCAGCACAACGGGGCGTTCTTCCTTCGCGAGCACTTTCACGAGCGCGCCTACGAGCGTTGTCTTGCCGGTGCCCGCATAGCCCTTGAGGACAAGCGTGGCATTCGGACGATCGGTGGCGAGCAACCGGTCCAGCGCGTGTACCGCCTTGCGCTGTCCTTCTGTGGGCACATGGCCCAGCATCTTCAGCAGGCGCTCGCTGAGCGTGGTGGTGGCGGTCATGTCAGGAAATGCGTCAGAACGCGATGGACAAAGTACAGGTCTTCCGCAGGGTCCTCCTCGAGCGACCCTGCGGTTGCTCAATGAACGTGGATGAACGCGGATGAAGTGCTGCGCGACTTTCACTCATTTCAAGGGCGCATGGGCTTTCTTTGCGCCTCGATGAATGCCGCCTTCGCCACCACTACGTACGATCCCACCAAGGAACGCGCATGGCACCTGAGCGTATGGATGTCGCCGGAGTTGACTGCTTGGTGCGTGCATGACGTTGCCAACGGCACCTGTATCGCGTTGCAGGCGGACAAGGGTAGTGACCTTCCGAACTCTTCGCTCCTGCCCGTGCGGCCTGTGAGCGTGTCGTTCACCGCGCTGCCGGAGATCAGCACGCTGGTGCCGGAAAGTGCGCTGGTGCCGGGCAGCGAAATGCGGCACTTGAAAATGGTGCATGGCAACCTGCCAACGGGATTGTTGCGCGATGAACCGATCGGCTCGCTGGGCGCGCGCTGTGTGTACTTGCACGATGAAGAGGCCGAGCACCGGCTGATGACGAAGTACCCGAACGCGCGATCGCTTCCACTGCAAGCGGTGCTGGTGCAAAGCGCGTTGGCGCGGTCCGCGGAAGGCGCTGTGGTCGTTCTTCACCGCGCTGCGAAACGGCTCGACCTCTCGATCGCACGCGACCAGCAACTTCGCTTGAGCAACACCTTCCACGCGGTGAACGCGGAGGACGTGCTCTACTTCGCGCTCTTCGCGATCGAGCAGTGCGGCCTGCGGCCGGAGGATGCGCATGTCGTGACAAGTGGAACGCATCTCACGGCGAACGAAGAAGAATTGCTCGCGCGCTATCTGCCGAACATCAGTCCCGCGATCACCGCGATCGATCCGCTGATCGCCACGTTGAGGATGGACGGACCACACCATTGGAGCGCGTTGCTGGAACAGTTCGCATGCGCATCGTAGGCGGCAAATACAAGGGGCGCAGGATACACCTGCCGAAGAGCTCTCTCGCCCGACCCACCACGGATTTCGCCAAGGAGGGTCTCTTCAATATCCTGCAGCACACCGTCCCGTTGGAAGGCATCCGCGTGCTGGACCTCTTCGCCGGCACCGGCAATATCTCGCTCGAATTCCTGAGCCGCGATGCGCAGGAAGTGATCAGCGTGGAGCAGGACCGCGAACTGTTCTCCCACTTGCAAAGCACGGCGCGACTGCTTCAAGCGGAGAACTGGCATCATGTGAAAAGCGACGCGTTCACCTTCGCACGATCGCACCGCAGTGTGTACGACATCATCTTCGCCGATCCACCGTTCAACCTCGCGGGCACCGAACAGCTGCCTACCTTGGTGCGTGAAGCCGGATTGCTTGCGCCCGATGGCCTCTTGATCATCGAACACCCGAAGGACGTGGACATGAGCACCGATCCCTGGTTCGATCGCCACAGGCCATACGGCAATGTGCATTTCAGTTTCTTCAAACCGAAACCCGCCGAGGCGGAGCAGATCCAGTGATGCACGCGATCCTGTTGTTCCGGACGCTCCCCAAGGAACATCGCGGCGCGATCCAGAGGATCGGCCCGATGCGATCAAAGACTGCTTCGTCGCTGAGCCTCCTCGCAGTGACGGACCAGATGGAGAGGGGATCCGGCACGGCATGCCGCGCCGGATCCCCTCTCCTTTTCAAAACGTCATCGCGAGCCTGTTCCACGGCGAAGCGATCTTTGATCCCATCGCGTGATGATCCACCGAACAACTTCGAGATGAAACCCAATTCGCAATGAGCGAGCGCATCGCCGTTTTCCCCGGCTCTTTCGATCCCGTCACCATCGGCCATGTGAGCATCGTTGAGCGCGCGCTGCCCTTGTTCGAGCGTATCGTGATGGCCGTGGGCGTGAACACCACGAAGAAGTACATGTTCCCGCTGGAGCAGCGCCTGGCCTGGTTGAAGGAGACCTTCAAGGGCTACAAGCAAGTGGAAGTGATGAGCTACGAAGGGCTCACCGCCGATCTGTGCAAGAAGCTCGGGGCGAAGTACATCGTGCGCGGCTTGCGCAACAGTACGGACCATGGCAACGAGCGCAGTATCGCGTTGATGAACCGCGCGCTGTGCGGGGTGGAAACGATCTTCCTGCCTTCGTTGCCCGAGCACGCGCACATCAGCAGCACCATCGTGCGCGAACTGGTCGCCAACAAAGCGGACGTTTCCCCGTTCGTACCTGCATCGGTGCGCGTGAAATGAACAGGACCCTTCTGGCTCCCTTCCTGTTCTTGATGCTTTCCGCGCAAGCGGCGAACGTGCATGTGCAGTTGAGCGCGCCGAGCTATGCAGGCCAGCATGCGCTGCTGTATCGGTATGTGGACCTGATCACGTTGCGCACCGAACTGCTCGCGAACACGGTGATCGACCAACGCGGACAAGCGATAGTGGAAGCCGATGTGCAAGGCACACAGAAAGGAATGATCCGCATCGGTGAAGTGACCTGTGAATTATGGCTGCGCGCAGGGAGCTACACTGTCGAGTTGCCCGCGCCCGACTCGAAAGCGCCACGCAGCCTGAACGGCACAACACAGGTGGATCCGATCTTCAAGAACATGGACCGCTTGGACATCAACGCGCTGATCGGTGACCTGAACGAACGGCTCGACGGCTTCATCGCCGAAGACCTTGCCACCGATCGGAAGGCCGGTATGCAAGCCGTGGATATTGAACACAAGAACCCGGGCACATTGAAACCGGACAGCGCGAAACGACCGGGCACGCTCTTCATCACACCGAACTACAGCAGGGCGCGTGTGGATTCGTTCGAGATGAAACTGCGGAAGTTCTATGCCGATGTGAAGGATCCGTGGTTCTGGCAGGATCTCGATTACGGCATCGCCGGGCTGCGCTTCGGGCCGCGCGCCAACGACAAGGAACTCTTCGCGCAATACTTGAAAGGAAAGCCCGTGCTGTATGATGTGCCCGAATACATCCGCTTCATCGGCTCGTTCTTCGAGGACCACTTGATGCGCTATCCATACAGGGCGCACGAGGACGCGATGATCGACGCGATCCACGCGGCGCTCGCCGACAGCGTGAAGATGATGTTCATGGAACATGACTTCCTGCATGATGATGCCCTGGCCGAACTGGTGATGTTGCAGGAACTCTACGCGAACTACAACGGCAAGACCTTCGATCGCGCGGGCATCCGCAGCATATTCGATCACCTGAGCACTGGTTCCGTTCATCCGGAACACATGCGCATCGCGGCGGATATGCTATGGGACCTCACCGCGATGCGTATCGGAGGAACGCTACCATCGCTGGTGCTGCGCTCCACGGATGGAACGCAAGTACATGTGGATTCGCTCCTGCACGGTGCTACGTGTCTGGCGGTGACCGCGAGCTGGTGTACCTATTGCGAGCAGGAGATGGTCGCGCTGGAAACGTTGAACAAGGAATACGGCGCGTACATCCGCATCGTGGCCATCAGTCTGGACAAGAGCGCGAACGATCTCGCCGCATATACCAAGGCGCATCCGCAACGTGACTGGCTCTGGCTCTATGGCGGCGATGACCCGACCATCATGGACATGCTGCGGATCCGCAGTATCCCGGCTTTCTTTCTGCTGAACGATGGAACGCTGGCACAGGTGCCGGCACCACCACCGAGCAATGGACTGGCAAGCATCCTGTTCCGTATGAAAGCGCAGGCCGACGAGCAGAACAAGCTCAGGCCCGACAACGGACAGCATCCTCCCAGGCACTGATCACTTTCCGCAACGATGGGTAGGTCCCGCGCCTGACCTCTTCGATCCCGGCCGCGTCCATCCAGCGCACTTCGCTGATGTCCTCTTCCTGTTGTGCGACCAATTTCTCATCGCTGTTGGCGCGCATCAGGTACCAGTCCGTGCGCTTCAGGTGCTGCGCTCCCTTGCGTTCGTAGGTGTGCCAAGTGTCGCACAAGCGCTCGATCAGTTCCACTTTCTTCAGGCCGCACTCCTCGCGCACTTCGCGCAGCGCGGCGGCATCCACCGCTTCGCCCTCATCCACCTTTCCCTTCGGAAGATCCCAAAGGCCAAGACGATGGATCGCGAGCAGCCGCACATGTTCATCGGTCACACACCCACCAGCGGCCTGCACGAAACGATAACCCGCACAGAACCAGTTCCACAATTCGTCCACATCATTTGCGTACAGCACGAGACCCTGCACGCCGGACTGTCCCGAAAGCCGCGCCACGGCCGGAGCGATCTCTTCGCGCTGATCGATGCCCACCATCAACACATGTTCGTAACCAACGTAGGGATCCGACCCTTCAACGATCGTGAGCGGCTTCCCGTCGATATAGACTTCATACTTTCGCCGCATGGATGCTCGTCTTGATCCGGCGCTGAAGATCGCCGAATTCCTGTTGCAGATCAAGGCCGTGAAGTTGAGCCCGAAGAAGCCCTTCACGTGGGCCAGCGGCTGGAAGAGCCCGATCTATTGCGACAACCGCAAGACCCTCTCCTACCCTGCGGTGCGCACCTATATCCGCCAGCAGTTCGTGCATGTGATCAACCACGAGTTCGGGCGGCCGGACATGATCGCGGGCGTGGCCACAGGCGGCATCGCGCATGGTGCGCTCGTGGCACACGACATGGGATTGCCCTTCATCTATGTGCGCAGCGCAGCGAAAGAGCATGGCATGAAGAACCAGGTGGAAGGCGACCTGACCACCGGCCGAAGCGTGGTGGTGGTCGAAGACCTGGTGAGCACTGGCAGCAGCAGCCTCAACGCCGTGACCGCCTTGCGCGATGCTGGATGCGAAGTGAAGGGCATGGTGAGCATCTTCACCTATGGATTCGATGATTCGTTGAAGGCCTTCGAAAAGGAAAAAGTGAAGCTGCATTCGCTCACCAGCTACAGCGTGCTCCTCGATCAAGCGATGCACGACAGCTACATCACCGAGAAGGACCTGCTCTCCCTGAACGATTGGCGAAAGGACCCCGCCAACTGGGGCAAACCCGTGAACGTACAACCCACCTGATGACGAGGATCGAGAGCAAGCATGTGGAGATCGCGCGGCCCGCGCTGGACATTTACACCTTCCTGCAAGACATGAACAACTTCCAGCAATTGCTTCCGCAGGACCGGATCAGCGAGTGGAAGAGCGATGGCAGGTCGTGCTCGTTCAAAGTAGCGGGCGCGGCCACGATCGGCCTGATGCTGGATGGCGGCACGCCCGGTGAGAACGTGCGCATGAAGAGCACCGAACGCTCGCCTTTCCCGTTCACCCTCGATGTGCGATTGAACGGTGCCAATGGTTCAACACAGGCGTTCCAAGTGTTCGAGGCGGATCTCAATCCCTTCATCAAGGTGATGGTGGAGAGCCCGCTGAAGAACCTCTTCGACCACATCGCGGACCGGATGGTGGCGATACACGCCTAACGTCATCGCGAACGCGCTTTTGGCGTGACGCGATCTTGATCGATCAGCGGACGCAGCATTGCACAACCATGGGATCAAAGATCACTTCGGTCGATGCCCCGGATGAAACTCCGGGGATCACCCTCGCGATGACGGACAGGTAATGGCCGGCAGACGTTTCAAGGACCACGACGCTCCCACAGCAAAGCTCGACAAGGCCACGCTGCGCAAGACCACGCGCATTTTCCGCTACCTGAAGCCCTATCGCTGGCGCTTCGCGGTCGGCCTGTTGTTCCTTCTGATCACCACCGGCCTCAGCATGCTCTTCCCGGCCCTTATGGGAAAACTCGTTGACGCCGCGAAGGGTGACCTCAACGCGCAGAAGGAGATCTTCGCGCACATCAACGCGGTGGCGGTGCAACTGCTGTGCGTGTTCGCGGCGCAGGCCGTGTTCGGTTTCGTGCGCATCTACCTATTCAGCTGGATCACCGAGAACGTGCTGGCCCAGTTGCGCAAGGACACCTACGAACACCTCGTGCGATTGCCGATGACCTTCTTCGCGCAGCGCCGGGTGGGCGAGCTGAACAGCCGTATCAGTGCCGACGTCGCATTGCTCCAGGACGCGTTCACCACCACGCTCGCGGAGCTGATCCGCCAGTTCATCGTGATCATTGGCG
>JANMKC010000154.1:0-5597 GCA_031371785.1 Flavobacteriales bacterium | reverse complement strand
ACTCCTGCAAACTGGTGACGTAGCGCAGCGGTGCGACCATGTCGTGCGTTGTTCGCACAGCGGGGTAGGTGTCGGTGAAGGTGAACAGTGTATACCCAGCGGTGGAGGAGCTGTCCGTTCGGAAGTGATCGAAGCCGCCCGCGCCTGCGGTGAAGGTGAAGTTGCCGACCGCGTCCACAAGCAGTGTATAGCTGCTGTCCAGCTTCACCACGGGTGGCACCTCGGAAGATCCGGTGAAGACCGGTGCGGGCAATTTCATGGGGCCATCGAAGTGTTGCACATAGAGCGTCCTGCTCGCGTATTGTTCGCAAAGGATATGCACGCGCGATCCCGGTTCAACGTTATCACCGAACAGCGGGACGCCTTTTTCTGAGAGCGGCAGAAAGTCCTGGCGGTTACCGACAACGCTGCCATCAACCGCGATGAAGACCGTGCTCTCCGCTTCACGGTTCAGGTCGTGCGCGGTCACCTTCAGCACGAAGGATCGCTGGTCGTTGCGCTTCATGTCCATGCTGCCGATCAGTTCCTTGTCCTCCGTGGGATCCGTGCTGGTGTCCTTCACCCAAGTGCTCGCGCTGTCGAGCAATTGCGGATCGCCGATGGCGGGATAGGCCTCGTACTTCAGGATCACCTTCGCATGGAAGGGGCCGCCACCGCCAGCGCTCTTGTACAACAGGTCCTGGGTGCGCAGTTTGAAATAGATGACCGATCGCTTGTCAGAGGAATGGTAGATCCTCGCCTGCAAACGCATGGCCGCGGCGCCCTTGCCGTAGAGGTAAGCGAAGTTGTCGCCGCCCGCGACGGGAACGTAAGAGACGCAGTTGCTGAAGAAGCAGCAGGCAGCGGCAGTTGGCAGAAGCAGCTTGCCCGCCGCGGAGCGCCCACTGCCAAGTGCCAAAAGGCGAACGGGCCAACGGAGAACGGACAGCACCATCATGCCTCTTCCTGTGAATGTTCTTCCAGCGCGCGCGTGAGCAACGCGGGATTGATCGGCTTGCTCGCCTTCGCACCGAGCGTTTTCAATTTCTCCACCTGGCCCACAAGATTGCCTGGACCGGTCGATAATTTTTTCATCGCGTCCTCATAGCCTTCCTGCGCCCCCTTGATCTGCTTGCCCACCTTGATCAGGTCGTCGGTGAAGCCTGCGAACTTCTCGTAAAGCAGCCCCGCGCGTTCAGCGATCTCCATGTGGTTGCGCGCGATGCGCTCGTTCTTCCACACGCCGTGGAACAGGCGCAGGCTCGCCATCAGCGTTGAATGTGTGACGATGAACACGCGCTGTTCGATCGCCTCCTGCACGATCTCGCGTCGCGTGCTCTGCGCCAGGTTGAAAGCCGCTTCGATCGGCACGAACATCAGCACGAAATCGGGCGAGGAGATCCCATAGAGCGAAGGGTAGTCCTTCAAGGAAAGTCCCTTGATATGCGCGCGCATGCTGTCCGTGTGCGCCTTCGCCATGCGCTCGCGTTCGGCATCGTCCGTGCTAGACGCGTAACGCTCGTAGTGCGTTAGCGACACCTTCGCATCGATCACGATGTGCTTGCCACCGGGCAGGTTGATCACCGCATCGGGTCGCAGGCGTGAACCATCGTCGAGCGTTGTGCTCGTCTGAAGTGAGTACTCGTCGCCCTCCACTAGTCCACTGCTTTCGAGCATTCGCTCCAGCACCATTTCACCCCAGTCGCCTTGTGTTTTGCTGTCGCCTTTCAGCGCGCGGGTGAGGTTGTCCGCATCGGTGCTCAACTTCAGGTTCTGCTCCACGAGCTTACCGATCTCCTTCTTCAACGCGAAACGCTCATTGCCCTCCCGCTCGTACGTGTCCTTCACCTGTTGCTGGAATTCCTTGATCCGCTCCTTGAAGGGATCGAGCAGCAGCTTGAGCTTCTCCTCCTGCTGGGTGGAAAGCCGTTTGCCTGTCTCGGCGAGCAATGCGTCCGCCACCAGCTTGAACTCCTTCGTCATGCGCTGGTTCAATTGGTCCAGCTCGGCTTTCTGTTCCTCCAGTTTTCCGGCGAGCGAACGCGTGCGTTCCTCAGCGGTGGAGACCATGCGGTTGAGTTGGATGATCTCTTCCTGCGTGTTGTTCAGCTTGCTGTCCTTTTCGGCGATGCGTTGTGCGAGCTCCCGTTTTTCGCTGGCGTGCTGTTCTGCCAGCATACCGAGCGCGGAGCTGTCCTTCCCGCGTGAGAGGAAGTACATCGCGATCGCACCGATCAACAAGCCTACGAGCAGACCCAGCCACAACATGAGGGCGAAGGTAGAATGCGGGTGGTGCGGAGAGCGCCCGATCGAACAAGCAAGAGTTCCGGATCGAACACCTACCGGGAAACGGGTAGAAAACGGTCCTCGACCACCATACCCCTCCAAAATATACCGGTTTCCGGGTATTGTGGGAGTCTTCGCGCTGTCGATGCTTTGGCACACTCGGAGCAACTACGCTCCGGGAACAAAACCCAACCCCAATGAAGAAGCGATATCTGCTGAAAGCCGCGTTCGTCGTGGCATTCTGTACCCCCCCCCCGGAAGGGCCGGGTTCGTGGTTCTTGTGTGAAGCACAGGCGCAGGATCCGATATGGATGGTGGGTAGTCAAGTGGTCGATTTCCGGATTGGTGGTGGTAACGTCACCACGCACCCGTTGCCGCAATGCAACGATCCATTGATCGATGATGCCTACGAGTATCACGGACAGCTTGCGCAGTACTCCCAGAACGTGCAATGCGACGACCAAGGGAATGTCCTGTTCTTCATCGTGGATGGCAAGGTCTTCAACCGGGATGGAGTTCTGATCGGGGATAACTTGGATGGCGTGGGCGGAAACCCTTGCGTCGACTGTTCCTACAAGGGTTCCACACAGGTTGCCATTATCCCGGTGCCGAACAGTTGTGCATTGTACTACATCGTTTCCTCTTTCGTCTACCCCAATGGGGTCAACCCGCTATCCAGCATGCGTGTTGGGGTTTTGGATGTGACAAAGCCGAACGGGTCCACTGCCTATGCTTTGTTGCCCAGTCCTGTGCGCGGTAGTTTTCTGAACGAGACCGACAATGCCATGGACCAGTTCATTTTCTACGGCTCGAACCTCGACTTTCAGCTTGTTACGGGTGCGGGCGAGTTCTCGCCCCTCTTTGAGGCGGGGTTCGGTGATGGCGCGGAAGACGATGTGGCCCGCTTCGATGCTGTGCAACTCCAGAACGATGGGCGCTATTTGCTCACTTGGTCCACTGCGAACCGCTTGCGCTTCATTCTGTTCGATGAACATGGTCCGCGATTGGTGAACAACACGCACAAACTGATCGCGTCACAGGGCGGGCAGGTACTGTTGGATTTCCGGGACTTTGACAAGGTCTATCGGGGTGAACTCGAAAGTAAGCAGGTCGGCAATGTGCTGAAGATCGCGTACAGCGAGCACTACCATCAGGACAATTTCTTCCATCCGGAGGTAAAGTACTGGGAGTTCGACATCAGTGGCTTGAGCAACACTTCGCCGAGCATGCAACTCATCTATCAACCCAACTACTTGCCGCGCGCGTACGGAGTTGGCCAGTATCCTTACACCGATATCCAGTACGATCATGCTGGAATCGCCATTACCGCTCCACGCGCTGGCGGGTTGGAATTCTCTCCCAACGGACGCTACGTCTACCTAGTAAAATCAACACACATTCAGGACTCGAACAGACCGAACGAACCGTTGTCGAATATGTGGTACATCGACCTGCTCGCAACACCTGGAACGTTTTACGAGGCCGTGGATCTTGGACCCGTTTTCGAATCGGACAAGATCGTCGACAGCCAGATCGAATACGGAGAAAATCCCAATGGTGACCTGAAGGCCATAATAGCCGTAGGCAAGAACAGTGCGGGCGACTATTGGCTGGGAGCGTTCTTGAACCCGGATCAACCCACTGATCAGAATTGGGATGGGAGCATTGTCTCCCTTCAGGATGCTGCTGTCCGGTTCGATGACTTCAGTGCCGTCGAATACCGCCTGCTCAACAACCATATCGACGGCAACACGCACTGGCAATTCCTTCAGCAGCCCATGTGCTGCGAGCCGATGGTGCTTGCCAAAGACCGCAGTCGCACCATACCTGCCGGTACCTATACGTGGACCGCGACAAGCAATCCTTTTGGATGCGCTGGCGAGAACCCGGTGTACATCGCCACCGAATTGCGGATCGCATCAGGTGCGACGGTGTACGCGTCCAATATGGAATTCCGTTTTGGACTTGACGCCGAACTCATTATTGAACCAGGCGGCTACTTCAACGGCAATACCTGCGTGTTCACGGGTGCATGTGATGAACATCGCTGGCAGGGAGTGCAGGTGCAAGGACATACCGCACAGGACCAGAACGATCCCGCCCACCAAGGCCGTTTGAGCCTGTTCACCTGTTCCGTTGAAAACGCGTTGACCGGGACCAGGTGCCTTACCAAGCTCAGCGATGGGAGCACAGATCCCGACGGCTACGGCGGCATGGTCAACACGGCATACAGCAAGATCAGGAACTGCGTGTTCGGTGCGGACATCGGGCACTACCACCACAACTTCGTCAATGGGGTGGAGAACAGCCTGTGCTCTTTCACGGCCACGCAATTCATAACGGACTCGGACTGGCCGGACCAACTGGTGCCCAAGTGGCAATTGATGATCCAGGACACGCGGCTTGTGGACGTGGTCAAATGTTCCTTCGCCAATGAGGCACCGACCCTCTTCGCGCCCGATCTTCCCGGCTACGGCGTCCTCATCTCGGCGGCCACCGTGAACATGCTCGGTAACGCCAACCCGCAGCAGAGCTATGTGCGGAACCTGCGCATCGGGGTGTTGAACACCAACTACCTGAACACGCCGGTGACCGTGAACAACATGTACTTCGAGGGTAACGTGTGGGGCCTCGTGGACATGGGCACCCTCTTCGCGCGGTACACGAACAACACCTTCAACGTGCCGGACCAAGGCCTTTCACCGAGCCCGCGCGCTGGCATGTTGTTGTGGCAAAGCCAGCTTTATACCGTGGAACGCAATACCTTCCACGGCGTGAACGCGAACGTGGACGAAGGCGACAATGCCGTGGGCCTGCTCTTCCTCGGTTACGCACCGGGCATGGACCCTTATGACGACAACTGGGTATACATCGACAGCCGCATCTACGACAACGTGTTCAGCGATCTGGAAGTAGCCAACCTTGTGCAGCACATCCACCGTGGCCACAATGCAGGCACCAACGATGCGGGCTTGCAAATGCTCTGCGGCGACTATACCAACGATCGCTTCGATCAGGCCATGCTCGGGGAGAGCGTCATCAAGCCCACACAAGGTTTCCCATCCGGCTCGCCGCTACAGCTTGGCGGCAACCGCTATCAGGACGAAAGCCTGACCGATTGCAGCACCATCTTCGATTGGTGGTTCGATCCCGCATGGAACGTAGTACCCAACTGGTATCCGGGCATGACCGTTACGTACTACCACCACGAGGAACCACAAGTCATAGTGGATCCATTGTGCGAATACCAAGACTATACGGATCAGTCAGTACTAGGTAGCAGCATGTTCAACAAGACAGTTTCCTGTGGCAGCGGTATCTTGGACCACACC
>JANMKC010000137.1:0-3338 GCA_031371785.1 Flavobacteriales bacterium | reverse complement strand
GCAATCGCGCGCTGTCGCCGTTGAGCATGAAGAGTTCCGCCGCGAGCCAAGTGCCGTACTCGAATGGGAAGTGGCCGTAGCTGCCGAGTACTTTCTGGATATCCTGGCTGCGGTATTCCTTCAACAGACCCTGCCAGTAAGGCACGGCGGCTTCAACGCTCTTCAGCGCTCGCGTTACGCGCTCGATGTCCGTGTGGTCCTCATACTTCGATGCGAAGGAGAGCGCTCGCAGGTAGAGCAGTTCTGTCATCTGTGCTTTGTTGCTGATGCGCGGATCGAAGGTCAATGGATCGATGAAGGGCGCGTTGCCGACCTGCACGAGCATGGTGCGCAACGCCTCGTCGTAAGCGGCGATCGCTTTGTTAGCACTGTCGGACCCATAGGCGTCCTTGTACATCAATGCCGTGGTGAGGTGGTCCATCATTACGGCTTCGCTGGTGCGGAAACCGGCGGCGGTCATCAGTGCGATGGAACGGCGATAGAGCATGAGGCCGCTGTCCGCGAGAGCTTTCAATTCCGTCATTAGCAACTTCCGGCGGTAACGCCCCGCTTCATCGGTGAAGGTGTTGCCGATGTCGTGCGTTATCTGTGCTATCCATAACGTGTCACGTGCAATTGTGGCGGCGTGCAATGCTTCGCGATAGAACCCGCGGGTACAACGCAGGTTGCTGTGCCAGTCATCGTTGACCTGTGACTCCGATACTTTGAACGCGTATCCGTATTCGCGAAGGATGAGCACTCGTTCGAGGGGATCGACTTCGCCTTTGCTCACCTTCAATAAGTGCTTCGCGCGTTCAGCCTCTCTTCGCGCCAGGAGGTTGTGTCCTGGCTGTGAAGCGTTCATATAGTCGTGGTAGCGCGCTTGGTAGGCATAGCCCACTACGGCTTCGGCTGAGCTGTCGCCGAAGGTTTGTTGACGGATGCGTAGGGCTTCGTCCCAGTTCTTTCTCGCTTCGCCGATGTCGCTTAAACGATGGAAGTGCTCGCCCACGGCCTCGAGGAGACGCGCATGGCAGAGCGCTGTCAGTGGTGTATCGAGCAGTGCGTTTTGAAGCAGCGTCAAGCTCGCCTTCGCGTTGCCTTGGAGGTCGTGCTTCCGTGCTTGGGACAGAACGTCATGGGCGCTCTGTGCTATGGACCAATGTCCAAGGACGAAGAAGAGAAAGCAAAGCGTTGATCGGGGCATGGATCCCAAGTGTAATGGAATGCAAGGATCTCCAGAACAGGATGGTGGTCGAACAAGTGGCATGTGCGTGGAGGGGTTTGAAACCGCTCCTTCTACCTTCGCCTTCCCCAACTCGGCGCCATGCAAACCTTCCTCGAATTCGAAAAGCCGATCCAGAACATCATCGAGCAGATCGAGAAGTTGAAGGAGGTGGCGAGCCAGAGCCAAGTGGATGTGGCGCCCACGCTGAAGGACCTGGAGAAGAAGCTGGGGGAGACGCGCAAGAAGATATACGCGGAACTGACGCCGTGGGAGCGCGTGCAGGTGAGCCGCCACCCGGACCGGCCGTACTCGCTGAAGTACATCGACAAGATGACGGACGGCTCGTTCATCGAACTGCACGGCGACCGCACGGTGAAGGACGACAAGGCGATGGTGGGCGGTTTCGGACTGGTGGAAGGACGTACCGTCATGTTCATCGGCCAGCAAAAAGGCATCAATACCAAGATGCGGCAGTACCGCAACTTCGGTATGCCCAATCCGGAAGGTTATCGCAAGGCGCTGCGCCTGATGAAGCTGGCGGAGAAGTTCAACAAGCCGGTGGTGACGTTGATCGATACACCGGGCGCATTCCCTGGACTGGAAGCGGAGGAGCGCGGGCAGGGCGAGGCGATCGCGCGCAACATTTTCGAGATGTGCCAACTACGTGTGCCGATCATCTGTGTGATCATCGGGGAAGGCGCATCCGGCGGCGCGCTCGGCATCGGTGTGGGAGACAAGGTGCTGATGTTGGAGAATACCTGGTACTCGGTGATCTCGCCTGAATCGTGTTCGTCCATTCTATGGCGCAGTTGGGATTTCAAGGAGCAGGCCGCCAAGGCGCTCAAGCTCACCGCTGCGGACATGCTGAAGAACAAGCTGATCGACGGCATCATTCCCGAGCCGGAAGGCGGTGCGCACGTCGACATCGACAAGGCGACATCATTGGTGAAAGCGGAAGTGATCAAGCACCTGAACAAGCTGACCAAGATCGATCCGGAGAAACTCGTGGATCGCAGGGTGGAGAAGTTCTGTGGGATGGGGGTGGTGATGAAGGGGAAGTAGAGGGCAGGGGCAGTGGGCAGGGGCAGTGGCAGTTGGCAGTGGCAGGAGGCAGGGGCAGGAGGCAGGGGCAGGAGGCAGTGGGGACCGCAGGCTCAGCGGTTCAGGACGGGGAGCACGTAGCGTAGTGGATCGCCGATGGCGTAACTCGCGATGACCTGTCCGTTCTGCGGGTTGAGGGCATCCACTTCAGTTCCTCTGGCGGCGTAGACCAACCCGCTCACGGGATCAAGCGAGAGGTCCGCGATCATTGTTCCATTGGTAAGCGTGATCGATCCGGCGTTCGAGTACGTGAAGCGTTCGAGCGTGCCGCTTTGCAATGCGACGAGGAAGGTGTTGGCATCCACCTGTTCCACGGCCGTGATCGGATCGGGCCAGGTGCGCGGTTCCCAGCCACCACCACCGTCGATGTTCCGGTCTTCCACCACACCAGAGCCATTGCGGTTGCCGAAGACCAAGGTGTTCGAATCATCCCGGCGGAACAGGGCGATCACGTCCTTGTCAAGGAACTGATCGGCGATGAAGGCCCCGGAGGATAGTTGGCAAAGGCGCAATTGTCGCTGTGTTCCGGTGATGTCCTTTTCGGCGATCACCACGCGGTCATGCAGGACCAGCAGGTGCTCCGCGTGATAGTTCGTGGTGAGCGCCGCGTTGAATTCCGTTGCTCCTGTGGATGCGTTGTATCCGCGCAGAACGCCGTCCGACGTTCCCGCATAGACGCGGCCATCACTGCCGAGGTCGAGCGAGGTGAACCACGGGATGCCAGCTGTGCTGAGGTTGGGTTTCTGCCAGCGCAATTGCAGGCCGTCCGGTGCGAGCGCGTTAAGGGGGCCGTCCACAATTCCCATCACGCAGAAGGTTTGGGCGTAGGAGTTCACCACCGCGCCGCCGAGATCGGAAATGAAGGTGTTCGCCAAGGACACCGCACCCGTGCTGTCGATGCGATGGATGGTAAACGTCCCCGCGTCCGGTTGCCCGATGGCCAATACCTCGCGCAGACGCAGGGCTGTTCCGATCAATCCGATGTGGCGAAAGTCTTTCGCGCTGGCATCGCCGGACCATGCTTGCACCA
>JANMKC010000112.1:0-7907 GCA_031371785.1 Flavobacteriales bacterium | reverse complement strand
CGTCGCGTATGAACCCTTTCAATGAAAGGTGTTCGTCCACCTTGGGCCAATGCACGCCGTAGCCGTTACCGATCAGCTGCCAATCGTTGAGCTGCGCCTCGCTCGCTTTCGCCAGACGGGCGGATGATGACAAGGGCACTTACACCACATCACGCGTGTTCAACATCACCACGAGCAGGTCGAGCTCCTTGTTCACATGCAGATCGACGATGCGCACTCCTCCTTCGAGGATCGCCCGCTCGATCGGATCGGCGGGAAATACGTTCACGACCGGTTCAGCGGAAATGCGCTTTCCATGCCGCGATGAAAGTGTCCTTGTGCTCATGTACCAGTTCCGTCATGCGACGCGCGTCGCGTTTCTTCATCCCCATCACGAATGCCGACCGGACCTCCGGAACCAACCACCATTTCGCTTTCGCTCCCGCACGTTCTACATGGATGTGCGGCGGTTCATTGCCCTCACTGCTGTAGAAAAAGAAGATGAAGCCTTCGAGGATGAGAACGGTCGGCATCGCTTGTGGGCGAAGATAACGGCCTGGGGACCGTGCCATTCCCGATCCAACTTCCATCCATACATTTGGCCACGTCCCAGCGGTACTCCTGCCGCCGATCCGTTCCGCTTCCCCGCGGAAGACCGATCAACCGAACCAGTATGAGCATACCCGCAGAAGCCCCCTTCGATTACAACACGCAGCGCCCGCACCTGATCATCCCCGAGTATGGGCGACATGTACAGCGCATGGTGGAGCATTGCATGGGTATCGAAGAGCGCGAACCCAGGACGCGAAGCGCGCACGCCATCATCCAGGTGATCGGCCGCTTGAACCCACACCTGCGCAACAGCGAGAACATGGACCGCACGCTGTGGGACCACCTCTATATCATGAGCGAGTTCAAGCTCGATGTGGACGGCCCTTTCCCGAAGCCCACGGCCGAAGAGCTCGACACGAAGCCCGAGCGCGTGGCTTATCCCAAGCAGAACATCCGTTACGGCCACTACGGCAAGCTCGTGGAGCGCATGATCGATGCCTGCGCCGCGAAAGAGGATGGACCGGAGAAGGACGCCTTCACCGTGCTCATCGGCAACCTGATGAAGAAGCAGTTCCTCGCTTGGAACCGCGACAGTGTCGGCGATGGCGTGATCATCAAGGACCTCGCGGAACTGAGCAAGGGCAAATTGAAATTGAAGCCCGAGCAGCAGTTGATCAGCACGGACGCGCTCTTGCAAGCTCAACGCCAGGGCCCGCGCAATGAAGTGGACCTCCGCAAGCAACGCTATGGTGGTGGGCAAGGCGGTGGTGGCAAGAAGCGGCATCGGAACCGGAACAAGAAGAGGTACTGAAGAGGTCACGCGACTTCTGCAACGTCTCACGCAGAGACGCAGAGGCACGGAGAATGCGACTTTTCTCCTTCACGCCGAACCCTCTGCGTCTCCGCGCCTCTGCGTGAAAGCATTCGTGTTCATCTGCGGAATCCGCGCAATCTGTGGTTCCCTTCGCATGCCTCAATGACATTGCACTGTTGACAGCCTGCGGGTAGAACACCGTGCGGAGCGGCAACCGCGTTATTGCTTCGCACCATGGGAAGTTTCAAGATCGAAGGGGGCCGCCGCTTGAAGGGCGAGCTGATCCCGCAAGGCGCGAAGAACGAGGCGTTGCAGATCCTCTGCGCCGTGCTGCTCACCAGCGAGCCGGTCACCATCCACAACGTGCCGGACATTGTGGACGTGAACAAGCTGATCGACCTATTGCGCCAGATGGGCGTGGTCGTGGAGAAGCTGGGTGAAGGCTCCTACCGTTTCACGGCAAAGAGCGTGGACATCGAGTTCTTCCTGAAACCGGAGTTCAAGAAGCTCGGCGGCGGCTTGCGCGGCAGCGTGATGGTGGTGGGCCCCTCGCTCGCGCGGTTCGGCAAAGGATACATCCCCACGCCCGGTGGAGACAAGATCGGTCGCCGTCGGTTGGACACACACTTCATCGGATTCGAAAAACTCGGCGCCGAGTTCAAATACGATGTGAAAGAGAGCTTCTTCCGTGTGGAAGCGAAAAAACTGAAGGGTGCCTACATGCTGCTCGATGAATCGAGCGTGACCGGCACCGCCAACATCGTGATGGCGGCTGTGCTCGCCGAAGGCCGCACCACGATCTTCAACGCCGCCTGCGAGCCCTATTTGCAACAGCTCTGCAACATGCTGGTGCGCATGGGCGCGAAGATCTCCGGCATCGGCAGCAACCTGCTGCACATCGATGGTGTGAACGAGCTCGGCGGCACAGAACACCGCTTGCTGCCGGACATGATCGAGATCGGTTCCTTCATCGGCCTCGCCGCGATGACGCGTAGCGAGATCACCATCAAAGATTGTGGTTACGACCACCTCGGTGTGATCCCCGATGTCTTCCGCAAGCTCGGTATCGCCGTGGTGCGCAACGGGGACGACATCTTCGTTCCGGCGCAGGAGCACTACACGATCACCAAGTTCATCGACGGCAGCAACATGACCGTGAGCGATGCGCCGTGGCCGGGCTTCACGCCTGATCTGTTGAGCATCGTGCTCGTGACGGCGACACAGGCCAAGGGCAGCCTGCTCGTTCACCAGAAGATGTTCGAGAGCCGCCTGTTCTTCGTTGACAAGCTGATCGAGATGGGCGCGCAGATCACGCTCTGCGACCCGCACCGCGCGCTGGTGATCGGCAACGACTTCAGTTCGTCGCTACGCGCCATCCGCATGACCAGTCCCGATATCCGCGCGGGCGTTTCGCTGCTGATCGCCGCGCTCAGCGCCGAAGGCACCAGCACCATCGACAACATCGAGCAGATCGATCGCGGCTACCAGCGCATCGCCGAACGGTTGAACACGATCGGCGCACGGATCGAACGCGTGGAATGAAATGTGCTGAGGGGCTGGATCGCTTACATAGGTCTCCTTTACTTTCGCAACACATGCGCACCGACCGATCCCTCTTACTGGCCACGCTGTTCCCACTATCCATCGGGGCCGCGTTCGCGCAGCAGGACCGACTGACCAACATCAAAGTCGGAGCCATGGCCCCGGAGATCATCATGAGCGATCCGGACCAGCAGACCTTGCGCCTCTCGCAATTGAAGGGAAAGGTCGTGCTGATCGATTTCTGGGCAAGCTGGTGCCGACCCTGCCGCATGGAGAATCCGCATGTCCGCCATGTCTATCATACTTACAAGGACAGGATCTTCACCAATGGCGATGGCTTCGCGGTGTTCAGCGTGAGCCAGGACAAGCTGGGGGCCGTGGACGCTTGGAAGGCCGCCATCGCGCACGATAGTTTGGATTGGAAGTGGCACGTGAGCGCGGTGTTCGATGGCGAGAACGGGACCGCGGAAGAGTATGGCGTCCGGTTCATCCCCACCAACGTGCTGATCGATGGCAGCGGCAAGGTGCTGGCCACTGACCTGCATGATGCCGCCTTGGAGCAATTGCTTGACAGCCTCGTCGAGAAGGACCCCGCCAAGCTCTCCGCCGTCAACAAGCAGCGCGAGGCCGATGCGAAGGAGGCGGCAAAGGCCACGAAGAAGAAGAAGTAGGCAGTAGCAGTAGGCAGTTGGCAGCCCCCGCCCTGCTTACCGCCCCTGCCTACTGCTACTGCCTACTGCCACTGCCACTGCTACTGCCTACTGCCTACCGCCCGCACTCCCTTCCCCTCCCGGCACGATGTTGGCAAAGCGCACGGCAAACCTTCACCCTACTTTCGCAGCATGCACACCCGGTTCCACATGAAGCCCCTGGCCATCACCCTCGGCGCCACCGCGCTCCTTCTCTGCAGTTCCACCTTCGCTACGAAACCACCTGCGACCGGCGGTGATCCGAAGGTCGGCACCAACATCGGCGACATGGCCCCCGATCTCGCGTACATGAACGCCGACAGCACCAAGGTGCTCAAGCTTTCGGACCTTCGCGGCAAGTACGTGCTGGTGGATTTCTGGGCCAGCTGGTGCGGGCCCTGCCGCATGGAGAATCCAAACGTGGTGAAAGCTTATCAGAAATACTCCAAGGCGAAGTTCAAGACAGGGAAAGGCTTTGCGATCTTCGGCGTGAGCCTCGACAAGATGCGCACCCCGTGGAAGAACGCCATCGCCAAGGACAAGCTCGAATGGTCGACCCATGTGAGCGATCTGGGCGGCTGGGACTCGAAGCCTGCGGCACTCTATGGCGTACACTCGATCCCCACCAACTTTCTCGTGGATCCCGCCGGCATCATCGTAGCCAAGAACCTCCGTGGTCAGCAACTCGATATGGAACTGGACAAGTACGTGAAGAGCTTCTGAGCCCGTACTGATCGGACACAAGAAGGGCTTCCCGACAGGGAGGCCCTTCCTCATTGGCGCGATCCCTGCCGATCTGTCCCGCATCGCCGCGTGGCATTTTCATTGATCTTCGCGCCCCTCGAACGCCGCTAGCATCGCCTGCGGAGGGCGCGGAACTTGTTCAAGAAGAAGCGACATACCATGACCCAACAGCCTGCGAACGCGGCCGAAGAACACCTGTCCACCAGCGCCGAAGCCCAGCGCGCCAAGGATGCCGCGGAGGAACTCACGCATGCCAGTGAAGCGGCCGCGGAACATACCCTCGCCGACCCGGACAATGAACTGGTGGCCGAGCTGGAGCGAGCAAAGGCCGATCTCGCCGCGCTCAACGACAAGTACCTGCGCCTTCATGCGGACTTCGACAATTTCCGCAAGCGCACAGCGAAAGAGCGAGTGGACCTCCTGCAGTTCGCCGGGGAGAACGCGCTGCAGAACGTGCTGCCCGTGGCAGACGACATGGACCGCGCCATCGCGAACAACGCACAGGTGAACGACATCGCCATCGTGAAGCAGGGCTTCGTGCTGATCCAACAAAAACTCTTGGGCATTCTTGGTGCACAAGGCGTGCGGCCCCTGCCCGATGCCAAAGGCCAACCCTTCGATACGGACCGGCATGAGGCCATCACCAAAGCTCCCGCACCCAGCGCTGACCTGAAAGGCCGCGTGATCGACGTGATCGAGAACGGCTACACGCTCCACGACAAAGTGATCCGCTTCGCCAAGGTGGTGGTGGGCGAGTAAGGGGTGAAGGATGCTTCACCCGAACGAACAATGACGCGGACCTACGCCACTCGATGAGCAAACGTGACCTGTACGAAGTGCTCGGCGTTGCGCGCAATGCCAGCGCGGACGAGATCAAAAAGGCCTATCGCAAGCTCGCGATCAAGTTCCACCCGGACAAGAACCCCGGCGACAAGGCCAGCGAGGAGAAGTTCAAGGAAGCGGCCAGTGCTTACGAGGTCCTGAGCGATCCTGAAAAGAAAGCGCGTTACGACCGCTTCGGCCACAACGCGCCCGGCGGACACGGTGGTGGCGGTGGTTTCCAAGGTGGCGGCATGAACATGGAGGACATCTTCTCCCAGTTCGGCGACATCTTCGGCGGGAGCTTCAGTGGCGGCGGCTTCGGGTCACGAGGTCATGGCCAACGCATCGTGAAGGGCAGCAACCTGCGTGTGCGCCTGAAGCTCTCCTTGGAAGAGATCGCCGACGGAGCCGAGAAGCAGTTGAAGCTGAACAAGCTGGTGCGCGGCAAGGGCAGTGAGTACGGTAAATGCCCCACCTGCCACGGCAGCGGACAAGTGACCCGCGTGCAGAGCACCTTCATCGGCCACATGCAGACCGTGAGCACCTGCCCCACGTGCGGCGGCATGGGCCAGACCGTGAGCAAACGCGCGCCCGGAAGCGATGAGCACGGTCTCGTGCGCGAGGAGGTGGTGGTCAATGTGCGCATACCCGCAGGTGTGGAAGAGGGCATGCAGCTCAACATCAGCGGCATGGGCAACGACGCGCCCGCTGGCGGTGTACCCGGTGATCTGTTGGTGGTGATCGAAGAGGAGGATCATGCCGATCTGAAGCGCGACCACCACGACCTGCACTACGAGGCCTTCGTCAATGTGGTGGATGCCGCTCTTGGCACCACCATCGAAGTGCCGCTCGTGAAGGGCAAGGCGAAAGTGAAGGTGGAACCCGGCACGCAGAGCAACCACACGCTCCGCTTGAAAGGCAAAGGACTGCCCAGCATGAACCACCACGGCCATGGTGATCTCTTCGTCCACTTGATGGTGTGGACGCCGACCGAACTCAGCAAGGAAGAGCGCGGCGCGCTGGAGAAACTGCGCAGCAGTCCCGGGTTCCAACCCAAACCCACGGCGAAAGACAAGGGCTTCTTCGAACGGGTGCGGGAAATGTTCGGGAATTGATCCCGATCATCGCAAGGCTGCGACGATCGTTTCAGTGGGCCTTTCTCGCCCCGGCTTTCTTCGCTGCGCGCACAGATGCAGGTTTCACCGTTGACCCACTTCCGGATGTGATGCGCTGAAGGATCTCGCTTCGTACCGCGATCGTCAGGAAGCCCTTCAACGAAAGGTGTTCATCCAGTGCATCCCAGCCAATGGCCGTTCCATTGGCCACCAGCGACCAGGCGTTCAGTTGTTCCGGGGTCGCCTTCTTCAGTCGTGGGAAATTCCGGATGTTCGCGAACAGCGCAGTACCTGAGTTCAAGAGCACAAGCAATCCCGCCTTCTTCAGTAGCACGCTCACCGAAGCGATGCGCAATCCTTGTTCGAAGATCGCGCGATCGATCGGGTCACTGGATCGGAGATCAGCGCATGGCATCGAGTTCGTGTTTCATCAGTCGAAAGTACGCGCAACTCGTACGAGCCGATGACCTCGTTCAAAGCCGACGACTACATTCGGATCCCCAAGAAGCCGTATCCATGATCATCTCGCGCACCTCTTTCAAGCTCAAGTTCGGACAAGCGAAACCCGCCATCGCCATCTGGAAGGAGATCATGACCGCGGAGGTCACCGGTGTGCCGAAGCCGCCCATGCGCCTGCTCACTGACCTGAGCGGCCCCAACTACACGCTGGTGATGGAAATGAACATGCGCGGTTTCGCGGACTTCGCGCCCGACTCGCATGTGTGGAGCACCAACCCGAAGATCCGCGAGCTCTATCCGCAGTTCGTTCCGCTGTGCGAGAATTCACACACCGACATCTTCCACCTCGAGCACCAGATCGGTGATCCGTGCCCCGTAGGGAACGTTGTGGAACGCATGGTCTTCCAGCTCAAGTACGGCCAAGCACGCGAAGCGATCACCATCTGGAAGGACGTGCTGAACGTGGCCAAGGCGAAGCCTGATGCGCTTCCCATGCGGATCATGACGGATCTCACCGGCCCTTCATACACCCTGATCATGGAAATGCACTACCGGAACATGATGGAGTTCGGCCCGAAGATGGGCGTGTGGATGGGCGACGAGCGACTGCACGAACTCTATGGGAAATTCGTTCCGCTCTGCGAGAGCTCCGCGCGCACGTTGTACAAGATGGAGCACTGCGTGTGATCCACGTGGCTGTTCCCGTACATCATCCGCAACATGCCACCACGCGTCAAGATCTGCTGCATCGCCAGCATCGATGAAGCGCGCCTGGCGATCACGTGCGGTGCCCACGCGATCGGGCTCGTGGGCCGCATGCCGAGCGGCCCCGGCCCTATCGAGGACATCCTGATCGCGGAGATCTCCGCTTCCGTCCCGCTGCCGACACGCACGTTCCTGCTCACGAGCGAGACCGATGTGGATGCCATCGCCGCACATCATGCGCGCACACGCACCACCACCGTGCAGCTCGTGGATGCGCTTACAGGTGGATCACACGCCGAACTGCGCGCGCTGCTGCCCGGCGTGGACATCGTGCAAGTGATCCACGTGCGCGATGATCGCAGCATCGATGAAGCGCTCGCCGCGGCGGAACATGTGGATCATCTCCTGCTCGATAGCGGTAACCCGCGTCTGCGCGTGAAGGAGCTCGGCGGGACCGGTCGCACGCATGACTGGTCGTTGAGCCGA
>JANMKC010000087.1:0-3652 GCA_031371785.1 Flavobacteriales bacterium | reverse complement strand
CATGAAATGGCCTCGAACATCAACGGCGTCGCCGCTGCATTGCGCGATGAAGAGCCCTTCGCCTCGCTCAGCAAGAAAGCATACGGACGACAGCTTGACGGCTTCGTGATCACGCGGGCGATCGCCTGCTACGAACGCACCTTGGTGAGCGGCTGGTCACGCTTCGATCGCTTCTTCTACCAGAGCGATGCCACGGCGCTCACGGAAGAAGAACTGCGCGGCTGGAACATCTTCAACGGTGCGGAAGCGCACTGCTCGTCCTGTCACAGCGGCTTCGACCTGAGCGATCACAGCTACCGCGACATCGGAACGTCGATCGATCACACCAGCGATGCGGGGCGTGAACGCATCACCTTGGATCCGGCGGATCGCGGCAAGTTCAAAGTGCCGACACTGCGCAACGTGGCACTGACCGCGCCCTATATGCACGATGGCTCTATGGCAACGTTGGAGGAAGTGGTTGAACATTTCGCGAGCGGCGGCGTGGCCGATCCCAACAAGGACCCGCTAGTGCGACCCTTGTCGTTATCAGCGCAAGACAAGTCCGATCTGCTGGCCTTCCTGCGCAGCTTGTCGGATGACCGATCTTTGGACCAGGTACCATGATGCTCCGCACCCGCTCCCGCAATACTGCGGGACTGTTCGTTGTCGTTGGCGCTTTCGTTCTCGCGCTCTCCTGCAAGAAGGATGACCCGGCCGTAGTGGAACCCGCCCCCGATCCCGGCAACACCTACAACTTCCCGCCGCACACGCCCGTGCCGTACACGCTGCAGATCCCATCGAACCTGCCGCCGATGACGATCCCGACGGACAACCCGATGACGGAAGAGGGTGTGGCATTGGGCCGCTACCTCTTCTATGAGGAACGCTTGAGCGCGGACAATTCGATGAGCTGCAGCACCTGCCACGCTCCGGCCAACGCGTTCACCGATCATGGGCTCGCGGTGAGCACGGGCATCGACCACATCGCCGGCAACCGCAGTGCGATGGCGCTCATCAACCTCGGCTATGGCCACAACTTTTTCTGGGATGGCCGCTCCGCCACGATCGAGCAGCAGATCCTGCAACCGGTGATCAACCCGATCGAGATGCACGAGACCTGGCATCACGTGGTGTCGAAGCTGCAAAGCGACACCGCCTACGTTCACTTGTTCTACAACGCCTTCGGCACCACCACCGTGGATTCAGTACTTGCGGCGAAGGCCGTCGCGCAATTCCTGCGCACCATGATCAGCGCGAACAGCCCCTTCGACAAGTGGCGCCGCTTCGAGGGCACCATTTCCGTGGATGCGCAACAGGGCTATTCCTTGTTCCAGTTGGAAGGCGGTGCGGTGGGCCAGACGATCCCTGTCGCGGGCAGCACACCGGTGGTGGGCCAGGGTGGTGCGGATTGCTTCCACTGCCACACGCCTGCGGGCGATCTGTTCACGGACGGGAACTTCCACAACAACGCGATCGACTCGGTTTTCACCGATCCGGGAAGGGAAGGCGTGACCGGCGATCCCTTCGACCTGGGCAAGTTCAAGACGCCCACCTTGCGCAACATCATGCTCACCGCGCCCTACATGCACGATGGCCGTTTTGCCACGATCGATGACGTACTGGACCACTACAACGATGGTGGCCATGCCTCCACAACTGTGGATCCCTTCATGAAGTTCACCGACCCGGATGAAACGCTCGGGCTCACGCCGCAGAAGCGCGCGCAAGTGATCGCCTTCCTCAACGCGCTCACCGATATGGACTTCGTGAACAACCCGGCGTTCAGCGATCCGGGGGAGCCGTAATAGGTTCTTACGACCGACCGTGCGCCCTACTTTCCGTAGAGCACCACTTCGAATTCCGGCTTGAGCTTTCCCAAACTCTTGTCCGCAGTGATCAACGGAATACCAAGATGGATGGCCGTCGCGGCGATGATGGCATCGGGAATTTTCAACTTGTACCGTAGCCGCAGGTCAACGGCCAGATCCTGCACCGACCGATGGATCTCGACCAGTTCGCATCGGTCCAGAAAGCGATGCACATGTTCAAGATGTCCGGGATCATTGCCGTGGTAGACCAATGCTTCCATGCGCACCATGGCGCTGGTCACCACGTCACGCCCTTTGAGCATCAAGGTTCAACTCCTTGTCGCCACCAAGGATGTACAGGAGGATGTTCGTATCGATAGCGACACGCTCATTCCTCATCACGCAACGCTCGTTGGAACTTCACCGGGTCCGCGTGCAAGGGGGCCGACCCGACCAGATCGGTGAAATCGGCTCCTCTCTTCTTGCGTGATCGCTTGCCTGCCCGCTGCAGTATGGAGTCCATCTGCCGCTTGGTGGTGCGCTTGGTCACAATGTGAACCATGTCCTTCGCTTTGACCCAAAGGTAAGCAGCTCGGCTTGGGGGCGGTAGCGCGCGCAGGTCATCGCCTTCCTCAACGCGCTTACGGATATGGACTTCGTGAACCCGGCGTTCAGTGATCCGGGGGTGCCGTAGAGGGGACTGAAGGCAGTGGGTTCCATGATCATTGTGGAACCAATAAACCTCGTGAACTGCGCGAGGAATACTGGCAACAACAAGGGGTCGGGCTGAAAGCCGAACAGCGATTTTCTGTGCGGCAGTTACGGTGCCGACAAGACAATTCACAAGCTCACTTCACCAAGAGCAAGCATACTTGCCGCATTCCAATGCGGGTGGGAACTCGCGCATGGTAACAGCCGGGCGGGTAGGCAGACAGGTCCACAACAGGTCCTTCAGCCAATAAGAGCAGCCTGCCCTGTGCATCAAGGATCTGAATAGTTGCGCGATCAGCGCCGTTGAATTCGAACAAGCCAGGCGAAGGGTTCGGCGTGACGCGGATACCATGTTTGGGGCTCAAGGCTTCCATACATGTAGTGAGCGGCGAGCAACAAGGTGGCCCACCCGGTAGTGAATTTGACCCGTACTGGTTTATGCCAGCTACGTTCATACAATCGATCACTTCAACAAATCCACTGAAGTCGCCCAAGCGCAGCGTGGGGCCGAAGGAAGTGCCCATACCAGCTTGCCAGAAGAAAGCGTCCGGATAAAGTACAATTGTTGCGCAAGCAAGGTGAATAAACTGCCGATGAACCGTAATACCATCGTTCGTAAGGGTCGCCACCGAATCGACGACCACATCAAAAAGACCATAATCCAATCCGCCGCTAGGGCACCCCCCGGAGACATAACTATCGTACCATGCGAGCACGTTGTGCAGTGTATCACCGGGCAGGGCGGCCGTGTCCCCGGTGAGGTATTCGGCCATGGAGTCGGGCAGGAACGCATAGCCCTTGCCGTCCTGGGCCGAGCGCACGTAATGGCGTGCCACCAAAGCCCACGTTCCAAAGAGGTCGTTGAATTCTATAATCTCTTTATACGTCTGACCTGAGATAGATGTATCCGGTGATGCGCTCATTTGCTGAATGATATGTCCCTCGAATGGCGGGGGCGGACCGAGAACCTCCAAGCACCAAGTGGCACTCGAATCCGGATAGAACTGTGCTGATGCTGCGCAGCAAGTGAAGACAACTACAGAGAGGAGGATCTTCTTATACATGAGTTAAGGTCAGTCGGTCATGACCTTCGCTGTGAACCGGTTGCCCTGAAAGGGCACCCATCCGGCGCTCGGGTGTTTCCCGAGTGC
>JANMKC010000082.1:0-5097 GCA_031371785.1 Flavobacteriales bacterium | reverse complement strand
TATCCGCTGATGGAGATCGATGGCCTGGGACGCATCGTGCTCGCGCATTCCGGTGCGGGCATCTGGCGGTTCAATGCCAATGGGACCATTGACGCGTCATTCAACTACACGCTCGATCTCTCGCAATACTCCCTGCCCAACTGGATCCTCGATATCGCGATAGCCCCGGACAACTCCATTTATGTACAGCCGAACACATGGGCATGGCCCAGCTATCTCTTCAAAGTACTTGCGGACGGCTCCTTGGATGCGAGCTTCGGCACTGGAGGCTACATGGACCTTAGCGATACGGACCCGCTCTACTACACGGCCCCCGATGAACTGTTGATCGAACCGACCGGTGGGCTGATCGTGTTGGCCCAGGCCTACGGTGCGGACGGATACATGAGCGCGAAGTACCTCACGCGCTTGGATGAGTTCGGTGTGATCGATACAGAGTTCAACCCCGGCGTGCAGCCTATTGACGATAACGGCTACGGTCTGCGCATCAACTTCCATTGCGCCACCTTGCAGCACGACGGCAAAGTGCTCTCCATGGATCAAGTGGTGAAATGGCAGAACGGAACGCTCTTCGGATACGCACCGCTCATCACGCGCTTCAACAACGAAAAAGGCGCGGTGATCGCTTCGGTGAATGATCGGGCACGCGTGAATGATGTGCTCGCCTTCCCGAACCCGACGAATGGTACCGTGACTTTCCGCACACCGGGTCCGGGTGCTTGGCAGAACGCAACGGCCTTCATCACCAACAGTGTTGGCGCCATGGTCATGCAAGAGCAGTTGGTGAATGAGCGCATCGATCTATCCGCATTGCATCCCGGTGTCTATTTGTGCGTGGTGAAGCACGCGGGAGGATCGGTGCATGCGCGCATTGTGAAGGAGTGACCAGTGAAATGGAACGCAAAGGATGAAGAACACAAGCTCCCCGCACATGACCACACAGCAATTTGGAAAGCGCCAACTGATCCTGGTTGTCGCACTGTTCCTTGGCATAAGCACGCAGCCCTCGCAGGCCCAAGTGACCACGCAGGTGGTGTGGCAACGGTGTATTGGCGGAATCGGGACCGACTGGGCATCCAGGCTCACCGGCACAAGCGATGGTGGCTTCATCTGCGTCGGTTGGAGCGCTTCCAATGATGGCGACGCGGTCGGCTCCCACGGCGGCAACGATATCCTGGTCGCCAAGCTCGATGCGAACGGCGCGATGTTGTGGCGGCGCTCACTCGGCGGCTCGTCGGAAGACTATGGCTATAGCGGCATTGAAGCTTCAGATGGGTCGATAATGATCATGGGCCAGACCTTTTCCACTGATGGGGATGTGACCGCGAACCATGGCGGCGATGATCTATGGGTCGTGAAACTCTCTCCGCTGGGCACCACCATCTGGGAACATTGCTATGGAGGCAGTGGTTTTGACAATGCCGTTCTGATACAAGAAACGGCGGACGGAGGGTTCGTTCTCCATGGCAACACATCATCGCCAGATGGCGATGTGTCAGGGTATCATACGGGTAGCGGCCAGCAAGATTGCTGGGTACTGAAGATCAGCTCATCCGGAGTACTGGAATGGAACCGTGCGTTGGGTGGTAGTGATATCGATGTGAACGGATCATTGATCCAAACAGCGGACGGAGGATACCTGATGTACTCCACCTACACGAAGTCGAATGATGGGGATGTGTTGAACTACCATGGTGACGGGGATTGTTGGCTGGTGAAATTGAGTGCGGCCGGTGCGATAGAATGGTCACGCGCCGTAGGAGGTAGCCAACAGGAGTTCGGTGATGCGGTGTACGAGTTGGCCAATGGCGATCTCATGTTCTTAGGCAGTACTTTGTCCAGTGATGGTGACATTTCCTTGAACCACGGTAGCTACGATGTGCTCCTGGTGAGGATCAGTAGCAGCGGCGTGCTGCTCTGGGAGCGGACATACGGCGGTTCGTTGGGTGATGACTGCAGGAGTCTGCTCCCGACCACCGATGGCGGATCCGTCATGGCCGGTTCATCCGCTTCCAGCGATGGCGACCTCACTGGCAACCAAGGCGACAACGATGTTTGGGTGTTGAAGGTGGACGCGAGCGGCGCGTTCGAATGGCAACGCTCCTACGGTGGCTCATTGGATGATTGGGCCTACTTGTACGAAGGGGAAAATGACGGCTACCTGCTCTCGGGCATTACCAATTCCAACGATGGGACCATAGAAGGCAGCCACGGTGATCGTGAACTCTGGTTCGCCAAACTCGACGACAACGGCGACCTGGTTTGGCAACGCTGTTTGGGCGGCGCGAATGAGGACTGGGGCTACTTCATGACCCGGACCGCCGACGGTGGCTATGTTGCTTCCGGCTACACCGACTCCAACGATGGCGATGTCTCCGGCAACCACGGCCAGCGCGATATGTGGGTGGTGAAGCTCAAGGTGACCGAACCGACAGAGCCGTTGGAATGCGCACTGTACATCCCCAACGCATTCAGTCCCGACAACAGCACCAAGAACGATTCGCAATGCCTCTATGGCACCGACTGCATCGAGCGCATGACCTTCAACATCTTCGATCGCTGGGGCAACAAGGTCTTCGAGAGCACCAACCCCAAAGCTTGCTGGGATGGTACCTACAACGGCCAAGCACTCGATCCGGCGGTGTTCGTCTACCACTTGAGTGCGACGATGATCAATGGGGAGACCGTGGAACGGCAGGGGAACATAACGTTGGTGCGATGAATGAATGCAATGGGATCATTTTGACTTACCCAACCATGAACCACTTTTTCGGGTTACTACATTGAACCAAGCCTTTCGTTTTCCCGGAGCGTCTCCGCTATCATTCCTTACACCATCGGCCATGACCACACCACGACACTTGAGCTGCGAACGGACCCTGTCCCTGTTGGGTGCGGCCTTCATCACCCTTGGCGCTGCCTTCGCCCAGGATGTACACTTCACGCAATACGGCATGCAGCCGTTGTTGCAAAGCCCGGCAATGGCGGGCATCGGTCATGATATGCGGGGCGTTCTACAGTATCGGAACCAATGGGCCAGCGTTACCACACCCTTCACTACCACGGCATTCAGCTACGACATGCAACTGAAACAGAAGCACGGGAAGGCCGGCTTCTTGGCATTCGGTGTCAACTTCTTCAGCGACAAGGCAGGCGACGCCAAGCTGAAGTCCTCTCAGGGTGGATTGAGCGTGGCCTACCATATCAAGACGGGCGAGAACAGCACCATCGGCGCGGGCCTCTTCGGAGGGTTCGGCCAGCGCAGCATCGACCCCAATGGGTTGCAATGGGGAGAACAGTATGATGGCATTGGATACAACGCGCAGTTGCCCACTGGCGAGTCGATCGCTGCGCAGTCGTTCTCCTTCCTTGATATTGGCTTGGGCGGTGTGTGGCACTACAACAGCACCGCAGGAGCGAAAGATGTGGTAGCGAACCAGAGCACACAGGCCACCGTTGGATTCGGCTATTTTCATGTCACACGCCCCACCTGCACGTTCCTCGGTGCCGAAGAGCAACTATCCGCCAAGATGGTGATCCATGGGAATGCACGCTTCGCCTTAGGCGAAGGCAACTCGGCCATCGTGCCCAGTTTTCAATACAGCAAACAAGGTGCATCTTCGGAGTTCATGCTGGGCGCCATGTTCCGCTATGTGCTTACCCCTACCTCCAAGGTCACGGGCATCAACAAGGGTTCGGCACTCTCCATTGGGCCGGTGCTCCGCGTAAAAGATGCTGTTGCGATCGCCGCGCTGATCGAGTTCGGGCACATGGCCTTTGGGCTCAGCTACGACGTGAACACCTCCGACCTGTCCAAGGCCAGCAACGGCAAGGGAGCCTTTGAACTCTGCGTTCGCTTTGTGAACCCGAACCCGTTCAATAGCAAAGCGAGATCACGCGATTGAACACTACATGGCCCCCATCGCCTGCCTGCTTTTTCGTGGTGTGGTTGCAACCCTGATCGGATGTTGTGTGATTCCAGCGTTCGGTCAGGGAGCCGCGAAGAACGATACCGTCAAGGTGACGATCAAGAAGTTGATGCCACCCTTGAACACGGCCTTCAACGACTACGCGCCGGTGGTGAGCGCCGACGGTACTACGCTGCTCTTCACCAGCAACCGGCCAACGACCGAACGTGAACTGGCCAAGGGGAAGGCAGGCAGAGAGCACATCTACCAAGTGACCTTGGACGCCAAGAAGAAGTGGGGCGCGCCGAAGCTGCTCGGATCCGCAGTGAACGCTCCGGGACGGAACAACAGCGCCATCGCGCTTTCACCCGATGGGCAACGCATGCTCGTGTACCGCGACAACAACGACGGCAACGGGAACGTCTTCGAGTCGGTGTTGAACGGAACGGAATGGTCCGCGCTCATCGAGTTCCCCGAACCCATCAACAGTGACAAGCACGAGTCCTCCGCATGCTATTCATCGGATGGCCACACCATCTATTTCGTAAGCGATCGCAAGGGCGGCCAAGGCGGCAAGGACATCTGGTATGCGACCCGCAATGACAACGGCACCTGGGGCGCGCTGATGAACATGGGGCCGGTGATCAACACACCGGAGGACGAACAAGGCCTCTTCCTCCACGCCGATGGACACACACTCTACTTCAGCAGCAAGGGCCACGGTAGCACTGGAGGGTACGATCTGTTCGTGAGCACTTCAAGCAACGAAGGTTGGAGCGCACCGAAGAACCTCGGCCCACCGCTGAACACACCGGGCGACGATCTCTATCTGGTCTTTCTCGCTGATGGACGAACGGCCTACATGAGCAGCGAGCGCAGTGGAGGTATGGGGGAGAAGGACCTCTACGAAGTGAAGTTCTCTCCGACCGCTGGACGCAAGAACCAGGATCCCTTGCTCACTGTCCTGAAAGGCATGGTGATCGATGAGGAGACCAGGCAGCCGTTGGAAAGCGACATCGAGATCACGGACAATGTGAAGAACGCCACCTTCTCCAAGCAACGGTCCAATAGCAGCACCGGCAACTTTCTGCTCTCGCTTCCCTCCGGAACGAATTACGGAATCAGTGTATCCGCACCCGGTTATCTGTTCCATTCAGAAAACTTCGAGTTGACCGATACGGCAGGCTAC
>JANMKC010000068.1:0-2585 GCA_031371785.1 Flavobacteriales bacterium | reverse complement strand
TGTGCCGGGCTCGAATTCGAGGTCGTTGCTGGCGTACTTTTTAATGAAGTCATTCACTTTGTACGGATTTCGGGAGGCGGTCTCCATGAAGGCCGGCAGGCCGGTGTAGCTCGGGATTCCGGAGGTGTGGTTGAGCAGCTGATGGACGAGCAAGGCGCGCTCATCACCCAGAGCCAGTACCGCGTACTGAAGGCCTTGGAATGCACGCCCGACGCGAAGCCCATCGACCGCTTGAAAGAACATCATCGCGTGGTGGGTAGCGGTGTGCAATATGTGCAGACCAACGAGGACAAACTCGGTGGGCAACTGGGCACCAAGCGAGGTGCACGTTACCAGGTGTACACGCAGCTCACAGAGTACTACAAGACCCATCAGGACACGCTCTTCGCGCAGCAAGTGTTGAAGGAAGCGTTGGACGAGATCTATCGGTGGCCCTTGCTGGAGCGCGCCAAGGACCTGTTGAACCGCAGGTTGCGCGAGCGTGTGCCGATGGACAGCGTTGCCGAACTCGTGATCGCCCTTTACGAGGACAAGCGGTTGGTGAACAAACCGGACGATGTCGATGATCACGCCGCCATCAAGCAACCGCGCATTATCTGTTCCATGGGATTGAGGAAGCCGGCTCCATAGCACTACTTGCAGCCGTACCATGAAGAACCGCACCATCATCGTCAAGGGCACCGAGGTCACCATCACCACGCGGTACGAGCAGGACTATTTCTCGCTCACCGACATGATCAAGGGTTTCGGCGATGAGGCTGTTCTTTATAACTGGCTGCGGAACCGCAACACGGTCGAATGCCTCGGGATCCGGGAGCGGTTGAACAACCCCGATCTCAAACCTATCGATGTCTAGATGTTTTGGGAACAGGCTGGTCATCACTCAATGCCATCATGAAGAACCGCATCATCATCGTCAAGGGCACAGAGGTCACCATCACCACCCGGCACGAGCAGGATTACATCTCGCTCACCGACATGGTGAAAAGCTTCGATGGTGGCGGAGCGCTCATCGAGCAATGGATGAAGAGCAAGGACTCGGTCCTTTTCCTGGGGATCTGGGAGCAGCTCTACAACCCCGGTTTTAATTCCCTCGAATTCGAGGGAATTAGAAATGAGGCCGGGCGCAACAGCTTCTTCCTCTCGGCCAAGAAGTGGATCGAGACCACGGGGGCCATCGGCCTCGAAGCCAGAGCGGGGCGCTATGGCGGCACCTTCGCTCACAAGGACATCGCCTTCGAGTTCGGGTCCTGGCTCAGCCCGGAGTTCAAGCTCTACCTCATCAAGGAATTCCAACGGCTGAAGGATGAAGAGTCCAGTACCAAGGCCTTGGAATGGAGCTTCCAGCGCACCCTCGCCAAGGTGAACTACCACATCCACACCGATGCCATCAAGGAGCATTTGGTGCCGCCGCTGCTTACCCGCGCGCAGACCACCGCCATCTATGCCAGCGAGGCCGACCTCCTGAACATGGCGCTCTTCGGCCGCACCGCCACCGAATGGCGCAAGGCCAACCCGAAGAGCGAAGGCAACATGCGCGATGCGGCCACGCTGGAACAACTCGTGGTGCTGTCCAACATGGAGAGCATCAATGCCGTGCTCATCCATCAGGACTTGTCACAGGCCGAACGTCTCGCCCAACTGAACGGAACCGCCATCATACAGATGCGTTCGCTGCTTGGCGCCCCGTCACTGAAAAGGCTTGTCCACAAGAAGAAACCACGCTGACCGCCATTACCGATACCGTTCCACCCGTTCACCTTCTCACGTGTATTCTCCCTGAATGAGCCAGTCCATCACCCGCCAGCGCTTCAAGGAACTGCTCAACGCGGCCAATATCAGCGGGCTCTTCAATGAGTTGGGCTGGGACCATGCCGATGACACGGTGACCGTGCAGGCGGGCAAGGCCACCCACACGCTGCACACCGTGGCGAACAAGCGCGGCTTCGCTGTGCTGGTGCATAAAGGTGATGCCGTGGATGACCGCAACCTGCGCCAGAGCATTGAGAAGAAAGTGGCCCGCATCCACTTTGAGCACCTCATCGTTTTCCGCAGTGCGAAGAGCGACAAGCAGGTATGGCAACTCGCCATCCGTCGGCCCAACCAGCCCATCACCTTCCACGAAACGCCGTGGCACAAGGGCCAGGAACCCGAACTGCTCTACCAGAAGCTCAGCGGCCTCTTCATTCCGTTGGCCGAGGAGGACAAGATCACGCTGGTGGACGTGCGCGAACGCGTGACGCGCGAGTTCGAGAAGCAGACCAAGGACGTCACCAAGAAATTCTACGCGGGCTTCAAGCAGGAACACGACCGCTTCCTGAAGTTCATCGAGGGGCTGAACGACCAGGACGCGAAGAAGTGGTACGCGAGCCTGATGCTGAACCGGCTCATGTTCATCTACTTCATGCAGCGCAAGGGCTTCATGGACGGCAAGAAGGACTACCTGAGCCTGAAGCTGAAGGAGACGGAGAAGGCCGAAGGCAAGGACAAGTTCTACGGCTTCTACCGCAACTTCCTGCGCGTGCTCTTCCACCAGGGGCTGGGCGATCCCAAGCGCACGCCCGAACTGGAGAAGCGCATCGGCA
>JANMKC010000060.1:0-4563 GCA_031371785.1 Flavobacteriales bacterium | reverse complement strand
CGCGCTCGCATCACAGAAGAAGGGCGAAGCACACAGCATCGCCTTCCTCGGGAACGTTGTCGATCTGTGGGAACGCCTCGCCGCGCGGAACATCAAAGTCGATCTCGGCAGTGATCAGACCAGCTTGCACAATCCGTGGGCTGGTGGGTATTATCCCGTCGGCCTCAGCTACGAGGAGAGCAATGCATTGATCGTGAAGGATCCATCGGCCTTCAAGGAGCGCGTGCAGGAAAGTTTGAAGCGACAGGTCGTAGCGATCAACTCGCTTGCGACGCAGGCCGAGGGTGCCGATCACGGCAGCATGTACTTCTTCGATTACGGCAATGCGTTCCTGCTGGAAGCCTCGCGGGCTGGCGCTGACGTGCATTCCCCCTTCCCCACCGGGGAAGGCCGGGATGGGGCGCAATTCCGCTATCCGAGCTACGTCGAAGACATCATGGGCCCGCTCTGCTTCGATCACGGCTTCGGGCCTTTCCGCTGGGTATGCACGAGCGGGGATCCCAAGGACCTCGCGACCACCGATCGCATCGCGGGTGATGTGCTCGACGCGATGTTGCACGAAGCACCGAACCACATCAAGCAACAGATCGCCGACAACCTGCACTGGATCCGCAACGCGCAACAGAACAAGCTGGTGGTCGGTAGCCAAGCGCGCATCCTCTATGCCGACAGTGAAGGACGGATCCGCATCGCCGAAGCGTTCAACGCGGCGATCAAGTTGGGAGCCATCAGCGCGCCGATCGTGCTGGGCCGCGATCACCATGACGTGAGCGGCACGGACAGCCCGTATCGCGAAACGGCCAACATTCTCGACGGCTCGCGCTTCACCGCCGACATGGCCGTGCAGAACTTCGTGGGCGATGCCTTCCGTGGTGCCACCTGGATCAGCTTGCACAACGGTGGCGGCGTGGGCTGGGGCGAGGTGATCAACGGCGGCTTCGGCATGGTGCTCGATGGCAGCGCTGACAGCGATAGACGCTTGAAGAGCATGCTGCATTGGGACGTGAACAATGGCATCGCCCGCCGCGCGTGGGCCCGAAACCCCAACGCGCGATGGAGCATCGAACAGGAGATGAAGCGCACCCCGGAGCTGAAGATTACCTTGGCGAATGAGGCCGATGATGCGCTGATCGATCATCTTTTTTGAGGCAGACCCAACCTCGTGGCCACCTTCTCCGTGTATGGAAGCGAACCTTTGAACGAAACCCCCACGATCACATGAGATCCACTCTTCGCGCCCTTTCATTCGCTCTCGCGGCCGGGCTCGGCTCAGCCGCCATGGCGCAGTACACTTGGTCGCTCGTCGGCACGGTAAGCAATTGCTATGCGGGCCAAACACTCGCGGTCGAGATCAGTGATGGCACCAACCAGAACGTGCTGATCACCGCTGATGTACCGGTGGACCCGAATACCTGCACCTTCTCCCAATCCTTCGACGTACCGGTGATCTACATCACGATGACCCTTACCACCCAGTGCAACGGCATGGTGCAGACCTACGGCGATAGTGCGGCGTTCAATTTCCTGTCCGACAGTGCGCTCACCTATTTGACCATCGACTGCGGTGGCGGCCAAGTGTATGATTGCAATGGTGCGCTCAATGGCCCTGACATGCCAGGCACGCCCTGCGATGACAATGATCCCGCGACCGATTCCACCTATTGGAGCGTGAACTGCCTTTGCCTGCCCGATACCTCCACAAGCGGCACATGGGATTGTTGGCAGATCTGGAACGGCCCGAACATGCCCGGAACATCATGCATCATTCCAGGAACGACCTTGGAAGGTATCTGGACACCCGATTGCGTTTGTTGGTTGGACTCTGTCTCCAACCTGTTGGATTGTGAAGGAGTGCTGAACGGGCCTGCCCAACCAGGTACTCCGTGTGCGCTCGCACCATTCTTCACGCCGGGTATTTGGAGTCCGGTTTGCCTATGTGATACCACGAACTCCGGCGGGGTAGATTGCCTCGGCATCCCCGGAGGCCAGAGCCTGCCCGGCACCATGTGCGTGAATTTCCTCGGCGACACTGGTGTGTGGAGCGTACAGTGCCAGTGCCAGACCAACTCGAACGTGTACGACTGCACGGGTCTGCTCAATGGCCCGAACATGCCGGGAACCGCTTGTGATGACAATGATCCGCAGACGACATCCAGCTTCTGGAACGCGAACTGCGTTTGTGTGGGCGACAGCGGAAATACAAACGCCTACGATTGCCTCGGCGAGCTGAACGGTAACGCCATGCCCGGCACGTCCTGCACCATCCCCGGTACCATCCTGCAAGGTGTATGGAGCGCGGGCTGCACCTGTGAGCCGGCTCCCCCATGCCAAGCGAACTTCTGGGTACTGCAAGCCTATACCGATACGTCCAACGGCAATAACCCCGAACCTGTACCGTACGAACTCTGGATCTGGAACCTGAGCAGCGGCGGAAGCGGGGTCTACTCCTTCATCTGGGACTTCGGGGACAACACTCCCCCTTCCACCGACCCGTTCCCCACACACACTTACGCGGACAATGGGCCTTACAACCTGTGCCTCACACTGAACGATGCGAACGGTTGCACGAGCACCCATTGTGATTCCGTGTCGGTGAACAGCGACGGTATCTTCACTGGTATAGTCGGGCAGATCGATCGCTCCACCGGCTTCACCATCAATGTTCAGAACGCATCAGCCAATGGTATTGCGGAACAACATGCCGTCGACGGCATCGCGGTATGGCCCAACCCGGTGGTGGATGAACTGAACATCGCGTTGGTAAGCAGCCTCAGCGGCGCGGTGGATGTGACCGTTACGGACCTGAACGGTCGTGTGGTGATCGCCGAGCGCAATGCACTGGTACACGGCAAGAACCAACTGCTCCTGAATACTTCCGCACTGGACGCGGGCATCTACCTGCTCCGCATCGGCAACGGAACCAGCACAACGGGTCAGCGTTTTGTGAAGACCCGCTGATTGAACAACACCGATGTGGAAGGGCGTTCGCTGATGGCGGGCGCCCTTCCGCACATCGCAGATGGTAGCGGAAGCGCTCATAGCCGGCTGCACGCGCGAGGAGCCGAAGGCACAGTACGAACTGTACCGCGCGTTGTACCCGATGATGATGTCCATCTGTTCCCGTTATGAACGCAACAGACAGGACGCGATGGCACGCGTGAACCAGGGCTACCTGAAGATCCTGCGGAACATCGCCAAACGACGGCCTGACGTGCCCTTCGAGTTCTGGGCGCGGCGCATCATGATCAACACCGTGATCGATGAGTTCCGCAAGGACCGCGACCGCAAGGCGCACGAGAACATGGACGTGGAACTGGAGACATCATCGAGCACCGAAGTGAACGAATACCTCTGCCAGATGGAAGCGGAAGCCTTCGCCGAAATGCTCCTGCGCGTGCCGCCCATGTCGCGCAATGTGTTCAACCTGTTCGCCATTGACGGGTTCGCGCATGCGGAGATCGCGGAACTGCTCGGCATCAGTGAAGGCACTTCGAAATGGCATGTGGCCAATGCCCGCACTGTCCTGAAGAATGCCATAGCACGGCTGGCGGTCACCTCCACAACACATACTGCATCGTCATGAACGACCCCAACGAATTCGACCGGATCGTCCGGCGCAAACTGGAGGAGCGTGAGTTCACCTTCGATCAGGCGCAATGGTCCGCTGTGGAAAGTGAACTGCGGAACGGGCGCAACAGGCGTGGCGGTTGGCTGCTGCCCGTTGCCGGGCTTCTGCTGTTGTCCATGATCGCGTGGTGGACGTTGCGCGATAGCGGAAGCACGAAGGCTGTGAACACCGTAGAGATCGTTCCATCGGTGGCCCATATCGCGGAACAACTTCCGTCCGCACTCGCAACAGCACATGACAAGAACAATGCGGAACGGACAGCATCACCTGATGTCGTTACCAGCGCTGCGGTCACTCCGGAACAGACGGCGTTCCCAACAACAGTAGCCCCGGCGGAGAAACGGACAACGACTGCGCCAAAGAGGGCGACGAAGCTTCGCGTTGGCCCCACTGCACAGGCTGGGAATGCGGAAGCCGAAGGAATGATGATCACGACAGCGACGAAGAAGCACGACCACATGCTGCCGCAACCGCCGGAGGTCACGGACCATATGGTATCCGTGCCGGTACCATCGCCACCATCATTGAGTGCGACCTCCGATGGATCGGTTCCCACAACAACCATCGGTCAGAACGACCAGCAGGGGAATGCAGTAAACGTTGCGACAACCTTCTTCCCCACGGATAATGAACGCCCGAATTCCGAGGTGATCACGACGGAGGCGGCCAGTGCGAACGTCCAGACATCCACAGCGGCCGCGACCGATAGCAGCGCTGCCGGAACCACAGCCGCTAACGACACAAGTGCTGTGGCACAGCAACCGGGTCCGCCAACGCCTGTGATCGCGCACGTTTCTCCCTGGCAGGTGAGCGCGCTCTATGGTCCATTCACCACCATGAGCCACTACACCGGCATAATGAGCGCTGACTGGAACGCTGAAGTACAGAATGGACAGGCCATGAGCTACGGGGCTGAGTTCATGCGCATGGGCCCG
>JANMKC010000056.1:0-1650 GCA_031371785.1 Flavobacteriales bacterium | reverse complement strand
CACCACCAGACGGAGCCGGGATTTTTTGAAAAAAATGATGCCTTCTTTGTGATTTTTGCGGTACCTAGTATGTTGCTGATTTATTTTGGAACATTCAATCATTCTTGGTGGATGCAGGCACTAGGTTTTGGTATTATGGCTTATGGGTTTGCTTACTTTATGGTGCATGATGTAATTATTCATCAACGGTTCAGATGGTTTACCCGAAGTAACAATTCTTATGTAAGAGCCATCCGATGGGCTCACAAAATGCATCATAAACACCTGGAACGGTATAATGGAGAGAGTTTTGGTATGTTGTATGTTGCCAAACAATATTGGAACAAAATCCGCCGTGACAAAAAGCTGATGGCCGGTAGCAAGAAAGTGCAGTATGCGCCTGAGCTTGAAACTTCAAATCCCTCCTGATCTATCAATGTGTAAACGATTATTAGTGGAGTTTTTTAACTTCACCATTATCTTTTGCTGTATCATTTGTAAACAAATCTATGCCTGAATCTAAAGTTGCTTCCCGGGGAAAGGATTATTACGATTATATTATTGCAGGTGCGGGTTGTGCAGGGCTGAGTCTTGCGGTGCATATGATTAACTCCGGTCATTTCGATAACAAAAAAATTCTGATTATTGATAAAGAAGCTAAACAAAGGAATGACCGGACATGGTGTTTTTGGGAAACAGAAGCAGGCTTATTTGATTCTATAGTGTATAAGAAATGGAATAGTGTATGGTTTTATGGAGAAGGGTTTTCGAGGCTGCTTGATCTGCTTCCTTACACATACAAACTGGTCAGGGGAATTGATTTTTATAATTATTGTTTTGCTCTTATCCGGCAATATCCAAATTTTGAGATAAGAACCGCTGATATACAGGAGATAAAAAATGAAGGAGAAGGCGGCTGTATACAATGCAGTGATAGTAAATTTTTTGCTGATTATATTTTTAGTAGTATTCTTTTAGAAAAACCAGTTTTAAAAAATAAGGAATATTATCTTCTTCAGCATTTTAATGGCTGGCTTATAGAAACTGACAAACCTGTTTTTAATTCTTCCGAAGCCACCTTAATGGACTTCCGGGTAAGCCAGCAACACGGAACCACATTTGTGTATGTAATGCCTTTTTCAGAAACAAGAGCTTTAGTAGAGTTCACTTTATTTACCGAAAAATTATTGCAACCAGCCCAGTATAAGGAAGGATTAAAAAATTATATAAATGAATTTATAAAACCAGGCTCCTATGAAATAATGGAAGAGGAATTTGGTAGTATACCAATGACTAATCATAAGTTCCCTGCAGTAGATGGACATATTATTAATATTGGGACGGCGGGAGGCCAAACGAAAGCTTCCAGTGGTTATACATTTCGATTTATTCAAAAACATTCAGCGAGGATAGTAGAGAGCCTTATAAAGAAGGGTAATCCGTTTATAGGATTACCTGGTGGAGCAAGACGATTTAGATTTTATGACAGCACTTTGTTACACATTTTAACAGGGGAAAAGCTGCCCGGAGATCAAATATTTACCAGGCTTTTTAAAAAAAATAAACCCCAGCAGGTGCTGAGGTTCCTGGATAATGAAAGTTCGTATATTGATGAATTGAAAATTATCTCTTCATTACCGGCAATCCCTTTTTTAAAAGCGGCCTTAAAAC
>JANMKC010000009.1:0-12193 GCA_031371785.1 Flavobacteriales bacterium | reverse complement strand
GAAGCGGACGCTTTGCCAGGGCGCATAACCCGCTTCGGTACGAAGGGTGAAGTGGTTGTTCAACTTGTAGCGCACGTTCGCGAAGGCGCGAAGCGAAGTGTAGTTGAAGTTCAGGCGGGCGTCATCGCGTTCGAAGCCGCTGCGGAAACCATCGAGCGTGATACCGGCGAGATATTTCAGGCGGTGCTCGGGCTTGAAGGCGAGCGCGAGCTGCACTGGCAACACGTAATGGAACGCCCAGTCGCCACCAAGCGGCGCATTGCCACCGAAGAACGGAACGGGCAGCGCGAGACCATCGCTGTAGCTCGCGGCGAGGCCATAGAAGTGGTAGCGCTTCAACCCTTTCACATGCACCCAGCCGAGCACACCGCTGATGCGCGGCACCATGGAAGAGAACGTCTTGTCCTCTTCGCTCACGTTCACGTTCGCGCTCCAGAAGCGGATGTGGAAACTCTTCGTGAGCGCCACGCGCATCGCGCCAATACTCGCGGTGTAGAGTGTGCGATCCGGCAACGGATCATTCTCGATGTGTACTTGCCGCGCACCGAAGCGCACATTGCCGAGCAGTTGTCCGGCCTTTACCCGAACGCTGTTCTTCAGGAGATCCCCAAGGCTTTTTGAGTTGCCATCTACCTGCACGCCCACGCTCCACGTGGAATGCATCGGGAACGTGAGCACGGCTTGCGCGCTCTGTTCGCCAAAGCTGCCGGTCGTGTCCTTGAAGGCGATCTGTGGCGTGAAGCGCGTATCCACTCGCAAGCGCGGCCTGAAGACCTGGTCGAACTGTTCGAGGTCGAAGGTTTGGGCGAGCAGCAAGCTTCGGCAAGACATGAGAAGCACCATCGCGGCGATACGTCGAAGCATCCGTTCGTTGCTCCGCATAGCACGCTATTTCCTCCTCCGCTCCACCTCTTCACGCAACGCGCGGAAGAACCGTTTCCGTTCCTTTTCGCCCGAACCGCTGATCAACGTGGAGCGCTTCATGATGTTCTCGATCGTGTGATAGGTGTTGGCACAAAAACCCTCATCCGTCGTGGCAACATAGTTCACCACGCTGTGATTGAGGAAGACCACCTTCACCCGTCCATTGTCGAGGTAGATCGTGTTATCGCCGAGCATCACTTCGTTCACGTAGATGCGATAGGTCGCGCAAGCGTCGGAGGGTTTCTCGCCCATGGAGAATTTCACCCCGGCTTCGGCCTGTGCCTCGATATGATCCAATAGCGCGAGGACACGATCGAAGAGCAATTGCGCATCCTCTTCCTTGGCGAACATGCCGGACTCGCGGTAAAAGCTGATCTGCCGCAACGTGCTGTTCATGCTTTCCACGTTGAGGATCTCGATGGAAGGCAGTCGCTCGTAGGTCAAATAGGCCTTGCGACCGAGGGCGAGCAGATCCTTTTCGCGTCGCTCCAGATCGAAGTGTTCCAATTCCGGTCCGCTCTGCTGAAGGATCGTCTTGCGCCAGAAGAAGAACTTGAACTGTGCCAGCTCCGGCACTTGGAAATGGTGGAACAGCGGGATGTCCTTCGCTTGGAAGATGAACGTGGGATCCTTCCCTTCGAGGGCGAGTTCAAGTTGCGCGATGATCGATGACAGCCATGTGTGGAACGGGAAATCCGCATCGTTCACAAAGCGGCCGGTGAAGAGATGGCTGCCGTTGTTCTGGCCCATCAACGCATCCAGCGATAACTTGAAGTGGCTGCACAGCGATCGCAGTTCGCCGATGTCAAGCGGCTTCTCCCCCCTTATGCGTCGATAGGCACTGTCCGAACTCACTCCCAGCAATGATGCGATCTCCTCGGACAATGAAATGTGCGCGGGCAGCAGCTCCTTGATCCGTTTGAACAAAGCCTGCTGTAGTTCGGTGCTGTTCACGAGCGGGAAGATCGGCGAAATTCCGTGATCGGTGGATCGGCTACCGCAAGATCCCACGATCTCGTCGATCAAGGTGGAGCGATCCGTAGGATCCGCAACGATGCATCGTGGGGTCGATCGTTCGAGCCATGAACTGCGGCCGAGCATGTGAGCAAGGTCATTGGCCGCTAACGGCGGCGTTCGGACAAGACTTCATTTGGCCAACGAAGCAATGGAACACTATCACAATTCGACGTTCTTCTTCTCCCTCACCCTTGATCCCTCTCCCAAGGAGAGGGAGTGGATGAATTGTGATAGTGGTCAACTGGAACACCTCGCGCCATGATCCGGTACAGCAACAGCATCGCGCGTACTGCCGCCGCATTGTCCATTACCCTGCTCACCACGGCTCCGCTCTGCGCGCAGCCGCTGGTGGACATCTTCAGCGTGAACGTGCTTGCCAGCCCGCATCTCGACCGCAGCGAGGTAAGCGCCACCCTGCCGATCCAATTGGACAGCAGTGGAAGACTGTTGGTGGTGGATCCCTACTTCGTGATGTGGCGCACCGGAACGGCAGGCGAACGTTATCGACCGAGCATCAATGGCCAGTTCAGCAACATGATGGAAGGCACGGGTGCTGCGCTCACCTATGTGACGCCAGTGGGTCGTGGGTGGAAACTGGCCGTGGCGGGCATCGCACGTTACCACTGGTTGGGCTTGAACGACAAAGTGGGTGACACGCAATTCGGCGGTGCGATACTGCTGGGCCGGAAAGTGAAACCTGACTGCACGTTGCGCGCAGGGGTGTATGCCAACCAGGAGGCCTTCGGCTGGTTCGTGGTGCCCTTGCTCGGTATCGACTGGCGGATCGATGCGCGCAATAATTTGTACGGTACACTGCCTGGCTCGCTCACTTACGAGCACAAGGTCACCCCGCGCTTTCGCTGCGGTGCCAGCTTCCGCGCTTACACTACCAGCTTCGGTACGCGCGATGGCTACTACATCCGCATGGATGAAAACCCGCTGGGTGTGTACGTCGACCTGTATGCCACGCCACGCTTGGTACTGCGTGCCGAAGGTGGATGGAGCATCGCACGTCAAGTGCGCGGCGGCCCGGGCGATCCGCTCTACCACGCCGACACCTTGGACCGCAACGGCTACGCCGATCACGCAATCGACGACTCGGCCTACTTGCGCGTGATCATCGCTTTCCGCATCCGACTTGATGGACCAACCCCATGAACATGAAAGCAATTGAACACGGTGGTGGCCGAACTGGCATTCGCGGTGAAGTCCGGATGTGGCGATACATCTCCCTCACCATGGACCTCGGTACCTATCTTGTACCAACCATGCAGGTAGGCGGATGCATGAGCGACCACGCCAGCGGTGATCACCTCGTGATCCCATCACACAGCATTGAATTCAAAAGCGGCATGGTCGGTCTGGGCCTCGCCATGCATTTCTGAGAACCGTTCCGTTCGCGAGAGCATGCGACCGATCACACATCAACATCCTGCTATGAGCTCTCACAGCCACAACATTCCGGGCATCCTCTTCTTGCTGGCAGTTGCAATGCTCGGGAGTTCGTGCCACATGACCCATTACTACTACATGCCCGATCCGCAGAACGTACCGCTCTTCCGACAGAAAAGGGAAGCGCGGTTGGAGGCCAGCACGGGTAGCAGTGGAGCACTACTGGGAGTGCGGCACTTGGAAGCGGCTTACGCTGCGACCGATCACCTTGGCGTGGTCGCGGACGCTTCCTTTTTCCATGCGAAGGACGATGTGCTGTATACGCAGTATGAGGAATGCAACAGCCAGTTGCTGCAAGTGGGCGCTGGCTGTTACGGCAAGTTCAGCGAGCAGATGTTGTGGGAAACGTATGCAGGATATGGAGCAGGCAGTGATCGGAACAAATACGCGGAAGGCGGCTCGACAGATATCCGGTTCCGACGTTATTTCCTGCAGCCCGCCATCGGCTTTTCCAGCCGTTGGTTCGAAGCGGCCCTCTCGACGCGCCTCTGCGCACTTCAGTACGATCAACAGAATACTACCGGCAAGTTGGCACCCAACGATGTCGAAGACCTGGGCGCGCTCGCCCGGCCAGGAACCCATTGGCTTGCCGAGCCAGCGATCACACTTCGCTTCGGCTGGCGATCGTGCAAGTTCCAGATACAGAGCGTATGGTCAAAAGCCTTGAACGGGGACCTGCCGATGACGAACAACACAGTTATCATGGGCCTTCAATTCAACTCCAACAGCGCTTTCAAGCCTGAGTAACCGCGCTTCACTGGCGATCACCAAATACAGCAGCACATGACAACCAAGCTCCGCTTACGATGGATGGCCATCCCGCTCACGATCATTGCTATCTGCGGCCAGAATGCCTGCATACGCTGGCACCGGCACGCACTCACCGAAAAGGACCTTCCCCGCTTGGTACGGCATGACCGCGAGATCTTCCTCGTGAACTCCGGAACCGGTCGGTCGGTCATGTGGCAGATCGGGGATCCCGTGTTGACGAACGACACGCTGAAGGGACGGATCGTCCAGGTATCCGAGCAGATCGCTTCGCGCATACTGGATGCTCATACGGCCCGTGGTGCCAAACAACAGCGCAACCGTGTGCTGTTGTATGCGAAGACCGGGTCATTCTTCACGGAGAATGAACTGCGAGCGCAAGGTGTGCCGCTCAGTGATATATCGCGCATCGAAGCGTTCGACGTGGATGCTGGCGCGACCGTGGGCCTCAGCTTGCTTTGCACGGCGGGCGTCTTCGGTGCCATGATCCTGATCATCGCCGCCACCAAGTCATCCTGTCCGTTCGTTTTCACGAAAGGGATCGATGGCAACCACTTCGAAGGCGAGTTGTTCTCCGGTGCCATCTATCCGCAACTGCAACGCCATGATCGCCTGCCACTTCAATATATCGAGCCGGTGAACGGACGATACGTTGTTCAACTGGCCAACAAGGCGCATGAGGAACAGAGCACCGATCTGTTGGAACTGTTGGCCGTGGATCATGCGCCCGGATCGCGGCCCTTGTTCGACAGGTATGGAACGGTCCATTCACTGCGCGCGCCTCAACCGCCTACAACCGCCGTTGATCTGAACGGCACGGATGTTCGTGAGCTGATCATCGCGCGTGATGACAGCGCGTGGCGCGGGGACGAGAACAACATGCGCCCCGAAGCCAATGATGGAATGGAACTCACCTTCCACAAACCACTTGACGTGCGCCATGGCAAACTGGTGATCACCGCGCGCAACAGCTTCTGGCTCGATCATCTATATGGGCTCTTCCTCGACGAGTTAGGCACGTACGCACCCGACATCGAACGGAAGAACCTGGAGCAACCTGCGGAGCGGTTGAAGAACTGGTCGCGTTCACAGCGTCTGCCATTGTCGGTCTCGGTGCAAATCGCCTCCGGTGAATGGAAGCACATGGACCAGTTCGAACTTGCCGGACCCATGGCGTGGCGAGAGGATGTATTGATGCTGGATCTTGGGGATGTTGTTGGTGATGAAGTACGCATCCGGTTGGATTGCGGCTTCCAGTTCTGGGACATTGATCAAGTCGCGTTCGATCCCAGCGATGATGATAGCATGCTGGTGCGGACCATACCAATGGAAAGCGCGACGGATCGCAATGGAAGGAATGTACGCGCTTCCATGCTTACGGAGGACGGCCAGTGTTATTTCCAACCGCACGTTGACGATGCTGCCACGATCGCTTTTCCTGTGCTGGAGATGGCGTCCGGTAAGGAACGCAGCCTCTTCCTGCACGGTGCAGGCCACTATCACATCCTGCGTCCAGCACAGGACTTCACTCCAAGCCTGCTCTACTTGCGCGGTTTTACGAAGCCTGATGCGCTACCGAACTACTCGCGTGATCGCTGGCATGAGTTGGAGAAAATGGAGTTCGCGCAACCGCTATGAACCTGTTCAGCATGAACACGATCAACAGCGGATGGAGGCACAGCCTCGTGAAACGCGCGGCCTGGAAGCGGATCAAGCAATTGGCGCAGGCCGCGTATGATCATCCCTCAGAAGCACGGGAAGCCGCAACAGGTTTCCGCAAAGTGCTCGACGAAGCGCATGCATTACGGCATCTCACCCGCAGCGTGAACGTGGGAGGCCGGAACTTCCAACTGGTCACCTCACCGGGTTTCCCTTCTCCAGCTTGGGAACTCTGGATACGCAACGAGCTCCATCGCCTCCGGCCGATCATCGGCCATACCGAAGGCCTTCTGCTCGCGATCATGGCCATGACCAAGAAATGCCCGCTGCGTTGCGCGCATTGCTTTGAATGGGATGCGCTCAACCATAAGGAGACGTTGGCGATCGAGGACGTGTTGAGCATGATCCGCAAGTTCCAAGAGCGAGGTGTGTCGCAGATCGAACTCAGTGGAGGTGAACCGCTGAACCGCTTCAACGACCTGATCACGATCCTGCGCTCGAGCGATCACCACGCGACGGATTTCTGGATACTGACCTCCGGGTATCGACTGACGGCAGAGCGGGCCGGCGAGTTGAAAAATGCGGGACTCACCGGCGCTTCCATCAGCGTCGATCATTGGTCGGCGGCGGCACATGATCGTTTCCGGGGCAGCGAAGGCTCGCACGAATACGCACGGATGGCCGTGAAGCATGCACGCGAGGCAGGATTGGTCACCGCGTTATCGCTCGTTCCGCTGAAGTCGTTCTGCCGAATGGAGGATCTGCTGCGCTATGCGGAAATGGCCCGCGAATGGGGCGCGCATTTCATCCGTCTCGTGGAGCCTCGCGCGGTGGGCCACTTCGCGAAAAAGGATGTGGAGTTGGGAGAACGAGAGCACGCGGTGCTTGATGAGTTCGTGCGTACGATGCACCGTGAGCGGCGATATCGCGACTACCCGATCATCGATCACTATGCCTCGTACCAGCGGAATGTGGGCTGCTCAGGAAGCGGCAAGCGGTTCGTGTATGTTGACACGGATGGGCAGATCCACGCGTGCCCCTTCTGCCAGAAACCTTGCGGAAGCGCGCTGCACGAACCCTTGGAGAAGTTGTACGCTACGATGGAAGAAGCTGGCGGCTGTCATGTACACGAGACGGTGTGAGCGCGCGGCTCACCCGATCGTCCACGTATGCTCGCCGCGCAGCAGCGCGTCCAGATCACCGACGCCCTTCTTCTCTTTCGCCAAGGCCACTTGCGCGTTGAGCTTTGTCTCGTGTGTCGCACGCTCGTGTACATAGAACACTCCGAAGGGTCGTGGCATCGCGCCTTCATACTTCGGGTCGTCGAATAGTCTCGTGAGCAGTGAAGCTTTGAGCGGATCACGCTCATCGTGGATCCAGAGATCGTTCGCGCTCGCATCACCTGTTGCGAGATCCACGATCATGGGCTTGGTGCCATCGAGCTTGATGCCTTTGGATCCAGCGGCGAACACGAGCGGCTTGCCGTGTTCAACGAAGATCGTGTGCATGGGCTTCGTTGCCTTTTCCGTGAAAGTCTCGAAGGCTCCGTCGTTGTAAACGTTGCAGTTCTGGTAGATCTCCACGAGGCTTGTGCCACGATGCGTATCGGCGCGGAGGAGGATCTCGCGCAAGTGCTTCACATCGCGGTCCATCGAACGTGCGATGAAACTTCCATCCGCGCCCAAGCACAACGCGAGCGGGTTGAACGGATGATCAACGCTGCCCATCGGTGTGCTGCGCGTCACCGCGCCTTCCGGCGAAGTCGGCGAATACTGTCCTTTCGTAAGGCCGTAGATCTCGTTGTTGAACAGCAGGACGTTCAGGTCCACGTTGCGGCGCAGGAGGTGGATGATGTGATTGCCGCCGATGCTCAACGCGTCACCATCGCCGGTGATCATCCACACACTGAGTTCAGGACGCACACTGCGCAAGCCGCTCGCGATCGCCGGTGCGCGACCGTGGATGCCATGCACGCCGTACGTGTCCAAGTAATAAGGGAAACGCGATGAGCAACCGATCCCGCTGATGAAGACGATGTCTTCTTTCGGTTTGCCTTGCTGGGCGAGCACGCTCTCCACCTGCTTCAGGATCGAGTAGTCGCCGCAGCCGGGACACCAGCGCACGTCCTGGTCGCTCGAATAGTCGAGTTTGGTTTGCCCCTCGACTGCGCTCGGGGTGACAACGGGTTTGGGCGTGCCGTTGGTCGTGCTCATGCCTTGGTCGCCGAAGCCTTCGGCGAAGGAGACAACAGTTTGAGCGCACCAACGCGGATCTCCTCGCTGGTGAACGGCATGCCTTGGATCTTGTTCAAGCCTTGCGCGTCGATCAGGTATTCAGCGCGCAGTAATTGGCGCAGTTGCCCACTGTTCATTTCCGGCACCAGTACTTTCTCATAGCGAGGCAGCATTCCGCGCAGGCCTTTGTTGAAAGGGAACAGGTGACGCAGATGCACGTGCGCAACACTCTGTCCTTCCTTCTGCAATTGCAGCGCAGCCGTGCGGATCGCGCCATAAGTCGATCCCCAGCCTACGATCAACAACTTGCCATTGTCGGGGCCGCTATCCAAGCGGATCGGTTTGAAGCGATCAGCGATCCGCGCGATCTTCTCCGCTCGCAGTTGCACCATCTTCTCATGGTTCTTCGGCTCGTAGCTGATGTTGCCGGTCTTGTCCTCTTTCTCCAATCCGCCGATGCGGTGCTGTAGGCCTTTCATGCCGGGCAGCGCCCATGCACGCACGCCGCGTTCATCGCGCAGGTAGGGAAGAAATGCAGGCGTCTCGACTGCGCTCGACGTGACAGGTCTAGGGGTGGCGAAAGGCGGTGTGATCGGCTCGATGTCCTTGCTCTGCGGAAAGCGCCAAGGTTCCGCTCCATTCGCGATGTAGCCGTCGCTGAGGAAGATCACCGGCGTCATGTGTTCCACTGCGATGCGCGCGGCTTCCAATACCATGTCGAAGCAATCCGTGGGCGTGCTCGCGGCTATCACGGGGATCGGTGCTTCGCCGTTGCGACCGTGTACGGCTTGCCAGAGATCGGCCTGTTCTGTTTTCGTGGGAAGTCCCGTGCTCGGTCCGCCGCGTTGCACGTTGATCACCACGAGCGGGATCTCGAGCATGCACGCTAGACCGAGCGCTTCGCCTTTCAATGCGATGCCCGGACCACTGCTCGCCGTAACGCCGAGCGCACCGCCGTAGCTCGCCCCGATCGCCGAGCAGATCGCGGCGATCTCATCCTCCGCTTGGAAAGTCTTCACGCCGAAATTCTTATGGCGTGAAAGCTCATGCAGGATATCGCTCGCCGGTGTGATCGGGTAGCTGCCGTAGAAAAGATCAAGCCCTGCTTTCTGCGCGGCGGCGATCAATCCGAGCGCTGTGCCTTGGTTGCCGGTGATGTTACGGTACGTGCCCTTCGGCATCGGGGCAGGATGCACTTCGAAGCGGGTGGTGAACGTCTCGCTCGTATCGCCGAAGTTGTAACCGGCGATCAGCGCACGCTTGTTCGCGTCGAGCAGATCAGGCGTCTTCGCGAACTTCCTGTTGAGGAACCCTTCCGTAAGCTCGTTCTCGCGGCTGTACATCCAGTTGATGAAGCCGAGCACGAACATGTTCTTGCAGCGGTCCTTCTCCTTCATGCCGAGCGGCGAGCCTTCCAACGCGTTGCGGGTCATCTTGGTGATGTCCACTGAATGCACCACATAGTTCTCCAGCGTGCCGTCGTTCAGCGGATCATCCGCATCGATGTAGCCTGCGAGGCGCAGGTTCTTCGCTTCAAAGCCATCGCTGTTGGCGATGATCGTTCCACCGAGCTTCAGTTTGTCGAGGTTCGCTTTCAGCGCAGCGGCGTTCATCACCACCAGTACATCGGCTTGATCTCCCGGCGTGAAGATCTCCACGCTGCCGAAGTGAAGTTGATAACCGCTCACACCCGCGAGCGTACCATGCGGTGCGCGGATCTCCGCCGGGAAATTCGGGAAGGTGCTGACGTCGTTGCCGAACAGCGCGTTCGTATCGGTGAACTGGCTGCCGGTAAGCTGTATGCCGTCGCCGCTGTCGCCCGCGAAGAGGATCACCACGTTCTCGCGCGTCTCGACGGGCTTGGCTTTCTTGATGGTCGTGGTCATTCGCGCCTCAATGGTCAATGATCGGGAAGTCTTGGAAATCCTCAACGAATTTCTTCCATGAACGCTTGTTGCACACAACATTGTCGGCCCTGCCGAACGAGAGGTAGACGCTGTAGTCACCTTGCGGAGTGGCCCGCACCTTCGCATCCACCATGTGGGCCATCAGATAGTCCTGGCGAATGATCAACGGCTTTGTCCATCCATCCTTCACCCGCACGATGAACACATAGTGGACCAAGGTTTCGGCAGGGTTCTCCAGTTGCTTCGCTTTCAAATTGAAACGCGCCGAGAATGTTCCCGCTCGTTTCACGGCCGTGGCGGTTTTCACTTGCACCCGTTGAAGTGTTCCGCTTTCGTCCCTTACAACGAAAATGTCGTCGCCGACATCCACTTCGGGGATCGCGACGTTCCAACCCCGGATCAGGAAGTCGGACATCACGCGCAAGTGCCCGGCCTTGCCGAGATAGGCGTTGAACGCCTTGGTCATGGCTTCACACTGCGGATCACTTTGCCTGTAGCGGTATCCACGAACTCCACCTCGCCGATCTTCTTCTTGAGGTCCGCCTCCGTGGCCACACCGAACAGCGCGGGGTAAATGTGTTCAGACACCTCGCCGCACTGCTGTTCGAAATTGCTCTTCACGTCGTAAGCCACGAAAATGGTGTTCGCAGGAAGCGCCCGAGGGAAGAGCTTCTTGATCAGTGATCGGATCGAAGGAGTAAGGCTGTACGTGATACCGTTCATCTGGCGGCTCACGTTGATCTGGATCGCTGTCATGGTCACATTGTGTTGAGGACACAAAGCTACTATGGTGCAAAGTGGCTCAAGCCACCGCCCCCGCGTTCACCGCTTCCACGCTACGGATCTCCGGCGCAGCGCGCTTGATCGCTTCCGCAACCCCCGCCTTCATCGTCATCGGGCTCATGGCGCAGCCGCAGCAGGCGCCGTGAAGTTTCACGCGGGCGATGCCATCCGCGGTGATCTCCTCCAAAGAAATGTCACCGCCGTCCGCTTCGAGAAAGGGACGCAGATCGTTCAGCGCGCCTTGCGCACGCAATGCGATCGTGTCCCGTTGTTCGCGTGTGAGTCTCATGCTTTGCTCGCCGAAGCCATCGGCGAAGGTGTAGGAAGAACCGGCTGTCGGATGGTCGCTGATGGTGCAATGGTAAGGGTGCGCACCATCGCCTCCACCAAAGGTCGGAAAGCATCGGCAGCGGGTGTATCGCCTTGCAGCACGGCGGGGCGGCCGACATCAGCGGCTTCGCGGATGCTCTGCACCAGCGGCACTTCCGCGAGGAAGGGAACTTTCAATTCCTCAGCGAGCGCGCGTGCGCCGCCCTGCCCGAAGATGTAGTACTTGCTCTCCGGCAGTTCAGCGGGCGTGAACCACGCCATGTTCTCCACGATGCCGAGCACAGGCACGTTCACGCTGGCAAGTTGGAAGAAGCCCACGCCCTTGCGCGCATCGGCCACGGCCACAGACTGCGGCGTGCTGACGATGATCGCACCGGTGAGCGGGATCGCTTGCACGAGCGAGAGATGGATGTCACCTGTTCCGGGCGGGAGATCCACGAGCATCACATCGAGCTCGCCCCAGTCGGCGTCCTTGAACAGTTGTTCGAGCGCCTTGCTCGCCATCGGTCCGCGCCAGGCGATCGCTTGCGAAGGATCGGCGAAGAATCCGATGCTCAACAGCTTCACGCCGTAATTCTCCACGGGTACCATCCAATTCTTGTCGTCGACCTTTTTGACGGTCGGCTTCTCGTGCATCACATCGAACATCAGCGGCATGCTCGGTCCGTAGATGTCGGCATCCACCAACCCAACGCTGAAGCCGCGCATCGCAAGGCCCACAGCGAGGTTCGCGGTGACGGTGCTCTTGCCTACGCCGCCCTTGCCACTGGCCACCGCTACGATGTGCTTCACCTTCGGCAGCACCTTGCGCACGTTGGCACGATCGCCGCTAAGCGGGCTCACGTTCACGACGACGTTCACCTCCTTGCCCAGCGCCTGTTTCAGCTGGAAGGTCACGGCTTCCTCCATGCGCTTGCGGCTGTGCATGGCGGGGTTGCTCACCTCCACGCTCACATGCACCGTGTTGTCGTCAACCACCACTTCGCGCACGAGATCGAGCTCGACGAGGTCCTTTTTCAGATCGGGTTCGATGATGCGCGAGAGCGCAGTGCGGAGGGCTTCTTGGGTGATGGGCAGGGCAAGTGGACCGCGAAAGTAGCGAGCTTGGGACCCGGCGAT
>JANMKC010000467.1:0-4794 GCA_031371785.1 Flavobacteriales bacterium | reverse complement strand
GACGATCTTCTTCGGGTCGGGATTCAGCCAAGCACCCCACCAACTGAAGCTGCTGTTCGCGATGATGTGGTGCGTGCAATGTGACATCAGCCGCATATCGTTCCAGTTGCCGGCCTTTTCGCCAACGTCCACGAACGTCGTTGGGGAATCGAAGCGCAAATGCTCTTTCGCCCAAGCGAGATCATCGGAGAGAATGAACAATGAAGGCGTATCGATCCGTTCGCGTATCAGCCTCACCGCGCGATCATAGTAGCCCACATCGCAGACCCCGTGGAACTGGCTGGCGGGTCCATGGGAAACGTAATCGCCACGTCGTACATGCAAGCTGACCGCGTTGCACTCCTTGATCCGGTCCATCATTTCCAGCACCTTACCGGGTGGTGTATCAACGAACGTGAGATCAGTTCTCAACGCTTCGCTCACATCGCTGAAATACTTCTCTGATTGCCAATGACCGTCCACATATGTGTTGTCCGCTATGTCGAATACGGATGGATCGAACGGGAAGCCACGTTCGTGGAAAAGATGGTGTCGGGAAAGATCCGGGGCGAGGCGTTGCACGGTCCTTAGCAGACGGGATGATCGAAGCTTTTCAAATGGGCGCAGCATTTCGGGAGATGCCCGTTGGTACTTCGCATTGAAGACATCCAGCTCGAACGGACGTTTTGAATGCACCCCGGCGTGCAGGTCGAAGAACGACAGGTCGAGGAACAGATCCACGCCATGCGTGATCGCGAGTTTCCGCCCCAACGCGTACTGGAACATCTGGTTGCCGAGGCCACCGTTGAGCTTCGTGATGATCATCCCTTCGCGTCAGCGGTCCCGGTCATCCATGCCCGGATCCTTTTCAATCGGATGTAGAGAAACAGAGAACCGAACGTACGGCGGAAGAGGACCTTCTTCTGCTCGGTGCTGAGTTCCCGTTCTACCAAGGCCACAGCGGCGTTCACGTCATTGGCGCGACGTGCATTCTCCGCGATCATATGACCCCATTGTTCGCACACTGCCCGTTCCGAGCGTACCGTTTCGAACCATTTCTTGCAGAACACGAGTTCATTCGCCAACATGTGCGCCGTATCCGTTTGCATGCTCCTCGGATGCCGCCGGATCGCTACAAGATCATCGCTTGCGCAGGCGATGCGGTACACCTGGCAGATGCGCAGCCACATGTCCCAATCCTCCAATGCCCGCAGGTTCTCATCGAACAGGCCAACGGTCTCGAAGCACACGCGCTTGACGAGCACCCCGCTGCCACTCCCCCGGATCCGGTTCACGAGCAGCAAGCGATCGAACACAAGACCCGTGAGCGGGGGCAGTTCCATGACGGGATGACGATGGGGCAGGGGTGTTCCTTGGTCATCCACCTCATGAAAACCGCAATGGACCAATCCCGGATCATCGTTGGCAGGATCGGCGAAGGAGGCAAGTTGTTTTTCGAGTTTGTCCGGCATCCACCGATCATCCGCATCCAGCAGGGCGATGAACGTTGTCGAACATTGCGCAATGCCTGCGTTCCTCGCGGAACTCAGGCCGCCGTTGGGCTTGTTCAACACATGGATGACTGTGGACGATGTGTTCTCGGCGATGCATCGTTCCACGACAACGGTGGTGCCATCAGTACTGCCATCATTCACCACGAACAGGTTGCGCGGCGGAGTGCTTTGCATGATCACTGAAGCGATCGCCTCCGCGATATAGCGCTCCCCATTGAAGACGGGGATCACCGCATCGACATCCACGGTCAGTGCTCCGTCGATCGGGTTGTCAGGCATGATCGGTCGTGAGGAGCGCCAGTTCCTTGCGGATGCGGTCAAGGACTTTGTTGAAGGCGTTGGTGTGCGGTACGAGGTGGAAGCCGAGCATGCGCTGGTGCAGGATCTTCCGCAAGGTGCGGTTCTCTGTCGCATCGGCTGCCCACCGATCGATCAGGCCCGAAAGCAATGCATGAAGGGAGCAGAGTTCCCGACCCGTCACCAACTGATGTTCGAAGCCCATGTGGGCGGCCAGTTCGATCGGCCTTTCAGCATGTTCGGCGCCTATCCAATGAAGCAGGTTGCGCCGTCGCTGTTCGATCACCCGTTCTTGTGAATTGGTGGTGGTATGGGACAGGCCCGAGCCGACAACGCGGTAGTTCAGCAAGGCTTCAGGGATATTGGCGCAGTGGCCCGTGCGCGCTATCCGGCTCCACATGTCGTAGTCCTCGAACACACGTGGATCGCCGTCGAAGCCCTTGGCAAATTCCAATGCGGAAGCACGGAACATCACTGACGAGCTGACGAACGGTACATCGAACAGGAGCTGGAACTGGATCGCTGCGTTGGTGGTCGGGTGTTCGTGCGATCCTATCGGTCGCCTTTCTTCATCCATGATGTTCGCCCAAGTGCCGGCGATCACGATGTTGGGGTTGTTGGCGAAGAGTGCGACCTGTTCCTGGATGCGTTGTGGAAGTGAAACATCATCGGCATCCTGGCGTGCGATCAACTGACCTGTTGCGGATGCCAGTGCTGTATTCAGTGCGGCGGCCACCCCCCCGTTGGGTGTTGACCGGTAGATGATCCGTTCATCCGTGAACGATCGGATCACCCCATCAGAACCATCCGTGCTGCCATCATTGACGATGATCAGTTCCACATTAAGATAGGACTGCGAGAGGATGCTCGTAATACTCTCACCAATGTGCTTTGCGGCGTTGAACACCGGCATGATCACGCTCACCAGCGGGCCGTTCATGTCGCGTTCCTCTTGATGAACCAATAGCAACCGCAACCATAGTTCTGCCGGTCCGCCAGCTCGCGGGATGCGTTCTGCACAAGCCCCCCATCAACTGGATCATCGGGAACGAGCGCGAACTCCTTCAGCTCGAAACCGGAGAAAGCATCGACCACTTGCTCGTAAGCGTAGATGCGATGCGCGTTGAAGATGAGCCGCGGCTTGCCGGTGGGTGCAACGAACAGCAGGTGACCACCAGGAGAAACGACACGCTTGAGTTCAGCGATCGCTTTCAGGTCGCCATCATAGTCCAGCGGATCACCGTAGCGTCCAAGCCCAACGTGCTCCACCGTGTGCATGCAGGAGAGCGATGGAACGGAGTTGTTCGCGAAGGGCAGGCGCATGAGGTCCGCGGCCGCGCTGCTGAGATCGCTCAGCCGGAGATCGGCAGGGCGATAGTCATAGAACCGGACGGGAATGAAAGCGGAGAGCATCGAACAGAAATGCAACGAGGATGAAATATCGATGTGCTCCGCTGGTGCGATCCGCTTGATGATGCGCGCGGCCCATGCGGGATGGTAGACATAGTGCCGGTCGAATCCTGTGGCCGCGGTATCGTCCCCGAAGCACGGCTTCACATCCTCCCAGCGCATCGTGAAGCGAGAGCGGGTGGACGTTCCCATTCCGGCCAGTCGCGCGAATTCGTTCCGGAAGCGCTGCTCACGTTCCCGTTGGTGCCACCATGCCGTGATCCTATCGAACCCCGGGATCATGCGGCATGGATGGGTCTCGAAGAAGGCGTGATCTCCACAGGCATCTGGTTCATCAGCAGTCCGCTCTTGCTGTTCACGATGCGCGGATCCCCGGCAAGTGTGGTGGCATCACTGATCGTCAGGTGGCCCGCATCCGGCACGAACTGGATGTTCCTGCGCGCAACGTCGATGCCGACCACCAGTTTGTACTGGCCGTCCGCCAGGCTGATCCCATCGTTCCGGAACACCGCCTCATATTCTCCGGGATCAATGTTGCGCGGCGTGCTCCAGGTTGTGCGGATCGGAAAGTCCAGCATGGTGCTCACGCCAATGGCGATCACGAAACCATCGATGGGCCTGTTCACTTGGAACTGGATGCGCGCCTGCCATGCACCCCCGATAGGTATCTCGCTGGCGGCTTCTCCGTTCGCATCTTCCAACCGGAGCGAAGTGGCGAACGCGGGCAGGTCACGTTGTTCCGGTCGCAATGCGAACTCATTCCGCACCACTGAGGCGACACTGGTGCGGAGGTAGGTATCCACCACGTTCTGCATGGTGCCTGTGGCGACAAGTTCCCCGTGCCTCAGCAGCATGCCCTTGTTGCACAAACGTTGCACGCTGTCCATTTGATGGCTGACGAAAAGGATCGTCCGGCCCTGACCGGAAACGTCTTGCATCTTGCCGAGGCATTTGCGCTGGAATTCCGCATCGCCTACCGCGAGCACTTCATCCACTATCAAAATTTCCGGCTCCAGGTGCGCGGCTACTGCGAAGGCGAGCCGCACATACATGCCACTGCTGTAGCGCTTCACGGGAGTGTCCAGGAACTTCTCCACTTCGCTGAAGGCGACGATCTCATCGAACTTGCTTTTGATCTCCGCCTTGCTCATACCGAGGATCGCACCGTTGAGGAAAATGTTCTCGCGGCCACTGAGTTCCGGGTGGAAGCCCGTGCCGACTTCGAGCAGACTGGCCACGCGGCCATCGAGCGTGATGCGGCCTTTCGTGGGTGCCACGATGCGGCTGAGGATCTTCAGCAAGGTGCTCTTGCCTGCGCCGTTGCGGCCGATGATGCCCACGCGATCGCCAGCGCTTACTTCAAACGAGACATCGCGCAGTGCGAAAAATTCCTCACGGGTCATCTTCGGCGCGGAAGGGCGGAAGAGCGACCGTGCCTTGTTCGCCATCACATCGCGCAGTGCCGTGTAGCGTTCCTGCTGCTGGTGACGAAGTATGTAGCTCTTGCTGAGCCCTTCAACGGTGATGATCGGTGCGCTCATTGTATGCGCCGAAGCCTCGGCGTAGGTGCATTGGTGATCAGATCACATCGGCG
>JANMKC010000460.1:0-4432 GCA_031371785.1 Flavobacteriales bacterium | reverse complement strand
AACCCCCGCCACATGGGTATCATCGCGACCAAAGGATTCGAGTATCGGGGGGTCCCCAAAGAGCTGATCGAGCGCTTGCGCAAGGGCCGTTCCCTCGACACGTTCATCGAGACCGGCACGAACATCGGCGCAACGGCCTACTGGGCGGCGGACATCTTCAAGCAGGTGGTCACTATCGAGTTCGCGCAGGAACTTTACGACAAGCTGGACAAGAGCCGCTCCAATATCCGCTTCGTGCTCGGCGATTCCTCCGAGATGATGCCCTCGCTCCTATCGGACCATGCCATCGTCTACTTGGACGCGCACTATTCGGCGGGGGACACCTACAACTCCTACCCGCTGCTCAAGGAGCTCAAGCATGTGAACGAAAGTGGCCTGAAGGACCTGGTGGTTATCGTGGATGATGCCCGGTTCTGTTCTGCGGTCTGGAACGATGAGACCTATGGTGAGCTACCGGAGGTCGTGGGCCTGCTCAGCAATGGCGGGGCACGCTACGTTACCCTGATGGACGACATGCTTATCGCCGTGCCCAGAGCGTTGGAGCAGGACCTGAAGGACCATTTCAACACTCGGTCCAAGGTCTATTGGGCGCGGTTCGTTTCCGAGAACCGTCCGAACCCGCTGAAGGAGGCCGCCAAAAAAGTGCTTGGCCGTTGATCGAGCTTCGGGCTTCGCGGCTTGCAACGGTGAATACCGCGATCCCTGAACAAGGCGCGATGATGCCGTCGAAAGGCCACGGCATCGGGGGCCGTTCGTTTTTCATTGCTTTGCCCTTTGTCCGGCGCGAGAGTCCACGCTCGTGTCCTGAGCGGATCAAGGAACAATGTTGAACGGGAAGCGCACGAGCGTGGACGCTCGCGCGAGTTCAGGAGTTGAGACCCAAGCCCAAGCATGCCCCAAGCGAACGGAACCCTCAAGTACAAGCGCGTCCTCCTCAAGCTCAGCGGCGAAAGCCTGATGGGCGACAAGACCTACGGCATCGATGACAAGATGCTGAACGTGTATGCGGACGAGATCATGGCCGTGGCACGGACCGGCGTGCAGCTCGCCATCGTGATCGGCGGCGGCAACATCTATCGCGGCATTGAATCAGCGGCCAACGGCTTCGACCGCGTGCAGGGTGACCATATGGGCATGCTGGCCACGATGATCAACAGTCTCGCCTTGCAAAGCGCTCTGGAGGCCAAAGGCCAGAGCACCCGCCTGCAAAGCGCGATCAAGATGGAGCAGATCGCGGAGCCCTTCATACGCAGGCGTGCCGTGCGCCATCTGGAAAAAGGCCGCATCGTGATCTTCGGTGCGGGCACGGGCAATCCCTACTTCACCACCGACACGGCCGCTTCCCTGCGCGCCATCGAGATCGAGGCGAACGTCATTCTCAAAGGCACCCGCGTGGACGGCATCTACACCGCCGATCCGGAGAAGGACAAGACGGCGACCAAGTACGAGCACATCAGCTTCTCGGAAGTCTACAACAAAGGCCTCAGCGTGATGGACCTCACCGCGTTCACGCTGTGCCGGGAGAACAATCTGCCGATCATCGTCTTCGACATGAACAAGCCCGGCAACTTGCGCAAGGTCGTAGCAGGAGAGAAGGTGGGGACGTTGGTGGAAGTCTGAATCCACGCGGATCCGCGAGGCGAAGAGTGGATCTCCATCAGGCCGTGGAGGAGCGTTGCATTTCTCGGCGGCTCTGCGTGAGACCCGTCCCGGCTGCTATTTTCGCCACCCCAACGACGAAATGAGATGGACGCCAAGACCCTGATCGCACCGGCCGAGGACATGATGAAGAAGGCCGTGGAGCACCTCGACCACGAACTCACGAAGGTCCGCGCTGGCCGCGCCAATCCTGCGATGCTCGAAGGCATCCGTGTGGATGCGTACGGTGCGCAGATGCCGCTGAACCAAGTGAGCAACGTGAACACGCCGGACGCGCGCACGATCATGATCCAGCCGTGGGACAAGAAGATGATCGAGGCCATAGAGAAGGCGATCCAAGCGGCGAACCTCGGCTTCAATCCGAGCAACAACGGCGACGCGGTGATCATCAATGTGCCCATGCTCACCGAAGAACGGCGCAAGGACCTGGTGAAAGCCGCGCACAAGGAAGGCGAGCACGCGCGTGTGAGCATCCGCGGCGCGCGTCAAAAGGCGATGGAAGCGATCAAGCACGCCAAGCTGCCCGAGGATTTTTCCAAGGACGCGAGCGATCAGGTGGAGAAGATCACTGTAAGCCACAACAAGAAAGTGGACGAGCTGATCGCGGCGAAGGAGAAGGACATCATGAAGGTGTGATACACCACTAACCGGTCTCCGGCAACTACTTGAACCGCTGGGCGAGCTTCAGGAGTTCCTTGTCGGTAAGCGTCGCTCGTTCGCTCTTGTCATAGATGGCCGCTACATACACGTGCTTCGCGAGAACGAGTACGCAGGTGATCACCCTCGCTCCGCTCGATCGACCGTGGCCTTTGGACCGGATCGCCAGCCGGACTTTGAAGAGGTTCTTGCCCAGAGCGATGCCTTGATCGGGCCGATCCACAAGATCGGTTACGAGCGCTCGCACATCGTCTTTGAGCGAAGGGTACTTCTTGGACAACCGCTTCACTTGACGCAGGCAGTCCGGGGTGATGGTCACCTCAAAGGCCATCCAACGCTTCTTGAGCGCTCTTCAGCTTCAACTTGCCTTCCTGATGAGCCTTGATATCATGCATGGAACCGAGGAATTCGCGCGCGAGCTTGGCCTTCGCCACGTCACCGAACGTCTGGACCAGCCGCACGTACTCCAGATCCCGGAGCACTTTCAGGAAAGCGCTCCGCTTCCGTTTGTCCTTGAGTTCGATAACGAACTGTTCCATGCCGCCAAGGTAATCGTCAAGTACGTCTATGCCCAAACCGGCGTCCCCTCCGAGCAATTCCTGCACATCTCGATATCGCTGCGCGACTTCAACAGCGTGGCACGGAACGCGTTGTAAGCATCGCTGTTCCACACCTCGCGGAAGCTCTGTTTGCGCAGATCTCCGAGCACGTGGTGCGCGTCCTTGTCGAAACAACACGGCACCACGCGGCCGTCCCAGGTGATCACACAGCTGTTCCACATCTTCCAGCAATTGTCTTCCAGCTTGTTCCCCGACAAGCCGGGGCGAAGACGTTTCACTTCCCACACACCGCTTGAGCTGCGGCGATAACGCGCGTACTTGTCCTGCGTGGGGATCAGCGGATGATCGTCCTTCGGATCGTAGATCTGCGCGGTCTTCAGCCAGAGGTCATCCACGCCGATGCGTTTCGCCAACATGCGAGCTTGAGGGATCTGGTGCTCGTTCGGCTTCACTACGAGAAACTGGAACACCACATGCGGCGTGCGGCTCTTCAGCTTTTTCTTCCACTTCACGATGCGCTCCGCGCCTTCGATCACTTTGCTCAGCGTGCCTTCTTTGCGGTACGCCTCATAGGTCGATTGGTCCGTTCCGTCGAGCGAGATGATCAATCGTGACAAGCCGCTGCGCACGGTGGCCTCGGCGTTCGCTTCATCGAGGAAGTGCGCGTTTGTGCTGGTACCTGTGTAGATGCCGCGGTCGCTGGCATAGCGCACCATGTCGAGGAACGAAGGGTTGATGTACGGCTCGCCTTGGAAGTAGAACGTGAGCGCCCAGAGATCGCGGTGCAGTTCATCGATCACCTGCTTGAACAGATCCTGTTTGAGATTCCCGGTCGGTCGCGTGAACGCACGCAAGCCGCTCGGGCATTCGGGGCAGCGCAGGTTGCAGGCGGTGGTGGGCTCGATGCTCACGCTGATCGGAAGACCGGTGATCCGTGGATCACGTGTGCGCTTGGCCTGTTGGAAGCTGCTCCAGACGCGCCAAGCATTGCGTGCCCGCTGTGCGGTGAGCGCACGGGACCACAAGCGGGCATCGCGGAGTAGCGGAAGCATCGGTAGGAAGACGCGCAAGTTACCGGAGGAGGCCACCCCCTTTCACTCTTCCACTCTCTTCACTTTTATACTTCCCCCTGCTGTAGCCTTTCTTCGCGGTTGTCCGTCACACGGATATTCGTCTCTTGATCATGCGCCTTGTCCTTGCTCTGCTGCTGGCGGTCAACGCACTGTTCAGCTCCGCGCAGAGCGTCCTCACCGGTCATGTAGTGGACGCAAAGACACAAGAGCCATTGGCCTTCGTGCCGATAAACATCGCCGGAACGAACCAGGGAACGGTGAGCGACATCGATGGCCGCTTCAAGCTGGAGGTGCCGGGATTCCCCGTGGACCTGCGGTTGAGCTATGTCGGGTACAACACGCTCGAAGTGATGGTGACCGATGCATCGCCGCTGAACTTTCGGCTCCAACAGAGCAACACCGAGCTGAGGCCCGTGGTGGTAAGCGGAGCGGACAACCCGGCGCACCGTATCATCCGGCGCGCCTATGCCAACCGGAAGGAGA
>JANMKC010000454.1:0-3250 GCA_031371785.1 Flavobacteriales bacterium | reverse complement strand
CAGAACTTCCGCGCACACCGAGCGGCAAGATCGATCGCAAGGCACTGCCTGCACCCGATGTGAAGAGACCCGATCTCGATGTGGCTTTCGCCGCGCCGAAGTCCGGCACCGAGAAACGCATCGCGGAGGTATGGGCCGATGCGCTCGGCATCGATCGCGTCGGCATCGTCGACAATTTTTTCGACCTGGGTGGCAACTCACTGCTCGGCATCCAGTGCATCGCGCGATTGGAAGCAGAGGGCATCACGCTCCCTATCGTCAAGCTCTATCAGCATCCCACAGTGCGTGCGTGCGCAGCGTTCTTGGAAGGTGGCAGTGATGCACTCAGCCCGGCGGACATGGCGCGCGCGCGACGAGCAACCAACAACCAACAACCAACAACAGGCCGGGACGTTGCCATCATCGGCATGTCCGGCCGCTTCCCCGGTGCCGACAATGTGGAGCAGCTTTGGAAGAACCTGCTCGACAAGAAGAACAGCGTGTCGCGTTGGTCGCCGGACGAGCTCGATCCGAGCATCCCCGAGGAACTGCGCAACAACCCTGACTATGTCCCCGCGCGAGGCGTGATGAACGATGCGGACAAGTTCGACGCGGCCTTCTTCGGTGTGAACCCGCGTGTGGCCGCGCTGATGGATCCGCAACAACGTGTCTTCCTCGAAACCGCATGGGCCGCGCTGGAGGATGCCGCTTATGATCCCGCGCAGTTCGCCGGACTGATCGGTGTATACGCGGGCATCGGCAACAACACCTACTACACGCGCAACGTCATCGGTCATCCGGACCTGATCGAGCAGGTCGGTGATTTCTCCGTGATGACGGCGAACGAGAAGGACTACATCGCCACGCGCCTCGCTTTCGAGTTCGATCTGCGCGGCCCCGCCCTCAGCATCCACACAGCGTGCAGCACTTCGCTGGTGGCGATCGCGCAAGCGTTCAAAGCGCTCCGCGATGGTGATTGCGACATGGCGATCGCGGGTGGCATCGCCATCACGGTGCCTATCAACAGCGGCATCCTGTACAACGACGGCGGCATGTACAGCCCCGATGGCAGTACGCGCACCTTCGATGCCAACGGAAAGGGAACATCGTTCAGCGATGGCGTCGGTATTGTGGTATTGAAGCGCCTCGATGATGCGGTACACGACAACGATCACATCTATGCGGTGATCAAAGGAGCAGCGTTGAACAACGATGGCAGCGACAAGGCCAGCTTCACGGCACCCAGTGTGCGTGGGCAGGCCGAAGTGGTGGCCATGGCCCAGGCCGATGCCGGTGTGAAGCCTGAGGAGATCAGCTACGTGGAAGCGCACGGCACGGCCACACCGATCGGCGATCCCATCGAGGTGGAGGCGCTGACGCTGGCATTCAGCGGCAGCGCCGCAGGGGCGACATTCATGTCGCCCGACAAACAGCACTGCGCGATCGGATCGATCAAGTCGAACATCGGGCACCTGACAGCCGCCGCCGGTGCTGCGGGTGTGATCAAGACAGCGCTCGCCCTGCATGAAGAGAAGATCCCGGCGAGCATCGGTTTCGAGAAACCCAATCCGGCGATCGATTTCGCGAACAGCCCGTTCCAAGTGGCCACGAGCACGATCGAGTGGCCGCGCGCGACGGTGCCGCGCTATGCGGGTGTCTCCTCGTTCGGCGTGGGGGGCACGAATGCCCATGTGATCCTGTCAGAACCACCGTTGGCTGGTCATTCAAGCGCCTCGCGCGGTAAGCAATTGGTCATGCTCTCCGCGAAGAGCCGCGCTTCGCTGGATGCGATGACGGATAATCTTCGCGCCTTCCTCGAAACACATCCCCATATTTCGTTGGCGGATGCGGCCTACACGCTCGGGGTCGGTCGCCGTTCGTTCAAACAACGCCGACTGATCGTTGGCGGCTCGCATGGTGAGGTGATCGATGCGATCGCCAACAAGGACGCCAACCTCACCAGCACGCGCGAGCTCGCCGAAGCCGCACCCGGCGTGGTCTTCATGTTCCCCGGCCAGGGTTCGCAATACGTGAATATGGGCCGCGACCTGTGCGCGAGCGAACCCGTTTTCCAAGAGCATTTCGATCGCTGCTGCGAACTGTTCTCGAAAGAGTTCGGCTACGACCTGAAGGCGATCATGCATCCTGCCGACGGACAGGAAGCCGCTGCCGCCGAAAAACTGAAACAGACGGTGAACACGCAGCCCGCATTGTTCACCATGCACTACTCGCTCGCGAAGCTGTGGATGCACTGGGGCATCGCACCCACCGCGATGATGGGCCACAGCATCGGCGAATTCGCCGCAGCTTGTCTCGCAGGTGTGTTCTCGTTGGAAGATGCGGTGAAGTTGGTGGCTGCGCGTGGCCGCATGATGCAGGATCTGCCCGGCGGATCGATGCTCAGCGTGCGGCTCGCGGAAGAGGAAATGCTGCCGCGTCTCCCTGCGGAATGCAGCATAGCCGCGAACAACGGACCGCAGCTCTGTGTGGTGAGCGGCCCGCACGCGACCATCGCGGAATTGCAAGCCGGTCTTGAGAAGGAAGGTGTCGTGTGCAAGCTGCTCGTTACGAGCCACGCCTTCCATAGCCCGATGATGGACGCGATCGTCGCGCCCTACAAAAAAATCGTCGAGGGTGTTCGCTTGAACACACCGCGCATCCCGATCGTGAGCACGGTGACCGCCCAGTGGATGAAGGATGAGGAAGCGACCTCCCCCGAATACTGGAGCCAGCACCTGCGCTCCACAGTGCGCTTCGCACAAGCCGTGAAGTTCGCTTGGAGCGATGCGAACAATGTGATGCTCGAGATCGGTCCGCGCACCACTGCCACCACGCTCGCGAAGCAGCAGAGCAGCGATCCGAAGAAACAAGTGGCGGTGTCCTCGCTCGCCGAGCAAGCTGGCGATGGTGCCGAGCTCACCGCGCTGTTGAAAGCGGTCGGTGGACTCTGGCAAAGCGGCGTGGACATCGACCGGAAGGTCTTCTACGAAAAGGAAACACGTCATCGCATTTCGCTTCCGACATACGCGTTCGAACGCGTTCGCCATTGGGTGGATCCGGTGTCGCTCGTTGCCGCCGGAGGCCGGAGCATCACCGCTTCCACTTCATCCGAAAGCGCCGTCACGATCATTGATGAGAGCATTTCGCCGAAGGAGCGATTGATCGGCCGCATCAAGGAACTGCTCGAAAGCTCGTCAGGTCTTGAACTCGCGGAAGCGAGCGCGGAGGACACCTTCCTCGACATGGGCCTGGACTCGCTCTTCCTCACCCA
>JANMKC010000446.1:0-3372 GCA_031371785.1 Flavobacteriales bacterium | reverse complement strand
CCAATGAACTACCAGATGCAACAGTCCTCCACAGCCAGCCGGTCCGCCCTGATCCTTACCAGTGGCATCATCAGCGCCTTGCTCTCTGCCACGCTTTTCTGCCTCGCCTACCTCGTGCTCTGAGCCGCCGAGTGAAGTCCTGATCACAGGGCGCTCTACCTCCGGCACGCGCATACCACGTCGGCCCTTTCACTCCTTGTACTTTTTACGCTCTCTTCATTCCACCACGCTCACCCAAGAGGTGATCGGCCGGTGGTCGCTCAGCTCGTCAGGCAGCGTGTGGAAGTCCCAGGCATGCAGTTGCGGGCCATGCAGGATATGGTCGATGCGGAAGCTCGGAAAGTCCCCGATGTAGGTATGGCCGATGCCCTGCCCGCTCTCCACGAACGCATCACTCAGGTCCACGTCGCGTAACCGGCGATAACTGTAGCTCATCGGTGTGTCGTTCAGGTCGCCGCACCAGATCACCGGGTGAGGGCTTGTGCGCATGTGCGCGCTGATCGTCTCCACTTCGGTGGCCCGGCGGATGAAGGCGTTCTTCAAGCGATCAACGATGCGCTGGCCCGCGGTGCCGATCGAATCCGTGCCTTCCCCTTTCACCACGTCCTTCATGAAGCGGTAGTCCATATCGCCGAAGCGGATGCTCGCGAGGTGACCGTTGTACACCCGCACGGTGTCGCTGGCGATCACGATGTCGGTCCACAGGCACAGGTTGTTCAGGTCATCGGGGAAATGGATCGCGCCCTTGCTGATGATCGGGTACGTGCTGAAGGTGGCGATGCCGAAATGGTGTCCGTGCTTCGTATGCGCGGTATATTCATCGGCGCAGTTGCTGAAGCGATAATCCTTGAGCAATTGGTCACGAACGGGTGGGTCCTCGCTCTTGTCCTCGTTCAGGAATTCCTGCATGCACAGGATGTCCGCATCCTCCACGCGTAATAGTTCCATGATCTCCGCGCGCGTCTGTTTGGTATGTGTCCAGTTGTAAAGGTCGAAGAGCCTTACGTTGTAGCTCATCACCTTGAACTTCGTGCGAACCTCCGTGGGTGCATCGCGGTCGCCGAAGAACTGGATGTAGTCGCCCAGATGGCTCCAGCCCAGAAGGATCACCAGCAGGGAAGGCCACATCCGGCGACGGCGGAAGAGGAACCACCAGAACAGACAGAGCAGGTTGGCTATCAGGATGAACGGATACGCCATGCCGAAAAAGGCGAGAGGCCAGAACGTGGCCGGGCTCACTCGGGCGCTCAAATAGGAGAGGAGCAGCGCTGCGACCGCGAGCAGGTTCACGTACCAAACAGGCAGGTGCCAGCGGCTGGGGCGCTTCGGTGCGGGTGTCTCTTCGCTCTTCATGCCTTCACTCTCGCGTTCGCGCAGGTCCGTTCCGGGGCGACATGAATGTCGCCCTACCGGTCCTTGCTGGCTTGGAACAGGAGATCGCGTTCATCCTTGCTGAGACTGTCGTAGCCTGAACGCGAGATCTTGTCCAATATCGCGTCCACCCGGGCCTGCTTCTCTTTTTTGGCAGCGTTGTAGTCGGCGTCTACCGTCACGCGCCGACGTTCGGGGCGCTTCGCCACGCGCATTCGCGGTCCCTTGTTCTTGCTGAACAGGCTGCCGATGCGCGAGAGCATGTTCACGAAGCCCATGCTCCAGTCATTACCACGCTTGAGTTCTATCGCGGCGAGGTATCCGTAGAGAGCGCCGCCCACATGCGCCAAATGGCCGCCGGTATTACCGCCCTGTTTGATGCCGATCAGATCCACGACGAGCATCACGATGGCCACCCATTTCAACTTCACCTGCCCGGCGAACATCAGTCCCACCTCCATGTCCGGCTGGTACGCCGCGATGCCGATGAACACGGCCATCACCGCACCGGAAGCGCCGAGGATCGGCGAGCCCGCACCGGGGTTCACATCGGCAGGAAGGAAGCCTCCGAGGAAGTAGAGCAGGAAACCCGCGAGCCCGCCCAGCAGGTAGTTGCCCACCAAACGCCGCTCGCCGAGCAGGCCTTGGAAGAGTTGCCCGCTGAACCAGAACATGATCATGTTCCAGACGATGTGCATCACCGCTTGATGCGTGAACATGTAGGTGATCACCGTCCACGGTCGCATGATCAATTTTCCCGGCACGTCCGTGCCCATCAGTTGGTCCAGGAGAAGACCTTCCCACAGATCGCCATGGCCACTGAGCTTGCCGACAAGCCCGATGATCTGCACCACCAGGAACACACCGATGTTGATGAAGAGCAGGCGCTTCACGGCTCCGCCGAAGCGCCACTGCGACTTTATCTCGTCCTGTATCGACATCGCGGGTTGCCCTTCTCTCTTTAGAGTACCGTGGTCCGTTTCCAATGCTGCACCAGGAAGAAGCCGAAGAGCATGCCTCCCAGATGCGCGTAGTGCGCCACCGAATCACCGGCCGTTCGATGCACGCCGTAATAGAATTCCAGCAGGCCATAGATCGCCACGAAGTACTTCGCTTTGATGGGGATGAACATCTGCCAATAGATCAGCTCGTTCGGGAACATCATGCCGAAAGCCAGCAGCACGCCGAACACCGCGCCGCTCGCGCCGATCATTGGGCCGATCAGATCGACCACCGCGCGCGTGATGTCCGCATCGCCAGCACCCGTGCGCCGCATCAGCTCACCGATGCCCGCGTTCACGCTATCCTCGTCCAGCGGAAGCAGCGACAACGCCTTGATGTTCTCCACCGACACGCCGCTCGTTGCGAGCACCGCCATGTGCTGGTGGAATTCCCACGCGTTCACGCCGAGCTGCATGGCCGCCGCACCGAAGCCGGTGAGCAGGTAGTACACAAGGAATCGCTGCGCGCCCCAGAGGCGCTCCAATGCCGAGCCGAACATGAACAGCCCGAACATGTTGCCGAAGATGTGCATCAGGTTCGCGTGCATGAACAGGTGCGTTACCAATTGCCACGGCCTGAAGTTGGGCGACTGCAGGGCGAAGAGCCCCAACCATTGGTCCAGAACACCATCGGCCATCACGCTCTTCAAACCGAAGAGCAAGGCGTTCATGATGATGAGGTTGAGCACCACAGGCGACATGCCCAATTGGAAGCCGGATCCGTAAGCGCGCATCAGCGTTCGAAACGTTCGTCTAGTTCGTTCAATGTGTACGTGATGAGCACGGGCTTGCCGCCGGGCGTGAAGTAAGGCATCTCGCAGGCGAACAAGCGATCGATGAGATCGTGCATCTCGGTGGCCGATATCGTTCGCCCGCCATGCGCGGTGATGCTGCGGGCCATGCCGCGTGCAAGGGTGGCGTGCCGTTCGGCCTTCAAGGTGCCGCGTTCGTTCTTCACCTGTTCGAGCAATTGCTCCAGCAGTCTCGCGGGCTCTTCATC
>JANMKC010000424.1:0-4916 GCA_031371785.1 Flavobacteriales bacterium | reverse complement strand
CACTGTCGTCCGGACGAAGGCTTCGGCGGATACAATGCGTACCATCCTCATCCTCGGTGCTGGCCGCTCGGCTTCATCGCTCATTCAGTACCTCATTTCGCACGCAGCCGAGCAGCAATGGCGAATAACCATTGGCGAGCGGGACGTGGAGCACGCGCGCAAGATGGTGCGTGATGGATCCGCTGTGGCCGAGGCCATTGAACTGGACGCCGCCAATGCCGAAGCGCGGTCAGCATTGATCGCCAAGCATGATCTCATCATCAGCATGTTGCCAGCCTTCATGCACATCGATGTGCTGAAGGATTGCCTGCGGTTGAAGAAGCATGTGATCACGCCCAGCTATGTGCCCGATGCGCTCTGGCCGATGGATGCGGACTTCAAGAAAGCCGGGCTGATCGTGCTCAACGAGATGGGCCTCGATCCCGGTATCGACCACATGAGCGCGATGCGCATCCTCGATCGCATCCTCGCCGAAGGCGGCCGCATGGAAGCGTTCGAGAGCTATTGCGGTGGGCTCGTCGCGCCGGAGAGCGATGACAATCCCTGGGGCTACAAGTTCAGCTGGAACCCGCGCAACGTGGTGCTGGCCGGACAGGGCGGCGCGGCGAAATACATCCAGGACGGCGTCACGAAGTATATCCCGTACCATCGGCTCTTCCAACGTCCGGTGCTGATCAAGGTGCCCGGTTTCGGTGCCTTCGATGCGTATGCGAACCGCGATTCATTGAAGTATCGCGAGCATTACGGGATCAATGGAATTCCGACGCTCAAGCGCGGGACATTGCGCAAGGCGGGCTATTGCGTGGCGTGGGACTGCTTCGTGCAACTCGGTTGTACCGACGACAGCTTCATCATGGAACTGCCGAAAACCGCGACGTGGAGCCAGTACATCGATTCGTTCCTGCCCTACCCTGCCTCGCGCGGTACACGCGTGAACCTCGCCTACTACCTCGGCATCGATCCCGTTGGCCCTGTGATGGCCATGCTGGAATGGCTCGGCATATTCAGCGATGAAGCGATCGGCGTGGAAGGCCTTTCACCGGCCGCCACGCTGCAGCACTTGCTCGAACGCAAATGGAAGCTCGGCCCCACGGACAAGGATCTTGTAGTGATGTGGCACCGCTTCCGTTATGCGATCAATGGGAGAACAAAAGAGATCCATGCCTCGCTCACAGTGATCGGAGAGGATCAGACCCACACGGCGATGGCGCGCACGGTCGGCTTGCCGATCGCGATCGCGAGCAAGTTGTTGCTGAACGGGAAGATCGGCCAGCGCGGTGTTCTTCTTCCGTTGAAACCCGAACTCTACGACCCGATCCTGAACGAGCTGGAAAAGTTGGGTGTGGTGTTCAAGGAGGAAGAGCAAGAAGTTTAGAACTTCAGCATCAGGTCGCGCAGCAGCTCCCGATATTCCTTCGAGTAGTCCCCGCCAGCGTTGATCTCCACGGTGATCTCGTCGTCCTCGATCCGATCCACATCCCGTCGCAATTCCAAAAGCACCCGCTTCGGCGGTTTGCTGGCGAGGTAGCGGACCGCACAGCGTCGTGACAACTTCAGCCCAACTCGTTCGGCTTCGCGGATCAGTTCGGTCTCGCGGTTCGCTGGAGCGATCAACGAAGCGCGCCCGTCGTCAGCGAGCAGGCGACCGATCGCGTTCATCAATTCCACGAACGTGAGTTCACCGCTGTGCTTCGCTAATCCTTTGCGGTCATCGGGTGAATCCATTTCACCGGCATAGAACGGCGGATTGCAGATGATCAGGTCGTAGGGTTCGCTCGCTTTCATCTTGCGCACATCCATGCGATGCACGCGCACGCGATCACGCCAAGAGCTGGCTTCCGCGTTCTCTTGCGCTTGTTGGGCGGATGCATCGTCGATCTCCACCGCATCGATGTGCGCGGCGCTGTTCCGTTGCGCGGCGATCAACGAAAGCAGGCCGGTGCCGGTGCCGATATCAAGGATTCGTTTCGCGCCTTCAACCTTGGTCCACGCACCAAGCAGCACGCCGTCCGTGCCGACCTTCAAGGCGCAGCGGTCCTGGCGGATGGTGAATTGCTTGAATTCGAAAAAGGGGTTCGGCACGGATCAAAGATCACTTCGCTTGAAGACTCCCCCGGGTCAAGCCCGGGGCGTGATGGCGTCAAGCGTTTCGATACAGATCGATCAACCCTTCCGGCGTGCGGATCGTGAGCGAACGCTCCTCCATGTCGAGGTCCACGATCATCTCCTCCACCAGCGGCACCATCACTTCCTGTTCGCCATGAAGGATCACCAGCACCGGGTTCTTGTCAGTGCCTTCGATCGCGCTCACCTCGCCAAGCTCGCCGTGCTTTTCATCGCGCACCAGCATGCCGATGAACTCTTCCGGATCCCAACTCTCGTCGCTTCCATCGGAGAGATGTCCGGGCGGCGCATAGATGTCGCGCCCCACCAGCATGCCCGCGCTTTGCGGATCATGGAAGTCATCGAACTTGATGAGCACATCGCTGCCCTTCTCGTGCAACTTGCTGAAGAAGAACGGCACCTTCTGCCCTTCGATGTCAACGAACAAGGAGCCTGCGTGAACGATGTCGTCCACATCCACTTCCTCGAGATGAACGGTGAGTTCGCCTTGGTGTCCCCATGGTTTTCCGAGGCGGCCGAGAAAGTGCAGACTGTCGGTGTCCATCGTGATGCGAGCGCGGTGAAATTAGGTGCGCGACCCTTTGTGACCGCACCGTTCACATCTTTGGGCGATGCGCCAACTCCTTCCCGCCTTCCTGCTGCTGACTTCTGTGATCACCTGTTCGGCGCAGTCCAATTCGCCAACATCGATCATTCCCGCACCGGTGAATGTGGTTCCCGGCGATGGCATGATCACGCTAACGACCTCATCATCGATCACGGTCGCACAACCCGAACTGAAGGATGAAGCGGAATTCCTGCGCGATGGGTTGAAGTCGATCAATGGACTGCGGCCCATGTTGCTTTCCGCCAGCGGTGACGCCAAGAACACGATCGGACTTTCCATCACGAAGAGTGACAACCCACACACCGAAGGCTACACGCTCGCGATCGGGAAGGAGCGGATCGACATCATCGGTGATGATGAAGCGGGTGTGTTCCATGGCATCGAGTCGCTCCTGCAAATGCTGCAGTTCGGCAAGCAAGGATCCGCTTCGCTCGCGTGCATGACGATCACCGACTATCCGCGTTTCACATGGCGCGGCATGCACCTCGACGTTGCGCGCCACTTCTTTCCGGTGGACTTCGTGAAGCGCTACATCGACCTGATCGCCCGCTACAAGATGAACGTCTTCCACTGGCACCTCACCGATGATCAGGGCTGGCGCATCGAGATCAAGAAATACCCGAAGCTCACATCCATTGGCGCTTGGCGCAGCGGAAGCGAATACGGCCCGTACAGCGATCGCACATTCGACAGCACTCGCTATGGTGGCTTCTACACGCAAGAACAGATCCGCGATGTGGTGAACTATGCGGCGCTTCGACATGTCACGATCGTGCCGGAGATCGAGATGCCGGGGCATTGTCTTGCGGCGATCGCGGCCTATCCTGAACTCAGTTGCACGGGTGGCCCGTTCGAGGTAGCGAAAGGTTGGGGCGTGTTCGATGATGTCTACTGCACGAAGGACTCCGTCTTTGACTTCATCGAGAACGTGCTCACCGAAGTGATGGGCCTGTTCCCCGGATCCTACATCCATGTGGGCGGCGACGAATGCCCGCACGTGCGATGGAAAACATGCGCGCGTTGCCAGGCGGTGATGAAGAAGGAAGGGCTGAAGGACGAAGGCGAACTGCAATCGTATTTCGTGCAGCGCATCGAGAAGTTCGTGAACAGCAAAGGCAGGAAGATCATCGGCTGGGACGAGATCCTGGAAGGCGGTCTCGCTCCGAACGCGGCGGTGATGAGCTGGCGCGGAACGAAAGGCGGTGTTGCCGCAGCGAAGCAGAAACACGATGTGGTGATGACACCCGGATCGCACTGCTACTTCGACCACTACCAAGGCGATCCAGCTGTGGAACCGCTCGCGATCGGCGGATTCACCACCGTGCAGAAAACGTACAGCTATGAACCCGTACCTGCGGAACTCGACAGTGCCGAAACGCAGTACATCCTCGGCGCGCAAGGCAACCTGTGGACCGAGTACATCACCACGCCGGAACATGCGGAGTACATGGCGCTGCCGCGCATGATCGCGTTGGCCGAAGTGCTATGGAGCCCGAAGTCGGCACGCAATGAAACCGACTTCATCCGCCGCTTGGAACTCGATTTCGCGAACCTCGACGCGATGGACATCCACTACAGCAAGAGCCTCTACAACGTTGGCTACAAGCTGGCCGGAAGCAAGAAACGCGGGCAAGTGAACGTGGGCATTTCCGCAGGCGGCACGCAAGGCGGGATCCGCTATACGATCGACGGCAGCGAACCCACAGAGGCTTCACCCCAATTCGTTTCCACCGTCGAGCAACGCGCGAACGCGACGATCAGCGCTGCCTTGTTCCGTGGGTCGAAGAAGATGGGCAACACCACCTCGATAGCGCTGAACTTCGACAAAGCCACGGGCCGCTCCATCACTGTGGATCCGCAACCGAGCGAGAAGTATGGCGCGGGCGGCGCGTTCACATTGGTAGATGGCGTTTCGGCCGGTCCGCGACGTGTGAACAACGAATGGCTCGGCTGGACATCACCCCAGATCACGATCACCGTGGACCTTGGCGCAGAGCAGACGTTGACGCACCTCGGCATTGGCGCGCTGGAAGAGCGCTACTCCTGGATCCATCCACCGAAACAAGTGTTGATCGCCACGAGTGCCGATGGACGAACGTTCAACGAGGTGGCCACCGTAAAGAACTCCCCAGATGCGGCAGGTCGTATCGAATTCGCCGCTGATGCGCCGATCACTGCGCGCTAC
>JANMKC010000409.1:0-5258 GCA_031371785.1 Flavobacteriales bacterium | reverse complement strand
AAGCACTTTGTCAAGATCCCGTACCCATCAACTTCTCAACAGGTTCTTCGAACTACCCTTCAGTCTTCTGCTTAAGGAAGTAAGCGGCCACTGACGCAGTAAAGGTTCCGAACAATCCCACTCCCGCTGTCATTAGCAATGCCGCAATGATTCGACCTTCAGGCGTTACAGGATATTTGTCACCATAGCCCACGGTTGTGATGGTCGTGTAGGACCACCAGAGTGCGTCACTAGCAGTGTGAATGTTGCTTGTCAGATCGTTCTCGACCTGTAGTATCGCAATCGATGATGTGAGGACCATAAGCACAGCAATGATCGATACTGTTGCAAACAACCCGTAGGCTCTGTTGCGATAAATGTGATTGATCAAATTGCGTGCGGATCTGAATGCACGCAGTGCGCGCAGCAGCCTGAACAGTCTGACCAATCGACCGACGCGCATTTGCGGGAACACAGGAATGCTGGCAATCAGGTCGATCCAGCCCCATCGCATGAACCTCAACTTGTTTTCGGCGCGGATGAGTCGAACGAAAAATTTGACCAAGAAGAAAACGCAGATAGCATTGTCGATCAGTTGAAGAAGCTCGACGGTTTCTGGATCGAGATGAAAGAATGTGTCGGCGACGAGTCCGCCAAGCACATAGACCGAAAGCACGACCACGAAAACATCAAGGATCCCGAAATGATACTGATGGTCGTCTTCGCTAATGGCGGAGGAGATTTGATTCAACGTAGCGATAGTGCCATGGTTCGCGCTACACCTCCGCGCGCTCCACTCCGGACGTGGCTCCCGGGATCTTCGCCTCGCTGATCGCCGCCCTCACGAACCCCACAAACAACGGATGCGGTTTGGCCACGGTGCTCTTGTACTCCGGGTGGTACTGCACGCCGATGAACCATGGGTGGTCCTTCAACTCCACCACCTCCACCAGTTTCGTCTGCGGGTTGATGCCCACGGGCAGCATGCCGGCGGTCTTGAACGCTTCGATGTAGGCGTTGTTGAACTCGTAGCGGTGCCGGTGGCGTTCGCTGATGCTCGTGCGCTTGTATACCTGGTGCGCCTTGCTGCCTTCAACGAGTTTGCACGGGTAGGCACCGAGCCGCATGGTGCCGCCTTTGTTCTCGATCTTCTTCTGCTCCTCCATCATCGCGATCACCGGCTGCGTGGTGTTCGGGTCCATCTCGGTGCTGTTCGCTGAGGTTAGGCCGAGCACATTGCGTGCGAAGTCGATCACCGCGCATTGCATGCCGAGGCAGATGCCGAGGAAGGGCACGTTGTGTTCGCGTGCGTATTTGATCGCTTCGATCTTGCCTTCAATGCCGCGATGCCCGAAGCCCGGCGCTACCAATATGCCGGTGAGCCCGCCGAGGTGTTTGGCGACGTTCTTCGGCGTGAGCTTCTCGCTGTGTACCCAGCGGATGATCACCTTGGTCTCGTTCTCCGCACCGGCGTGGTCCAGCGCTTCCTTGATGCTCTTATAGGCGTCCTTCAGTTCCACATACTTGCCCACGAGCCCGATGTGTACTTCACCCTTCGGCTCCTTGTAGCGCTTCAGGAAGCCGTTCCATTGGGTGAGGTCGGCGTCCGGGTAATTCGCGATGCCGAGCTTTTCCAGCACCACCACGTCGAGCTGTTCCTTCCGCATGAGCAGTGGCACGTCGTAGATCGTTTCCGCGTCGGCGCTTTCGATCACCGCGCGTGGTTCCACGTTGCAGAACAGCGCGATCTTTTCCTTCATGCCTTTCACCATCGGGTGTTCGGTGCGGCACACGAGCACGTCGGGTTGCACGCCGAGGCTGAGCAGTTCCTTCACGCTGTGCTGCGTGGGTTTGGTCTTCAGTTCGCCGGTGGTAGCGAGGAAGGGGAGTAGCGTGAGATGGATCGACAATGCGTCCTTGCCCTTCTCCCATTTCAACTGGCGGATCGCTTCGATGTACGGCAGGCTTTCGATGTCACCCACCGTGCCGCCCACTTCGGTGATCACGAAATCATAGATGCCCCTGCGACCGAGTGCCTGGATGTGCGACTTGATCTCGTCGGTGATGTGCGGGATCACCTGTACGGTCTTGCCGAGGTATTCGCCGCGCCGCTCTTTGCTGATGACATTCTGGTAGATGCGGCCCGTGGTGACGTTGTTCGCCTGTGAGGTCGGCGTGTCGAGGAAGCGTTCGTAGTGGCCGAGATCGAGGTCCGTCTCCGCGCCGTCCTCGGTCACGTAACATTCGCCGTGCTCATAGGGGTTCAGCGTGCCGGGGTCCACGTTGATGTACGGGTCCAGCTTCTGGATGGTGACGGTAAAGCCCCGCGCTTGCAGCAGCTTGGCGAGCGACGCGCTCACGATGCCCTTGCCGAGGCTGCTCGTAACCCCGCCTGTAACGAAAATGTACTTGGTGGATCCCGTCATCGCTGGTGGAAAGGTCCGCTGTACGGCGGACGCGATCACGGGGCGTAAAGGTAGACCGATCCGGGTTTGCCTTGATGGCTGCATGGCCATGTGCCACGAGCTTCGGGCCACGAGATTGCAGCGCGGTCAAGCTCGTAGCCCAGAGCCTTATCCGAACCGAAAGGAAAGCCCCGTTGAGACGAAGCCTTTGAAACCATAGCCGAGTTCCAGGGAGAAACCCAAGAGCCGCCCGGTGCGCATGCCAATGGCGGTGAACTGATAGGCCGTGAGCGATCGGTCCCCGTGCGGGAAGGCATCGCTGTTGCCATCATGGCTCACGCGCGAATCCAAATGCTGGTTCGCGACGCCGATCATCGCCCCTGAATAGAACTCCGGCTTTGAGCCGATGGATGTCCAGGTCAACCGCGCGCTTGCCATATAGGTAGTCACCGTGTTCCAAAAGTTCCCGTAGGTAAGGTCGCCCTTCACCCAGCGCTCATGCTTCCAACTGTCATAGTGGATACCCAGCGAGAGTTTTCCCGCCGTGCGGTATTCCGCCTCGAGAAAGATCACCGGCCATATGAATTCCTGAGGCGTTCCATGTGGACGACCACCGAAGACATCGGACCAGGTTAACGGTGCGTTCGCGGCATCCTTCTGTGCGGCGTTGAATCCAATGCCGAGGTCCAGCCGCCATCTTCCCGGATCGCTCGTGGATGGGCGGTTGCCGAAAGCGCCCATGTCCATCGCGCTTTCCTTGGGTACTTCCTGCGCGTGCAAGGCCAGCACACCGATCGCGGTTGCGGAAAGGACCAAGGTTCTCATTTTGCTTGAGTCGGGGTACCAAGGTACTCGGCAAGTTCCGGATGCGTCCGCGTTGGGATGCGCGGGGTGAAGCTTCTTCAGAACGTATAGCTCAATCCCACGCTCGGCAGTATCGGCAGTTGGTCCTTGCGCTTGTAGGTCACACGGTCCAGGTAGAACACGTTCTTGCGGTCGTACGCGTTGGTCACGCTGAAGTCGAATTGGAACAGTTGGTGCTCGCTGAATTTCCAGGTCTTCGTTATGCCGACGTCCAGGCGGTGGTAATCCGGCAGACGCCCTTTGTTCAGGTCGGCGTAGATCACTCGCAGGTCGCCATTGGCCGTGGTGATGTCGGTCTGGATGCCATCGTTGAAGGGGAGGCTTTCATAGAAGCCCTGCGATTGGGTGAAGGGGAATCCGCTGCCGTAGTTCCAGCGCACGTTCGCTTTCCAGCTGGCGAATTTCCCGAAGGAGTAGCTCGCCACGAGGTTCACGTTGTGGCGGCGGTCCCAGATGGGGTTGTAGGTGCGCACGCCGTCATAGCGCTCAACGAAGTTCAGCGAGTACACCGCCCACAGGTAGAGGTGCTCTTTCTCGTATTGCAGCAACAGGTCCACGCCATCGGCCTTGCCCGTTTCAAGGATGAAGTCCTTCTTGAACTGGTCGGGTTGGCTGGCGAATTCGGTATTGTCCTCGTACAGTTTGTCGCGGTTCAGGTTGGTCACTTCGCGGAAGTCCTTCAAGTAGCCTTCGAGGTTCGCCTTCAGGTTCTTGTTGATGTCCACCTCGAAGCCCAGGATGTAGTGGTTCGCGCGCTGGATGGGATCGGGAATGTCACGGGTGGTGCCATCGGCCAAGGTGATGCTGCTGGGGATGTCCTCCGGCGCGGTGAGGAAACCATAGAACAGGTTCACTACATCACGATCGCTGTTGGCCGCGATCAGGTTCTGGCTGTATCGGCCTGCTGCGCCCTTGAAGCGGAACCCGTCCGTGATGTTCCACTTGAAGCCGAAGCGCGGCTCCCAGTTCATGATGGCCGGTGTGGCGTAATACTGCGCGCGGATCCCCGGATCGAGCACCAGCTTGCCCAGCTTGATCTTGTAATTGAAGAAGCCCGCGATCTCGGTGCTGATCTTCTGCTGCGAGAAGGGGAAGCCCGAACTGTTGTAGAAGTTGAAGTTCGTTTTCACGCCCACTACCTCGATGCCGTATTTCGCCTCGTTCTCGCCTACGAAGTATTTGAAGTTGAGCCCCGCATTGAAGTTGTTGATCGAACTGTTGCGCTCGGGCAGGTCGCGCTCGTTCAGGGCTATCTTGTAGTTGCTCAGGGCGAAGATCCCATCGATCAACACGGCGCTGCCGCTGGGGGCCAGCACGAAGTTGAAGCCGCCTCCATTGTTCGTCCAACCCAGGTCGCTGATGCCGCGGTATTGCACGCCGTCCGTGAAATGGAAGCCGAAGAAGTTCACCTTGCTGCCATTCGCCGCGTTCAGGCTCACCTTGCCGTAGGCGTCGCTGAAGGTGAAGGGCAGGCCCGCCGTATCAATGAAGGAGTACAGCGTTTTGCTCACTTGGTCCAGGTAGCTGTGCTTGAAGTTCAACAGGAAGGAACTGCTGCCGTCGCCGGGCTCCTTCTGCTTTTTCAGTGGACCTTCCAGCATCACCTTGCCAGCGAAGCTGCTCACGGCCACCTTGCCGCTGAGGCGCTGCTTGTTGCCATCGCGCGTGGTGATGTCCATCACGGAACTCACGCGCCCACCGTATTCCGCGTTGAAACCGCCGGTGAGGATGTCCGCATTGCGGATGATGTCATTGTCGAACACGCTGAAGAGCCCGATGCTGTGGAAGGGATTGTACAGCACCATGCCGTCCATCAGCACCTTGTTCATGATGGGCGATCCACCGCGTATGTAAAGCTGGCCCCCTTGGTCGCCGGTGAAGACCACGCCGGGCACCACCTGCATGTATTGCGCGAGATCCGCCTGCCCACCGATCGCGGGCAGCCGCTCGATCTGCTTGGGTGTCAACTTCGTTACACCCACGCGCACGGTTCCCTGCGCCTCCCGCTTT
>JANMKC010000378.1:0-1731 GCA_031371785.1 Flavobacteriales bacterium | reverse complement strand
CTCGCCTTCGGGCCCGAAGCGCAGCGAGCGTTCGTACGTGACCCTGAATGCTTCGAACGACGAGACGGATGGCGACATGAAGTCGTACTCTGCCCGGCTCAGTTCGGGGTGTCCGAGCGTCAGCAGCTTTCCGGTCAGGTTCACGAGACTCACGAGCGCCCAGACCAGTCCGATCAGGCACGCCGTGTAGCCATATAGTTGGGGGACGCGTTCGGGTCGTTCCACGACTCCTCCCTGAATGAAGCGGCTGGCAGCTACGGCGATCCATATCCCAACAACGATCGCCAGGACGATCCCGATCGGGAAAAATCCCCAGGGGCTGGATGAGCTCGAGACGGTGACGAAGTCGGATTGCACCATTCGAGAATACGCCTCTTCCTGTGGCTGGCAAGACTGGGCAATTTCGCGGTGTCCTCATCCCCGTGAAAATGCCGCGAATCCTGATTGTCTCCGTCGCATCGCTTTTTGCCATTTCACTCAGCGCCCAGCAACCGGCGAACCCTGAACGGTTCATCAAGACCAGCGTCATGGTTCCGGTGCGGGATGGAGTGAAGCTCGCCACGAACATTTTTGTCCCGAAGGACCAGACCGGTCCGTTGCCGATCATCTTCACGCGAACGCCATACGGAATTCCAGAGGGCGAGCGCGGGATGTCGAACGATGGCGCGCCGTATCGCGAGTTGGCCGACGATCATGGCGGTTACATCTTCGTGTTTCAGGACATCCGCGGCCGCTACAAGTCCGAAGGCCAGTTCGTGATGCAGCGCAATGCACGCTCGCCGCAGGAACGGAAGAACCCAAAAGCGATCGATGAAGCCACCGATGCATACGACTCCATCGCGTGGATGCTTCAGAATATTTCGAAGAACAATGGTCGCGTCGGAATGCTGGGCGTGTCGTATCCGGGCTGGTTGACGGCGATGGCGCTCACCGATCCGCATCCGGCTTTGAAAGTGGCGTCGCCACAGGCTTCGCCAGCCGACATGTGGATGGGCGACGACTTCCACCACAACGGCGCGTTTCGATTGAGTTACGGCTTTGAATACGCCGCAATGATGGAAACATCGAAGGAGAACGAGAACTTCCAGTTCGATAAGTACGATACGTATGACTACTACCTGTCGTTAGGCAGCTTGGCGAACGTCAACAAGTCGGTGCTGAAGGGAAAGATTCCGACGTGGAATGATTTTGCATCGCACCCGGACTACGACACCTTCTGGAAGAAGCAGGCGATCGCGCCATCATTGAACCAGGTGACCGTGCCGACGCTCAACGTCGCTGGCTGGTGGGACCAGGAAGATTTCTATGGACCGCAAGTCATCTATCAGCGGCTTGAGCAGTTCGACAAGGATCACAAGAACTTTCTCGTGATCGGTCCCTGGAATCACGGTGGATGGAACGCGCCGCAAGGCCAGAAGCTCGGCAACATCGATTTCGGGACGCCGACATCGAAGTATTTCCGCGAGAGTATTCAGGCGCCGTTCTTTGCGTATTACCTGAAAGATCAGGGGACGCTCCATCAACCTGAGGCGATGACGTTCGAAGGTGGATCCAACACATGGAAGTCATGGGATAGCTGGCCGCCAAAGGCGTCGGGTGGAAAGCCGTTGTATTTCATGGAGGGGGGACGGTTGTCGTTTGATGGGAAGGCGGGCACGGGGCTGGGGGCTGGAGGCGCGGGGCAGAAGAGCGAAACCGCCTCACGCCCCAAGCCTCAAGCCGCAAGCCCGC
>JANMKC010000365.1:0-8308 GCA_031371785.1 Flavobacteriales bacterium | reverse complement strand
GATCACGAACACTTCGGGAACGAACATCGGGGTAAACTCGGATATGTTGACCTGCTCGGGAACCACCGACAACTATGCGGTCAATGGTGGTTGTGGCGGCAGCGGCAACTTGGTGATCGGAGTGAACGGCAGCAGCAACATTACCGGCGCTAGCGCCTACGGGATCGGTGTGAACGGCACCACAGTTGTGCAACCGGATGCACCAACGACTGAGGCGATCGGGACCAATGGCTCGACGCTCAGCTATGCGCCCGGTGGCTCTCTTTTCGGAGGGAAAGGCTATGCACGTTCAGAGAATACGGACGTTGGCAACGTAACCAATGTTTACGGTCTATTTGGCATAGCAAGCGCCCCCGCACCTGCAGCAGCGGCCAATGTGTGTTATGGTGTATTCGGTAGCATATTGAGTTCTGGGGCAGGTGACTGTGCGGGCTACTTCGTTGGCCCAGTATATGGTTCGGGCGGCTACCTGACACCGAGCGACGATCAGTTGAAGACGAATATCGAAGACCTCACCAATGGTCTTGATGTGGTTATGGGAATGCGTCCAAAGCGCTACCAATACAACCTCGATGGGTTCCCGACCATGAAACTTCCGGCCGGGGACCAAGCTGGTTTGTTGGCACCGGAACTTCAGGAGTTGCTGCCCTCATTGGTGAGCGATCTTGTGCAACCGGCCGAACTCGATAGCACTGGTCATGAGCTACACCCCAAGGTGGCTTTCAAGGCGGTAAAAATGGAAGGTGTCATTCCGTACATCATCGGTGGCGTCCAGGAATTGGCGCATCGTAACGACGTGCTCTCCGCCCAAGTCGCGCAATTGATGGAGCAGGTCGCTGCATGTTGCGGGAACTCACCGGGAGGCATGGCCCCCGCGGATCAACGCAGTTCGAGCGGATCAGGTACCGTGCGGTCCGAGCGATTGTTGATCGACCCGAACCCGACGAGCGGCACCACAATACTCACCTATTTCCTTTTGCATGATGGCCATGCCCGGTTGGAAGTGAGCATGGAGGATGGCCGCCCGTTGAGGGTGCTGCATGAAGAGGATTCCAAAGCCGGTGAGCACAGCTACGAGTGGAACACGCAGGGCCTTGCCTCTGGAACGTATTACGTTGCGCTCATCGTGAACGACAACGTGATCGTGAAGAAGGTGGTGAAGGTGAACGAGCGGTAAGTCCATCGCGGACGAAACAGGCGGAGACCGTTCAAGAGTGAACGGTCTCCACATTTTCCGGCCAACCTTTGTATCCCCGTCCGTCTTATGATCGCGCCGGTTCTTGGGGCGATCGATCCAGATCACATGCGTACGTCAACCGCCGGAGCGTTGCTCCTCCTCACGATCGCGGCCCACGGCCAGCGGACCGGCGGCACCACCACGCACGTGTTCAGCACATGGAAGGACAATCCGCACTGCCACCATGTCTTTTTCTCGCCTTCCGCGATACCCTTGGAACAGGGTCAGGGCTACTACCAGAACAGCTACATCATCATGCACTCGGCGTGGTTCGCTCCGCTGAACAATGTGAGCATCGGCGGTGGCTTCCAGATGATGAGCGTGCTGGCGAGCCTGCGCCCGGGCCAGAACAAATTGCCCGGCTACTTCCTCGCGATCAAGGGCGGTGTGCGCTTGCAACCGGGAATACATGTGGGCATTTTCGCGATCGGTTCGCAGTTGAGCAGCGACCCGCCGTTCCAGGATACGCTGGACACTGGTCGCAAGATGGGAGCGGTGATCGCGCAGGCCACTTTCGGCACCAACGAGGCGCATGTCACGCTGAACTTCGGATGGGGGAGCAATAAGCTGGGCTTCACCGAAAAGCCGCTGTTCGGCTTCAGTGGGCAATGGCGTTTCATTGAACCGATGGCCATCGTAACGGAGAACTGGGTGCTCAACTACGGCCCCGATCCGTTCCCGATCTATAGCCTCGGCGGGCGATTCATCCACCGCAAGCTCGGCGCTGACTTCGGGGTGGTGTACAACAAGCACCTCGCGGAGGGCTTCGGCGCGGTGATCCCCTATATCGGGTTCGCGCTGCGGTTCTGAAGAGATCACGATCCCTTGTTGATGAGAGCTTGCCAGGGGGACCGGTTGTTCGCTGGTCGGGATGATCTTTGCGCTCCCGCCTTCTCCCTTCTGGATACGGCGTGCAAAGCATGAGAACGATCATCGCGGGGAATTGGAAGATGCACAAGGACCGGGAGGCGGCGTTGTCGTTGATCGATGCGCTCGCAACCGCAGCGAACGATACAGCACCGCATGTTGACATGGTGATAGCACCGCCGTTCCCTTTTTTGGAAATGGCCGCACAGCATGTGAAGGGCAAGCGCATTGCCGTGGCCGCGCAGAATTGCCATGAAGCGGAACAGGGTGCGTTCACGGGAGAAGTAAGCGCTGCGATGTTGAAGAGCATCGGGGTAACACATTGCATCGTGGGCCACAGCGAACGCAGGCAGTACTTTGGTGAAACGGACAAGTCGGTGGGAGGGAAGATCGCCGCGTTGCTGAAGCACGGCCTCACGCCGATCTATTGTTGCGGCGAGAAACAGGACGAGCGTGAAAGTGGGAAGCACTTCGATGTGGTCACCGACCAGATGAAAGGCGCGCTCGGTGGCTTGAGGAACGATGAACTGGAGCGGGTGGTCATCGCGTACGAACCTGTATGGGCCATTGGTACCGGGCTCACGGCCACGGCACAACAAGCGCAGGACATGCACGCGCACATCCGCTCGCTGCTCCATGCGCATGGCCCGGATGTGGCCGAACAGGTACCCATACTGTACGGTGGAAGTTGCAAGCCCGACAACGCCACGGAACTCTTCGCTTGCACTGATGTGGACGGCGGCCTGATCGGTGGTGCGTCGCTGGTGGCCGATCAGTTCATGGAACTGGTGCGTATCGCGGAACGTGTCAAGCACGGCGCGTGAACTGGACCGAGGTCACCTTCACGATCGCGCCGCTGGATCCATGGCGCGACATACTCATCGCCGAGCTCGGCGAACTGGGCTATGACAGTTTTGAGGAGACGGCGCATGGATTGAAAGCCTACGTGCCGAGCGCGCGCTTCGATCGCACCGCGATCAAGGGAACGCTCGCGCTGCGCGATCCCTTGGTCACGATCTCGCATACCGTGCGCGAAGTGGAACCGCGCAACTGGAACGAGGAGTGGGAGCGGAGCTTCCAACCCGTGGAGGTGGGCGATCATGTGCGGATCCGCGCGGAATTCCACCCCTTCGTTCCGGGCTTCGCGCACGACATCATCATCACCCCGCGCATGGCCTTCGGCACGGGCCACCATGCCACCACGCGCATGATGGTGAAGGCGATGCTGGACCTGGACCTGCGCGGAAAACACGTATGCGATCTGGGCTGCGGCACCGCTGTGCTGGCCATCTTGGCCGAACGCATGGGCGCACGCAGCGTGCATGCCATCGACATCGACGAACAGGCGGTGATCAACGCGCGAGAGAACATCGCGCTGAACGCTTGTCACAGGACCATTGTGGACAAAGGGGATGTGGCCTTGCTCGGACCGAATACCTGTGGCGCTATTTTGGCGAACATCGAACGCACTACGCTTCTGCGCGATATGCTCCCCATGCGCGATGCGCTGCTGCCCGGCGGCGCGTTGCTGTTTAGCGGCTTCATCAACGACGACCGTTCGCTGATGCTGAACGCGGTGACCGTCGCTGGCATGCGGCATGTGGAAGCCTTGAGCGATGGTGAATGGGCACTGATCGGATGCAGGAAATGAGAAGCAAGAGGTTGTTGGTCGTTGGTTGTTGGTCGCGTTCCGCCACGATATGTCGGCGGGTCGACGGGCTGGCAAAATCGCGCGATATCCGGAAACCGTCCGCTCCGTCCCGCAGGGTCTGCAGCCCAACAACCAACAACCATCAACCAACGACGAACCAACGCGTTGGCATAGGACTCGCGGCCTTAGGCCTGTGGCTGATCTTCCCCACTATCGCAACTGCGCAGACCAAACCCTTCACGAACGACCAGACGACATTCCTCCAGGAGATCACCACCTTCCTGGTGGACGCCGACAAGAAAGAAGGCAAGCCCTTCATCGAGGAGGTGTTCACGCCCGCATGGAACGGTGCCTTCTTCGCGCAGCCGCAGCGCATGCGCATCGTCGATCTGGCGAACGTGATGCTGAAGAAGCGCTTCGAAGCCTTCCCGTCGTTCCGCGACTACCTCGCTTCACTGGCGGCGTTCGCAGGCAGCGGACGGAGCGCAACGGAATTCGACACGTGGATGACCTGCATGGAGAACGCGGCGAAGAGCACGCGCAAGCAGAACCTCGCGGACCTCATCGCGATGAGCGCGAACCTCTTCAAGGACAACACCCTTTACAAGAGTGCGAGTGTGCAATGGCAGAGCAGCAGCAAACAGTTCACGTTCGCCTTCGACAGCATCCCGAAAGTGGTCTTCGGAACAATGGACCTGCGTTGTCTGGCCAAAGGCGACAGCGCGGTGATCCTGGCCACTCGCGGCACTTACATGCCCACATTGGGCACATGGTACGGCACCGGCGGGCGCATCACATGGCAGCGTGCCGGGTTGAAACCTTCGGCCACATTCGCGGAATGGAGCCACCCCTACACCGTGAAAGTGAAGAGTTCCGAGATCGGCGTGGACAGCGTGCAGTTCAACGATCCGTACTTCGAGAAAACGTTGCACGGCCGCATGGAGGACAAGGTGCTTGCCAACGTGACGGAAGAGAAGGCGAGCTATCCGCGCTTCGAGAGCTACGACCGGCGCATGAAGATCCGCGACATCGCTGAAGGCATCGACTTCGAGGGCGGCTTCACATTGCAAGGTGCCAAATTGCAGGGCTACGGCACGAAGGAGGAGCCCGCCTTTCTCACGTTCTATCGGGACAAGCGGCCGTTCATCGTCACCCACGGGCTTCTTTACACCATTTCGCCCGACAAGATCATCGGCGAGGATGTGGGCCTGGTGATCCGGATGGACAAGGACTCGATCTCGCATCCGAGCGTCACCGTCCGTTTCCTGCGGGAAAAGAAACAGCTCACCATCATCAAGCGCGACGAAGGATTGAGCAAGGCACCGTTCTTCGACAGCTTCCACCGGCTGGACATGTACTTCGAGGAGATGCGCTGGAAGCAAGGCGATCCGCTGCTCGAGATCAGCAACCTGCAGGGCAGTTCGCAAACGCGCACGAGCTTCGAGAGCTACAACTATTTCAAACGCGCACGCTACGACGCGATGCTCGCCGCCGACGCCATCCATCCGCTGTCGCGCCTGAGCGAGTTCAGCCGCAAGGCGGGCCTGGATTTCACCGCCAGTGACTACGCGAATTTCGCCCGGCTCACCACCTCGCAGGTGATCCCCATGCTGATCAACATGGCCAACAAGCGTTTCCTGGATTACGACCCGGAGACCGAACAGGTGCATGTGCTGCCGCGCCTGAAGGAGCACATCCTCGCCAGCGCGGGCAGGATCGACTATGACGTGCTGCAGTTCAACAGCAGCAGCGACGATGGCGTGAACGGCACCATCAACCTGCTGAACTTCGACCTCGCGCTGAAAGGCGTGTCGCGCATCATCCTGAGCGATTCGCAGGACGTGAAGATCTATCCGAGCAACAAGGAGGTCACGATCAAGAAGGACCGAGACTTCACGTTCGGCGGGAACGTCGCAGCGGGAAAATTGAACTACTACGGCAAGGAGTACTACTTCCACTACGACCCGTTCATCATCGACCTGCTCAACGTGGACAGCGTGAGCTTCTACGCGGACAGTTTCGAGGCGGATGAGCATGGCGAACGCAGCCTGGTGCGGGTGAAGAACGTGCTGGAGAAAGTGACCGGTACGCTGGAGATCGACGAGCCGAGCAACAAGAGCGGGATGCAGCAGGAGAAATATCCGCAGTTCCCCAAGTTCAACAGCACGCAGGAGAGCTTCGTGTACTACGACCGCAGCGACATCCAGAAAGGCGCGTACAAGCGGGACAAGTTCTACTACAAGAGCGATCCGTTCCAGATCGACAGCTTGGACAATTTCACCAATACGGGCCTCACGTTCGCCGGGGTGCTGATGAGCGGTGGCATCTTCCCGGACATCCGCGAGCCGCTGCGTTTGCAACCCGACTATGCGCTCGGATTCGTAAGGCCCACCGGCGATGGTGGGCTTCCGCTCTATGGCAAAAAAGCCAAGTTCGCCAATACGCTCAAGCTCGATCACCAAGGCATGCACGGCGATGGTGACCTCACGTACCTCACCACCATCGCATCGAGCAAGGACCTGCACTTCTGCCCTGACACCACTTACGGCGTGGCCGATACGCTATACAATGGCGCGGCGACGAGCCCGACCATGAAGGTGCCCAACGTGCATGCGAGCAATGTCTTCGTGCGCTTTGAACCCGCCAAGGACGTGCTGCTGGCGAAGCAATTGGAGAAGCCGATGGTGATGTACGACGGTATGGCCTATCTGCATGGGAAGACCGAACTCACGCCTGCGGGTATGACCGGCGCGGGACTGGTGGACTTCACCAACGCCACGCTCCGCAGCAAGCTCTTCCAGTTCGAGACGATGAAGCTGCACTCGGACACCAGCGACTTCCGCCTCACCGAAGGGGACACATCGAGCATCGCCTTCCGCACGGACAATGTGAACGCTACCGTGAAACTGGATGAGCGTGTGGGTGAGTTCGTGAGCAACGGCAACGAAACGAAAGTGGAGTTCCCCGTGAACCAGTACATGTGCTACATGGACCGCTTCAAGTGGTTCATGGACCAGGGCGACCTGGAACTGGAGAGCGATCGCAGGACGGCGGCCGTCAACGAGGACCTGCAACTTTCAGGAAGCAACTTCATCAGCACACGGCCCGACCAGGATTCACTCAGCTTCATGGCACCCAAAGCGCGCTACGACCTGAAACAGCACCTGATCACCGCCAACGATGTGCAGTACATCCAGGTGGCCGACGCGCTGATCACCCCGGACAGTATGCGCGTGCGTATCCGCAAGAACGCCGAGATGGACCCGATCACCAACGCGATCGTCACGGCGAACTATGTGACCAAGTACCACACGATCTACAACGCCACCGTGAGCATCAAGGCCAAGCGGAACTACACAGCGTATGGCGACTACGACTATGTGGACGAAACAAAGAAGGCGTTCAAATTCCACTTCACGAATGTGACCGTGGACACCGCCTACCAGACCTACGCCAAAGGACGGATCGGGGAGGAGGAACACTTCCAGTTGAGCCCTGCCTTCGACTACCAGGGCGACGTGCTCCTGCAGGCAGCGAGCAAGGAGCTCACCTTCAGCGGAAGCACACGGATCCTGCATGATTGCCCGGGTATCGAGAAGAACTGGATGCGCTTCAGTGGCCGCATCGATCCGCAGGAGGTCTTCATTCCCGTGGGTGATTCCCTCAGTGATGATGGCGGGGCGGATCTCGGTGCGGGCATCTTCATCACCAGCGACGATCCGTTCCGCACGTACGGCACCTTCCTCGGTCGCAAACAGGCGAAGGCCGATCGCACGGTGATCAACGCCAAGGGACTGTTGTTCTATGACAAGGCGAAGAAGGCCTATATGATCGGCAGCAAGGACAAGATCCGCCAGCCCGATCTGCCCGGCGACCTCGTGAGCCTCGGCACCGAAAGCTGCGCGCTCTCGGCGAACGGCCACATCGGCACGGGCATGGACCTGGGCCGCGTGCAAGTACACGACTACGGAACGCTCGACTACAAGGGCGACAGCGCACGCGCTTCGGCGCAAGTGAGCATGTACATCGACTTCTTCTTCCACGAGAACGCGTTGGAGAAAATGGCGCAGGACATCCTCGCCTATCCGGAGCAGAAGCAAGTGGACATCACGAAAACGCCGTACGAGAAGAGCATGCGCGAGGTGTTGGGCAAGGAAAAGAGCGACAAGCTCATCAGCGAGCTCAGCATCAAGGGCGAGATCAAGCGGTTACCCGACGAACTCGTCAAGGCGATGGTGCTGTGCGACGTGAAATTGCGCTGGAACCCCGAGGACCAGGCATGGCAGAGCACCGGACCTATCGGCATCGGCACCATCCTCAAAAAGCCGCTCTTCCGCTACGTGAAAGGCAAGATCGAACTGCAGCGCAAGCGAAGCGGCGACGTGATGAACATCCTGCTGATGCTCGATGAACAGACGTACTGGTTCTTCTCCTACGCTCGCGGCCTGATGCTCACGTACAGCAGCGACGCTGCCTTCAACACCATGCTGAGCGAGCTGAAGGAGGACAAGATGAAGCAGGACACCAAGAAGGACGAGGCCGAATTCCGCTAC
>JANMKC010000345.1:0-20881 GCA_031371785.1 Flavobacteriales bacterium | reverse complement strand
CGCTTGCGTGATCGCCGCCGCCCTCATCCGGATCTTGGAGGTTCCACCGCGCCCGTTACTGCGTTTCACTTCAAGGAAGCACAGGCCACTTCCCGCGTATTCGCGGAAGCGGACCTTGCTGCGGAAGGTGCGGCCGTTGTGATGCTCGCGATAGGAGCGCAGATCGTCCGTGTCGAAATACAACGAGTGATAATCCGTGCCGCGCGCTCCGTCGATCGTGAGCATCCGATAGTGTGGCAACAATGATCGCAGCACGTCATCAAGTCGATCCTCGGTGAAGAGGTACTTCGTGTCCGTGCGTTCCAGCAGTTCTACCCCGCTCATCTCGGCCAGGCCGATCGATGCGAAGTCGTTGATGATGGTTCGTTGATGCATCGTGATCGATCCCGTGCCGCAACACTATGATCACGTTCTGGAGACATTTTGGAGATGTTGCGGACCGATGTGGTTTCGACAGTGGCACGTCGACAACGCAAGAAGGCATGGAGCCGCGATCGCCGCGCGATCACCGGGATCAGAACTCTATGCGCACCGTGTGCTGTGAGCCGACGATCCGGTAGGTGATCCTCCAGCCGTTGGCCTGGCAGATGCTTTTCGCGATGGCCAGTCCGAGGCCCAATGATCGCGATGATGGATCGGCCTTTACGAACCGATCGAAGAACCGTTCCGCGGGCAGATCCGTTGGTGGGCCGGAGTTGCCGATCACGAGCGCACGACTTTCCGTAGTGATCGACAATCCGCCGCCATCGACATTGTGCTTCACCGCATTGCCCAGGAGGTTCGCGATCAATTGCTCCATCAGCATGGGATCCGCTCCCACGGGATCACATCGCTGCGTGCCGTCGATCCGAACAACGATCCGTTTCGCATCGATCGCTTCCTTCAATTGATCGATCTGTGACCGCACCACGTTCACCACATCCATCGGAACCCGGTTGGCGACATGGATGTTCTCCACGCGGGCCAACGAGAGGAGCGCCTGGTGCAGTTTGGAGAGGCGTTGCGCGGCTTCGTGCGCACGGCCGATCGCGGCGGCCATGCCTTCGTTGAGCTGGGGCGATTGAAGCGCCAGTTCAAGGCTGTTCAGCACTGCGGCCACGGGCGTTCGCATCTCGTGCGCCGCATTGGCGGTGAACGCTTTCATGGTGGTGAAGTCCGAGCGGACGCGTTGCGCGAGGTCCTCCACTACCGCGTTCATTTCGGCGAACTCGGCGATGCCGCCGGAACGCAATCGCAATGCGTCGTCGGTGTGCGGATCGAAGCCTTTCAAGCGGTCGAGGTTCCAGCGGAAGGGTGCCCACGTCACCTTGCTGATGCGCCGATCGATCAGCCAGAGCGTGACCAAAAGGACGAGCATGGTGCTGATCAAGGAGATCCCAATGGGACCAAAGAGATCGTGTGGTTCCAGGATCACCTGTCGCACGGTGATGTGCCACAGGTCGCCATGTGCCGATCGCACCGCGACCACTTCCCGGAAGAATTCGGTATCCTGCTCCAACGGATCGAACAGTTCCACGCTCCGCGCCTTGGGCCCGACTTCAACACTCCCCGTCGCGCGTTCCACTTCGATCAACGGCGGCAATGAGGAAACCGGTTCGCCATGATCCAGCCGGGATACGACGCGATCAATGTTGTCGGTCAATTTCTCCGTCACCTCGTCCAAGAGCTGTCCCTCGATCACTACGAAGAGCAGTGCGCCCGCAGCAAGCAACACCAGCGCCGTGGCCATGAGCTGTACTCGGCTCGCGCGTTGTAGCAGGTTCATTTGGTGCCGAAGCGATAACCGATGCCGTACACCGTGCGCAAGTGGTCAGCACTTCCAGCCGCCGCGATCTTGCGCCGGAGGTTCTTGATGTGCGAGTAGAGGAAATCGAAATTGTCCGCGAGATCGATATGGTCGCCCCAAAGATGTTCGGCGATCGCTTCGCGGGTAAGCACGCGACCCTTGTTGGTGATCAAGTATAGCAGCAGGTTGTATTCTTTGGCTGTGAGGCTGAGTTCCTTCCCGCCCGCTTTCGCTGTTCGCGCTTGCAGGTCGATGTCGAGATCCTCGAACGGAAGATGCGTATGCCCATTGGCCTGCCTCCTGCGGAAAATGGCGTTGATGCGTGCGTGCAACTCGGCCAAGTGGAAGGGCTTTGCGAGGTAGTCGTCCGCACCGAGATCCAGTCCGCCCAATCGATCATCCAATGCGTCGCGTGCCGAGATGATCAGCACACCCGTGCTGTTCTTGCTTGATCTCAGATCACGCAGCAGCTCCAAACCACTTCCATCAGGAAGGGTGATATCCAGCAGCACCACATCATACTCATGCGACCCCAATCGCCCGGCGGCGCTCGACTTGTCACGGGCGATCTCGCAGGTGTGGCCTGCTTCGGCGAGGTAGGCCGCGATGGACAGGCGCAGGTCCTTGTCGTCTTCGATCAGCAGCAGTTTCATAGAGTGCGCAAGGCGTCACCGAATGTACGCGGGCGATCTTGGAGACCTTCTGTAGTGTTGGGGCCCCAGAACAGTGAAGCCCCATTTCTGGGGCTTCATACATGCGGTCCGGACGGGACTCGAACCCGCGACCTCCGCCGTGACAGGGCGGCATTCTAACCAGCTGAACTACCGAACCATGGTCTTTCAGGTTCCCCTGAAAGCGGGGCAAATGTAGCTGTAGCGGTGATCCGGGCAACTTGTTGTGCCGAGGTCATGGTTGTTGGTTGTTCGGCTTGCCGGAAGACACACTCATGACCGATCGGCCGGGTATCGCGCCAACTTCGGCGATCAGCCAACCAACCAACAACCATCAACCAACAACGGAAACTCAGTAGAGCCTCGCCCTCTTCAGGAGGAACTCCAGCAGGATGGGTCCGAAGCCCGCATTGATATCGGCCTCCACCAGGTCGATGCGGTACTGGCCGCACTTCAGTTTCAGCTGGTGCCAATAGTCGGTCATGGCGGCCTTGTAGGCTTCGCGCACTTCCGAAGGATGGGCCTTCACCTGCTCGCCGGTCTCCTTGTCTACGAAGGTGTAGGGCCGGTCCTCCATCGTGAGTTCCAGTTCGTGCTTGCGGTCCACCACATGGAAAAGAATGATGTCGTGCTTGTTGTAGCGGAGGTGCTGGAGCACATCGAACAGCTGCGCCTGCCGTTCGCTATTGTCCATCATGTCGCTGAAGATGACCACCAGGCTGCGGCGCGGTGCGCGTTGGGCGAGGTCCTGCAACGCCTCGAAGGCACTGGTCTTTCGGCCATGCGTCGGCACATCGGCCGCGAGCAACTGCTCGAGGTGCGTCATCACGTGCTTCAGGTGTACCGCGTTGCTGCGCGCCTGCTCGACCACCAGGACATGGTCGGTGAACACCGTGAGGCCCACCGCATCGCGTTGCTTGCGCATGAGCTGCGTGAGCGCCGCCGCAGCATACACGCTGAAGCGGATCTTGTTCAGTGCTTCGGGATCCCGCCGGTCCACTTCGGGGAAATACATTGAACTGCTCGCGTCCACTACCAGCTGGCAGCGCAGGTTCGTTTCCTCCTCGTACCGCTTGATGTAGAGTTTGTCCGTGCGGGCATAAAGCTTCCAGTCGATGTGGCGCGTGCTCTCGCCCGGATTGTACGCGCGATGCTCAGCGAACTCCACGCTGAAGCCGTGGAAGGGACTCTTGTGCAGACCTGCGAGGAAGCCCTCCACCACCTGCCGGGCTTTGAACTCGAGCTGGCTGAGCGCTTGGATCTGTTTGTTGTCGATCGGCATTCCTCGTGACGTGCAACGCGGGACAAGGCGCGCACGGATGTCCGCAAAGAACGACAAGACGGCGCGTATCCTGCGAGGTGTTCACGATCCTTCGGAACGAGACCTGGCCCATTGCTCTCCTATGCTCCTTCAAAATACCGGATTCATGGTATTGATACGGCTTCCAGCGCGCAGCAATTTTGCTCCGTCAACGGACATCGATCCATTCCTGCACAGGACCACAGCAAAAATCAGCGCCATGAGAACCACGATCCTCTTTGCGGTCACCTTCATTCTCCGGATGAACGTTTCCGCTCAGTCCACTGTACACCACCCCGTCAACGACCGCTTCCTGGACATCAAACCGGTGGAACTTCCGGGCGGTAGTACCATCCTTTTCACGAGCGACAACACCGGCGCCACCATCGATGATGACTTCATCCCCGGCTCCATCGCGGACATCAATTGGGGAGTTGCCTCCGTATGGCATGCGTTCCACATCAACACGGTGGCGGATGTGACCCTGAACTACTGCGGCACCGACTTCGCACAACCCGGAGCCTTTGCCGACTACCTCTTTCCGGACCGGCCGGACGCCCGCGAGGCCGTTCCAGCAAACACCATCTTTCCCGCTCCGTGTGGCGATGGCAACTACGCCATGACATTCAATGCGCTGGCAGTCGGCACGTACTACGTGGCGGTGGGCTATATCCCATCGATCGCGGAAGGTGAGTACGCGCTTGCGGTAACGGCAACACCACCGGAGGCCACCGGGCACAGAGTGAAGGAAGACGTTTCGGTGCGCTGAAGATCCATCGATATCAATGAAGAAAGCCCGGAGCGATCCGGGCTTTCCATTTTGCGCGCCAGTAGCGTGCGATCAGGCCAATTGCCCGTTCAGTTTGGTGGCCAGTGCGGCCTTGGGCACAGCGCCCACGCTGCGGTCCACCACTTCGCCGTTCTTCAGGAACAGGATGGTGGGGATGCTGCGTATGCCGTACTTCATGGCCACCTGCGGGTTGTTGTCCACGTTCACTTTGCCGATCACGACCCGACCGTCATACTCCTTGGCGAGTTCTTCCACCACGGGGCCTACCATGCGGCAGGGGCCGCACCATTCCGCCCAGAAATCCACCATCACGGGTTTGTCGCTCTTCAGTGCGAGCGCTTCGAAATTGCTGTCAGTGAGTTCGATCGCCATTGTGTTCCCGGCTTTGGTGAAGCGGAGGGCCGGGTCTCCGCGTTTGGTTTATGACTGCTTCTGCTTCCGGTCGGCAAAGGTGATGGTCCGATGTCCTGTCGGACCTTGAACTGTTTCAACTTTTCAACCGGCCACAAAGGTTGTGGTCCGCAGCTGTTGGTCAATGTCCAAGCCAAGACGAAAAGGTCTGACAGTTGGTCAGCTACTCGCACGATCACCGCGGAATAAGTTTCAACAGGTCCTGTACTTGGGAAAGAGGAATGCTGTCCACTTCGGACTTGTCATAGATGCTCAGCAACCAGACTTTCTTCTGCCTGATCACCAAGTGCGTGATGACTCGGGCTCCGCCGCTTTTCCCCTTGCCTTTCGATGCGATCGCCATGCGGACCTTGTAGCATCCAGAGCCGATCGGCGTGCCTTGAACAGGATCCCTCTCCAACGTGGAGATCAGTCGTTCATATTCCGTTCTCAGCGACGGATACTTCTTGCCGAGCTGCTTCAGTTGCCGTTCGAACGGCAGGATCGTGCGGACCTCAAAGCTCATTCAGCAATTCGCGGGCGGGTCTTCCGCGCTTCTTGCCAGCCTTGATGAGCTTCAACTCCTCGACCGCCTCCTTCAAGTCTTCGAGAAACTGGGCCTTGGGTTCAGTGAGGGTAGTGGTCTTTACGAATTTCACGCCTTTCAGCATGTCCATAAAGATCTTCGCCTTGTCGTCCTTGATGTCGAGCAGCACTTTCATGCTTTGCACGCCGTAGCCCGGCGAAGGCGTTGATGGCTCAAAGATAGATCGTCACCCTAACCTCACCTCCACGTCCGCCATGGCGTTCAGTCGGTCCATCAGGTCTTCGCTCACGGAGATCATTGCGCCCTTGGAGGCCACATCCACGTTGAGGTTCTCGGCAGCGCTGAAAAGGGAGATGTTCACTTTGCACTTACCAGGGTGTTCCTTCAGCAAGGCTGCCAGTTCGCGCGTCATGTCCTCGCTCACGCGCTCGGCTTCGATACGCAGGTTCAACTTCGTGAAGTACTTCTCGCGCACATCGCCCAGCAGGTCCATGGTGATGATCTTGAACTCCATCTGGCCTTCATCGCGGCCCCAGGTCCGTTCAGCAGCGCGGCCTTTCACGAGCAGTGTCGTGCCTTGCACGAGGTAGAGCTTGCACTTCAGGTAGTCCTCGCTGAAAAGCATGAAATCGTGGGATCCCGCGTGGTCCTCCAAACTGAGCGTGCCGAAGGGTTTGCCGCTCTTCGCGATGCGATGCTCCGCTTTGGTGACGATGCCAGCGAAGCAGATCTCGCGACCCGATAGCGCTTTCAGATCCTGCAGTTGCGGAAGCGTCGCGTTGCAGAGGTGCTTGATCTCCAGGCGATGATCGTCCAGAGGATGCCCGCTCAGGTAGAAGCCGATCACTTCCTTTTCGTGGTGCAACTTCTCCAACGCGCTCCACGGATCGATATGCGGCAGCGTTGGCTCCGGAATTCCTGCGCCTTCCGATCCGCTGTCGAACATGTTCACCTGCGATGAGTCCTCGCCGTCCTGGTGCTGCTGGCCATAGCGCGTGAGTGTTTCCATGAAGGTGGGCTTGCCTTCGCCCGCGCTGTGGAAGAATTGCGCGCGGTGTGTTTTCGGGAAGCCATCGAAGGCCCCCGCGTAGGCGAGACTTTCCAACGCCTTGCGGTTCGCGCTGCGCAAATTCACGCGACGCATCAGGTCATATACGGAAGCGAACGGACCGCCTTCGGTGCGCGCCGCGACGATCGCCTGCACCGCACTTTCGCCAACGCCTTTCACCGCGCCGAGCCCGAAACGGATCTGTCCGGCCTTGTTCACGCCGAACTGCAGGCCGCTCTCGTTCACATCCGGCCCAAGCACTTGGATGCCCATGCGGCGGCACTCTTCCATGAAGAAGGTGACCTTGTCGATCTGCCCGCCCGAATGCGTGAGCACACTGGCCATGTACTCGCCGGGGTAGTTGGCTTTCAACCACGCGGTCTGGTAGGCGACGAAGGCGTAGCACGTCGAATGTGATTTGTTGAACGCGTACTGCGCGAATGCCTCCCAATCCTTCCACACCTTCTCGCACACCTTCGGATCGAGCCCCTTGATGGCGATGCCATCCATGAACCTGCCCTTCATCTTGTCCAGTGTGGCGCGGTCCTTCTTGCCCATCGCCTTGCGCAAGTAGTCTGCCTCGCCCTTGCTGAAACCGGCGAGCTTCTGGCTGAGCAACATCACCTGCTCCTGGTACACGGTGATGCCGTAGGTCTCCTTCAGCAACTCCTCCATCTCCGGCAGGTCGTAGCTGATCTTCTCGTGGCCGTGCTTGCGTTTGATGAAGCTCGGTATGTATTCCAGTGGCCCCGGCCGGAAGAGCGCGTTCATCGCGATGAGGTCGCCGAACCTGTCGGCCTTCAGCTCACGCAGGTACTTCTGCATGCCTGTGCTTTCGAACTGGAACGTGCCGTTCGTTTGGGCGCGCTGGTAGATCTCGTAGGTCTTCGCGTCATCGAGCGGGATCGTGTCGATGTCGATCAGGATCCCGTGGTTCTCATCGATCAACCGCAGCGCATCGCGGATGATGGTGAGCGTTTTCAACCCGAGGAAGTCCATCTTGATCACGCCCGCGTCCTCCACCACTTTGCCGTCGTACTGCGTGAGCAGCAACGTGGATTCCTTGCTCGTGCAGACCGGCAGGATCTCGGTAAGGTCCATTGGCGCGATGATGATGCCCGCCGCGTGGACACCGGTGCCGCGCACGCTGCCTTCGAGCTTCTCCGCCTCGCGCAGCACATCCGCGTGGAGGTCTTCACCCTCTGCGATCTTGCGCAGTTGCTTCACGAGTTCGATCTCGTCGCTGTTCAGGTTTTCTTTCTGCTTCAAACTGCCTTCGCCTTCGAAGGGCGCGTGCAACATGCGTTGCAGTTCGATGCCCGGTCGTTCGGGGATCAGCTTCGCCAAACGGTCCGCTTCGTTCAGTGGAAGATCGAGCACGCGTGACACGTCGCGGATGCTGCTCTTCGCCGCCATGCCGCCGTAGGTGACGATCTGCGCCACTTGGTTGCGGCCGTATTTTTCTACGACGTAGTCGATCACTTTCTGTCGGCCCTCATCGTCGAAGTCCGTGTCGATATCGGGCAGGCTCTTGCGGTCCGGATTGAGGAAACGTTCGAAAAGCAGATCGTACTTGATCGGATCGATGTTGGTGATGCCGGTGCAGTACGCCACCGCGCTGCCCGCTGCGCTGCCACGGCCGGGGCCGATCAGCACGCCGATCTCGCGGCCCTTGTTGATGAAGTCCTGCACGATGAGGAAGTAGCCCGCGAAGCCCATCGTCTTGATGGTGAACAACTCGAAGTCGATGCGCTCCTTGATCTTCTGATCCAGTGAATCGATGCCGCCAGTGAGCCCCCTTTGATCTGTCACGTCGAGCGCAGTCGAGACGCTACCGATACTTCCATGGCCTGTCACGCTGAGCGCAGTCGAAGCGCTACCGTACATATCCATCTCGCCCCTCGACTGCGCACGGGGTGACATGGACATGTATCTCCTGATCGCACCTTCATAAGTCAGGTGTCTCAAGTATTCATCCTGATCCGCGAAGCCCTGCGGTATCTGGAAATTCGGGAGCATGATGTCGCGCTTCAACTTCAGCGGCTCGATCTTGTCCACGATCAGGTTCGTGTTGTCCAGCGCCTCGGGCAGGTCGTGGAAAGTCGCGGCCATCTGCGCCTGCGTCTTGAAGAAGAACTCATCGTTGGCGAAGGCGAAGCGCGTGCCTTTCGGCTTCGTCTCCTCATCATCGAACTCCTTGCTGCTGGGTGTGCTCTGCTTCTCTGCCGTGTTGATGCACAGCAGGATGTCGTGCGCGTTCGCGTCTTGCTGATCAACGTAATGACTGTCGTTGCTCGCGATGATCGGCACGTTGTACTTCGCGGCCCACTTCACCAGCACAGCGTTCACCTTGACCTGATCGGCGATGCCGTGGCGTTGCAGTTCGATGTAGTAGTCGTCGCCGAAGAGATCGAGCCACCACTTGAATTCGATCTCACCGGCCGCTTCGCCCTTGCGGATGATCGTGCGCGGCACACTCGCCGCAAGACAGCACGTAGTGGCGATCAGTCCTTCGTGATACTTCAACACCAACTCCTTGTCGATGCGCGGGTACTTGCTGTAGAAGCCTTCGATGTAGCCGAGCGAGCAGAGCTTGCTCAGGTTCTTGTAGCCCGTGGCGTTCTTCGCGAGGAAGAGTTGGTGGTAGCGTTTGTCGGGATCTTCGCGCGTGAACGATTTCTTGTGCCGGTCCTCCACGAGGTAGAACTCGCAACCGACGATCGGCTTCACGCGCAACGACCCGTCCTCGTTCTTGTGCTTGCCCGCCTCGGCCACGAACTTGAACACGCCGAACATGTTGCCGTGATCGGTGATCGCCACGGCGGGCTGGCCATCGGCAACGGCCTTCTTGTACAGCGCGGGAATGCTGGCGGCACCGTCGAGCAGCGAGAACTGGGTGTGTACGTGGAGGTGGGAGAATTTCATTGCGGGTGGTTGGCGAAACTACCAGCGTCGAAGGTCAAGCGCGCGGAACAGTTTTCCACAGGCTTCATTGTCGCGCTATTTTCGCAGCATGAACTACATCCTCACCGTTCCCGACAAGCGCAAGGATATTCTTGAGGCACTGTTGAAGGCGATGCCTTTTTTGAAGGCACGGCCCATTTCAGCGCAGAAGGCGGAGCGTGTGCAGGACATGCTGGATGCGATCGAGGAGATCAAGGCGATCGAGGCGGGCAAGCGGAAGCCGCGTTCCATGAAGGCATTGCTCCGTGAGCTATAGCATTATTCCGCTCCGGCCCTTCGAGAAGCAACTGAAGAAGCTGGCAGGGAAATATCCCTCGTTGAAGAAGGAGATCGCTGCGCTGGTTGAAGCACTGGCGATGGATCCTGAAATGGGAACGCCGATCGGTAAGGGTTCATACAAGATCAGGCTTGCCATCGCATCGAAAGGGAAAGGCAAGAGCGGTGGTGGGAGAGTGATCACGCACGTTCGCGTTGTGTCGTCCAAGGTTTACTTGCTCTCGATCTATGACAAGAGCGAGAAGGATACGTTGACCGATAAAGAATTGGCGGAACTGCTCGGGTTGATCCCGGAATGAAACAGACCTGTACATTGTCCATCAAAAGATCCTACACCATGAAGACAGCCACCAGATTCTGCAACACCTTTGCGACATTGCTCCTGGTGCTTGTATCCAACGCGCTCGCCGCACAGGACAAATACGAGGACGCCATTGTCCAGATCGCCGCGAGCATCAACACGAGTTTGGGTGTGACCGACAACCATACCGTGCTGGTGAGTTCCTTCAAGCGGATGGAGGGAAAGGGTTGCGACCTGGACGAGATGATCACCGGCGACTTCGAAGCCGCGTTGATCGCGAAGCCCCATACCTACAAACTACTTGATCGCGCTAACCTGACCAAGATCGCCGAAGAGCATAAGCTTCAGATGGAGGGTCAGATGGACGAAGAGCAACGAATGAAGGAAGCCGGAAAGTTGCTCAAGGCCGACGTGATGATATTCGCCACGTACCGACTGACCGGCAACGTGCTGTTGATCCGGGTTCGTGCGGAGGACATCCAGACCTCCGAGCAGATCGCTATTGTGCCAGCCAAGTGCCTACCGAATTCGATACTGAAGAGGTTGTGTGAGGAGGGTGGGGGTAAAACCTCAGGCATCTCAAAACCCACAAACTCTGGAGCGACGACCACATCCGAGGATCAACCAAAGGTGACTGATTCGGGGCCCTGTGGTTCGCAAACAGGCACCTATTGTTTTAAGAATAACGGGTCGGCGATGATGATTGTGGGGTCGAATAAGCTGGGTAATGGTAAGCAGCTACAAATCGCACCAGGGCAAACGGAGTGCTTCTATGACTTGCCTTCTGGGGTTTATGACTACAGTGCATCACCCAAGTATGATCCAACGGCTCTCTATGGTGGATCATCGTCTCATTCGCAAGGGCGAAAAGGGAATTTGAAGATTGAGCCCTGTAAGACTCAGACCATGGCTTTGCCATAAACCGGCGCGTGCCTCTACGCACGAGCCTTCGCAATGGATCATGCGTGCGGCGATGCATGCCACGAATACGAGCGCATGGGTCGATGATGAGCGCGCGAGTTGCAAGGCACAGACCTCCACGATCCGATCGCGCCACACCCCTGAATTTGGTGGACATGATCTCGGGCATCCAAGTGCCTTAGATTTGGCCAGCCCCTGTCTGTCCAGAGTTACAAGAGGACAGCAGGTGGACACGAATGCGGACATATGAGACCTCACATCCTTGGCTCACCTTCCGGGTGAACCTTCGGAAGGCGAGTCCCCGGCTTTGGATGTTGTTGGGCGAAGCGGCATCGAAATGCGAGCACATCGCGGGTGTTCCGTTGCGGCCTTCAACCGCTGAACGACTGCATCTGTTGTTCCTCGCAAAGGGGGTGTTGGGAACCACCGCGATAGAAGGCAACACACTTACCGAAGGAGAGGTGTTGCGGCACCTCGATGGCAAATTGGAGTTGCCCAAGAGCAAGGCTTACCTGAAACAGGAGATCGACAACATCGTCAACGCGTGCAAGGACATTCTTGATGATTGGCGCAAAGGCACCGAGCGTTTGGATGTGGAACGCGTGAAGGACTTCGATCGCCGTGTGCTGGAGAAGTTGCCGGAAGAAGAGGATGTGGTCCCTGGCGAATGGCGCACGCACAATGTCACCGTTGGCAAGGTGTACCGTGGAGCGCCCGTCGCCGATCTGCAGTACTTGATGGAGCGCATGTGCGAATGGCTCAATGGTCCGGAATTCAAACCAGGCAGCGAAGAGGAGTTGATCCCCTACGCGATCCTCAAAGCCGTGGTCGCGCATTTGTACTTGGCTTGGATCCATCCGTTCGGCAACGGCAATGGTCGCACTGCGCGCTTGATCGAGTTCCAGATCCTGTTGGCCGCCGGGGTTCCCACACCCGCTGCACACCTGATGAGCAACCACTACAACCAAACGCGCACCGAGTATTACCGGCAGTTGGACCGCGCGAGCAAAAGCGGTGGCGATGTGATCCCCTTCATCGAATACGCCGTGCATGGTTTCGTTGATGGATTGCGCGAGCAGTTGAAAGTGATCCGCGATCAACAATGGGAAGTGACATGGGAGAACTATGTGGATGATGCGTTCCGGACCATGACCAGTCTCTCCGATCGAAGACAACATCGCTTGATCCTTGCCTTGGGTGCTCAGGAGAAGGAAGTGCCGTTCAGCGCCATCAACGACCTGAACACACACCTTGCCCGCGACTATGCGGGGAAAAGCGAGAAGACCTTGCAACGCGACCTGCGAACGCTGGAAGGAATGAACCTGATCGAGCGAACTGCGAAAGGTGTGCGTGCGGAACGGGAAGTGATCCTGGCGTTCTTGCCTTGGCGCAAGATCCCAGTGGTTGATAAACGCATGACACCGTAATGGCCTATTGGTATCACGATCTGTGATACCATTGGGAACCGATCCCTGACCATGGAACCACGCCCACCACTTCCGCCTTTCACCGAAGCCACCGCGCGCCAGAAGATCCGGATGGCCGAGGATGCTTGGAACAGCAAGGATCCCGAACGCGTTGCGAAAGCGTACACCGAAGACAGCGAGTGGCGCAACCGCTCGGAGTTCATCACCGGGCGTGAGGAGATCGGCGCCTTCCTGAAGCGCAAGTGGGCGAAGGAACTGGACTACAAACTGAAGAAGGAGTACTGGGCGCATGGCGACAACCGCATCGCGGTGCGTTTCGAATACGAATGGCACGATGCCGAGGGCAACTGGTTCCGCAGCTACGGCAACGAGAACTGGGAGTTCGATGAACAAGGCTACATGCGCAAACGCTACGCGAGCATCAACGACGTGGCCATCAAGGAAAGCGAAAGACGCCTGTGATCATGTCCGTGATCGAACGCTTCTACACCGCCTTCGCGCAGCGCGACTGGTCCACGATGGGCGCATGCTACCATGCCGATGCGCGCTTCAGCGATCCGGTGTTCCCTGATCTGAAAGCTGAGGAAGTGCGTGCGATGTGGAAGATGTTGCTGGCGAGCGGAAGCGACCTGCGCGTGACTTTCCGTGTGTTGGAAGAGAACAATGCGAATGGCGTGTGCGAGTGGGAAGCATTCTATCACTTCAGCAAGCGTCTTCGTTCCGGTTCATCGGGAACGGGAAGAGCGGTACACAACATCATCCGCTCGGAATTCGAATTGCGCGATGGTCTCATCTTCCGCCAACGTGACCATTTCGACTTCTGGAGATGGAGCAGGCAGGCGTTGGGAGTGAGCGGCGTGTTGCTTGGTTGGTCGCCGCTGGTGCGGAACAAAGTGCGAGGCATCGCGAAGACTTCGCTGAAGCGGGCGATGGGCGCCAAGTGAGCGGACTTACGCGTTCTGCACGTGGCATGCGGCGACATGCCGCACCGGGAAATTCACCGAGTTGGCGATGAAGCAGAGGCGGTGCGCTTCCGCATGCAGTTCCTGCGCTTTGGTCATCATGGTTCCATCCGCAACGGTCACCTGCGGGTGCAGCATCACCTCGGTCAGTCGTCCACTTCCGTCAGGTGATGTGGTCATTTCACCGGTGGCGGGATCATGGTACCGGACGACCACCACACCGTGTACGGCGCAGAGATGCAGGTAGCTCAGCATGTGGCAGGCGGACAGGGCCGCGACGAGCATTTCCTCCGGGTTGTGTTTCGTCGCATCACCGCGGAACGATGGATCCGCGGAACCCACCAGATCGGGCTTGCCTGTTATGCGGATCACATGATCGCGATCGTAGTCGCGATATCCGGTGGTGCCATGGTCGTGCGCACCGGTCCATTCAACGGTGAGGGCGTAGTGGTGCTCTTTCGCCATGGTCCTACTGTTTCACAAGACGCGCGAATGAACGTGAGCCGTTCGTGTTCCGTGTGATCGTATAGGATCCCGGCTTCAACATGGAAACGTCGATCGATGCCGCTCGCATCGTTGTTAGTGCCGTGCGGCCCGTCGCATCGCTGATGGTGATCATCGCGGGATCGTGATCCTTCGCGATAATCTCGATGCTTGTCGTTGCCGGGTTGGGAAAGCAGCGCAGCATGATCTCCTGTGTCCTGCGCTCCGCGATCCCGACGTCCGGTGAAAATTGCCAGCCGATGTCCTGCAGGATGGCCAGACAGATCGGGCCGGGCCAATGGTTCAAGTCGCCCGCGCCGCTGAAGGGCGTCATCAGTTCGTTCGCTGTATTGGCCGGGTAGCTGCCCTCGTTCAGGTGTACATCGCTGGAGCCGAGCGCGAACGCCCCAGGCGCATAGATCCGCGCATGCGCACCTGCGGTTGCCACGTCGGTAAGCGGCCCGCCGAAGTACACATGGTTGTTGCACAGCGCGGTGCCGAGCGCTGCGGAAGGGTTGGCCAAGGCGCTCAATGGATCGCCGTTGCTGTTCACGAGGTGGCGATCGAAGACGCTCGGAAGCGTGTCCAGTTGCGGCCATGGAAAAGTGGTGAAGAGCGGTGAGAAGTCGGTCATCTGCAGCAGGCCGAAGGACCCATCGCTGCCGGTTTTCTTGCAGAGACCGACGAAGCCGAGACCATGGCAGATCTCGTGGAGCGCGATGCTTTCGAGGTCATACTGCCCTGCACCGGGAGTTCCCGTGGAGTCGTAGTACCAATTTGTGCTGCTGTTCAACCAGATCTCGAAGTCGTTCTCTCCGGCGTTCAGTTCCGCACCTGTCATCGAGTTGGCGAGCGAGGTCGCGTACCACGTGCTGCCCAATGGAGCACCGGCGAAATCACGGCGGCCGTTCGGGAAGGTGATGCCGAGCGTGCTGGTGCCGAGGGGGAACCAGTTCACGAGCATTTTGATCGGGACGGGTGAAACAAGAATGTCCGCCCAGATGTCAGCCGCGTGCTGCACGGCGGTCTGCGCTTCAGGCGGTGCGCCGTTGTATGTGATGGTGAAGGTCGCGGCGTCCGCGATGGACGGACCGAAGCACGTGAGCGCACAACCGATCACGAGGGAACCAAGGCGTGACATGCCAGCGAACTTACACAGCGAGCATCGGAAGCAGGCGGAAGAGATCGGGCTCGATGGTTTTGCGTTGGGTGAGCGCCTCAGCATAAGGAGTGAAGGTGACCACGCCATTCACGATGCCCACAACGCATTCATCGTTGTCGGCGATCAGCCCTTCCACGGCAGCCGCGCCCAAGCGCGCAGCGAGCAAGCGATCCGCCATCGTGGGATTTCCACCGCGCTGCAAATGCCCGAGCACGCTAACACGGATGTCAAATTGCGGACAGCGCTTTTTCACTTGTTCGGCCAGTTTGAACGCGCCGCCTTCCTCATCGCCTTCAGCAACGACAACGATGCTGCTGCTCTTGTCCGATGCTCGGCTTTCCAAGGTGCGCACGAGATCGTCCAAATCCTCCTTGCGATCGGGCACCATCACATATTCAGCGCCTGCCGCGATGCCCGTGTGCATGGCGATGAAGCCGGTGTCGCGCCCCATCACTTCAACGAAGAACACGCGGCCATAGGACGATGCCGTATCGCGCAACCGATCGATCGCTTCGAGCGCGGTGTTGCAGGCGGTATCGAAACCGATGGTGCGATCGCTTCCGCTCAGGTCGTTATCGATCGTGCTTGCTATTCCGATGATCCGCACGTTCTGTTCCTGGGCCAGTTGATGCGCGCCCGTTTGTGTGCCGCCTCCACCGATGCAGATCAAGGCATCGATACGCGCATCGCGCAGGTTTTTCGCGGCGGTCGCTCTTCCCTCTTTCGTGCGGAACGCTTCGCTGCGAGCGCTGCGCAGCATGGTACCTCCGCGCTGTACGATGTTGCGCACATCGCGTGGGCCCAACTCGATGAAGTTGTTCTTCACCAAACCTTCGTAGCCGTCGAGGATACCGGTGGTGTTGATCCCGTGGAAGTGCGCTGTGCGTACCACCGCGCGGATAGCAGCGTTCATGCCGGGGGCATCACCACCGGAGGTGAGAAGGGCGATACGTTGGATAGTGGCGCGGGTGCCGGTCATGTTCAGCGTTTCTTCTTCGGTGGGTCGATGCGCAGCGCTGCTTCGAGCTGCTTGGCCGTGGGCAGCATGCCTGCGAGGTTCTTCGGCAACTTGCGTGTGAAGGAGTGATCGGCCACACCGATGGGGTTCGACTTGGACCGCAGCGAGTACTCCACTTCGAGGCCGTCCTTTTCCGCGCACAGGATGATGCCGACCGACGGATTGTCCGTGGGTGCGCGCTCTTTGTCGTTGAGCACGTTCAAATAGAAATCCATTTTGCCGGCATGCTCCGGCTCGAACGCTCCGACCTTCAGGTCCACGGCCACCAATGCGTGCAGGAAGCGATGATAGAAGAGCAGGTCCACGTAGTATTCCTTTTTGGGCGAGAGCACGAGCCGGTGTTGCCGCGAAACGAAGCAGAAGCCATAGCCGAGTTCCAGGATGAACTGCTGCACGCGATCGATGAGCTTTTCTTCGAGCGCGCGTTCGTTGTGTACACGGGTCACACCGAGGAAGCCCAGGTCGTATGAACTTTTCAGCACCGCTTCCGCTTGTTGTGCGAGCTGCTTGGGGAGCGATCGCGGGAAGTTGTGCGACTTGCCGTCCTTCAGCGAACGCTGGTAGGCCCTGGCCTTGATCTGGTTGAGCAGTACGTTCCTGCTCCAGCCCAGATGTGCGGCGCTGCGCAGGTAGAAGGCGCGGGCCTCGGGCTGTTTCACCTTCTGCATCACCAGCACGTTGTGGGTCCATGGCAATTCTCCAACCAGTGGTTGGAGTTTTGGCATCGCCCTGTATTCAAGCACGAGCTGGCGCATGAGCCACAGGTTCTGCGGGCTGAATCCCTGTGCGCCGGGAAAGGCTTTCATCAGGTCGCGCGAGATCGTTCCGATCACACCCTTGCCCCAACCGAGGGCCTGTTGTTTTTCCAGGATGCGCGAGCCGATATCGGTGTAGAGCGCGATGAGTTCCTTGTTCACCGCGCGTGCGGCGCTGAGCTGCGCGTGCTCTATGCGGTCCTTCAGTTCGCTGAGGAACTCACGGTAGGCTTTGCCTCGGACAACAACATTGGACATGCGTGCGGGATCAAAACTCCAACCACCGGCTGGAGTTTTGCGAACCTACGCGATCACCAGCAATGGCGGGGTGTTCATGGTGCGAGCAGGACCGCCGGAGGTGAGGAGGGCGATATGCTGAATGCATTCGGAATTCGCCATGTTCATTTCACGCGCTTGAACTTGTTAGCTGCCACTCTTTCTTCTCGCACATAGAAATTCGTGTTCACGATAAGTTTCGGATCCATCACACGTCCGGGATCCGCGAGTTGCCAATCGGTACCCACTTGTTGAATGGTGTATCGGCCCTGGCCGTACTGGAAGTCCACGAGCATGCTGAAGTTCTTTACGCAATTGTTCCAACGGACCCACACGCGCTTCTTCTTCACTCCCCATTCCAGCACCGGCACCTGCGTCGTCCGCAAGTACTGATCGAACACCTTGCTGAAGTCGCGATGTGAGAACTCGCTGATGAACGTCTCCACCTCAGCGCTCGTGGTCACCGTATGGTAGAAGCGCCGGTTCATTTCCAGCAGCATCGCCTTGAAGGTGCTGTCGCCGATGATGTGGCGGATGGTATGCAGCATGTTCGCGCCCTTGTAGTACATGTCCGTGCTGCCTTCCTGATTCACGCCGTATGGCCCGACGATGGGCTTGTCGTTGCGGATGTTCTTCCGCAGGCCGATCACGTAGTCATCACCTGCCGCATCGCCGAACTGGCATTGCGTGTAGATCGTTTCCGCGTAGTCGGTGAAGCCTTCATGCACCCACATGTCAGCGATGTCCGCGGTGGTGATGCTGTTGCCGAACCACTCGTGGCCGCTCTCGTGTACGATGATGTAATCCCACTTAAGGCCCCAGCCACTGCCGCTGAGATCACGACCGAGGTAGCCGTTCTGGAAGTGATTGCCATAGGCCGTTGCGCTCTGGTGTTCCATGCCGAGATAGGGCGCCTCCACGAGCTTGTAGCTGTCCTTGTAGAAAGGGTAGGGTCCGAACCAGTCTTCGAAGCACTTCAGCATGGAAGGCACTTGCTTGAACTGCTCGCGCGCTGTGGCCTCGTTCTCCTTCAGCACCCAATAATCGCAGTCCAGCGGGCCGTTCACGCCTTGATACACTTCACCGAAGTGCGTGTACTTGCCGATGTAGGGGATGAGGTCGTAGTTGTTGATCGGGTTCACAACAGCCCAGTTCCACGTTGTTTGTTGTTGCCCCGGTGAAGTCCGGGGGTTGGTTGTTCGGCTGCGGAGGCGTCCGTTGCCGATCGCTTGCAAACTGTCAGGCACGGTGATGTGCAGTGAAGCGCTGTCCGGCTCATCGCTCTGTGTGTCCTTGCACGGATACCAAACGCTAGCACCGAGCCCTTGGCAGGCCACGCTCATCCACGGGTTGCCTTGCTCATCGTGTTGCCACACCCAGCCGCCGTCCCATGGTGGGTTCTTGGCTTCGCGCGGAACACCGTGGTAGTTGATGATCAGTGTGACGGTGCGACCGGGCTGCAAGCGTTCGGGAAAATCGATCCAGAGCACATTGCCTTCGCGTGTCATCTCCAAGGCGAAGTACCGCTCGCCCCACAGTACGGAATACACTTCGAGGGGTTGCTGCAGATCGATCTGCAGCAACTGACCGCTGGCGAGTGTGCGAAAGGTGATAATGGTGGTACCCTCGATCGAGCGCGTGGCGAAGTCCGGTGTCACGCTCACGTCGTAATGCGTCACATCCCACCACGCGCGATCAGCGCCGATGTTACCGCGCAGTGTGTCGGCCTGCGTGAGAACGCGATCACCGTGGAGTGGTTGTGCGTTCGCGGTCCGCGCGCAGACGAAGGCGATCAACAGCAACGAGCGGCGCATGCGGCGAAATGTAACGGGGCAATGATCACCAGTACCGTGAACAGGATGAAAGGTTCAGAGCCCGACCTTCCCTATGCCCTTGATGTTCGGCTTACCGAAGCGCAGACCCACCGCGAAACGGACCGTGCCGTAGGTAGAGCCCAAGCTCACCGCTTCCTTTTCCTTGTCATCGCTATTGATGTAGTACGCGGTGGTAAGTGCCGCGTACCATCGATCGCCATTATAGCCGGACCCGAACTTCACTTCGGTGATCGAACTGACGGCGTTGGTGCTATGCCAACTATTGTCGCTGGCGTAGTGCAGGTCCTGGTTGCGCGAAGCCGCTCCGCCGAGCACCGAGATATGTATGAAGCCGGTATGCCAGAACACGAAGGTGTGGGTGTACCCGATCGTTGCGCCAAGGAGAACGCGTCGCGCGTGATCGATGCGCGCCTCCGGGTTGAACGCGAGACTGTCGCGTGCCGGCACCACGCTCGAATCCGCGCGGAGATCAGTGTACCAGAAGGAACCACCGAGCACCCAGGTGCCCGCGCTACGCTTCTGCCGTTCCATTTGCCAGAGGGCGGCGTTCTGGGAAAAGCGGCGCTTCTTGCTCAGCGCGTAGTTCACCGAGGCCATCACCGTTTCATTCACCAGATCGGGCCGCGTGGGTTGTTGATCCCCTTCCTTCCAGCCAAGGGAAACGGCTTGGGGTTGTTCGGGATAGAAACCGGTGGTCTTGTTCCAGAACGAGCGGATCCAGAGCCTTCGGCTGGTAAGCCCAGCGCCGAGCGTGCGCGAACGGGTCTTGCCCAGTTCCGGGTTCGTAACGCCCAGTCCGGGGATCGTGATGGTGCCATCCACGGACAAACACTTGTAGGTGACACCTGCGCCATATTGTGTGGCGTTGTTGGAGGTATAGGTAACGGCGTGCTTTGAAGTGTCAGCGATATCCAGCGAAGCAATGCGATAGCTGCTGATGGCGCTGATGGTGAGGTTCTGCCCGTAGGTGGCGATGTAGGCGGTGTCATAGTCAGGCGGCGCGGTGGTGTCGCCCTCGAAGAATCGGCGGATCCGCTCGCCAAGCTGGCCATGTGCGCAAGAGGGAAGGCAGGCCGCTAGGAGGAGCAGGAAGAGGCTACGGCGCATGCGGAGCCGAATGTACCGGGCCAGGCACATTCATCCGGTGCTGGTCCAGGTTCGGGGGATCCGGGGAAATTCGCATCTTCGCGGCCCCAATTCCGGGGAAACCAAACCAACCGCGACATGCCAACTCGCATCCGCCTTCAGAGGAAAGGCAAAAAAGGCCAGCCGTACTACCACATCGTGGTGGCTGATCAACGCTCCCCGCGCGACGGGAAGTACATCGAGAGGATCGGAGCCTACGATCCCAATCACAACCCCGCGTTCATCGAGATCGATCGCCCCAAGGCGCTCGACTGGATGCAGAAAGGCGCACAGCCCTCGGACACGTGCCGGGCGATCCTGAGCTACACCGGCCTGGTGTACAAGAACCACCTGCTGAACGGCGTGAAGAAAGGCGCCTTCGCACAGGAAGAGGCCGATCGTCGTTTCGACATCTGGATGAACGAGAAGAACGCCAAGGTGGAAGCCAAGCGAAGCCAAGTGGGCCAGGACGCCGACAAGGTGACCAAGGACCGCGTGGCCGTCGAGATCAAGAAGGCGGAGGCTGTGGCCGCGAAACTGAGCGCGAAGCTGGCGGCGGCCGCATCCGAATTCATTCCGCCAGCACCGGTTGCTGAGGCCGCAATTGTTGCTGATGAAGCGCCAGCGGTTGAAGCAGCGCCCGTTGCTCCAGAAGCACCCGCTACTCCGGAAGCACCTGCAGCCGCTGAAGGTGAGGTCGCCGCTCCGGCAGCAGAGTGATCCAGAAGGATCGAAAGTCCTGAAGCCCCGGTCCTGTGCCGGGGCTTCTTCTTTTCCGTAGGATCAACGGATGTGGATCTCGTCGAGAAAGGTCCACGGCATTTTGCCCACGCCGGGGAAGCCG
>JANMKC010000242.1:0-7993 GCA_031371785.1 Flavobacteriales bacterium | reverse complement strand
GATCTCTTCGGCCACGTGAACAACATCGTGTACTTCCGCTATTTCGAAAGCGTGCGCATGCATTACCTGGACAGCATCGGTATACTCCGCTCCCATCGCGAGGAAAGCATCGGTGTGATCCTGGCGAGCACGACATGCGATTTCAAGAAGCCCGTGACATGGCCACAGCGATTGACAGTGCGGACGGGCACGATCAAGGTCGGCAATACCAGCTTCACGATGGATTACCTGATCACGGACGAAGAACACGCCACCATTGCCAGTGGCACGAGCGTACAGGTGATGTACGACTACCGCCTTGGTGCCAAGATCCCACTTCCCGAGGCGGTGAGGCAGGCGATCGCTGGGATCCAGTATACCGGATGAATACCACCCCCACCATCTTGTGCATCGCGTTCTTCGCCATGGCCTGCCGTGAAGCGCAGAATGCGGCTCCTGAGCAGGCTTCTCCCGGACAGGACCTGCTTGCCAAGTATCGCCCATTGCTCGGAGCATGGGTGGACAGAACCCTCACCGATCGGTCCACCACCTACGAACGATGGACAGCCTCAGGCGATAGTGCCTTCCTGGGGAACGGCTTCGCAGTGTCCAACGGCGACACGGTCTACTTCGAGGACCTGAAATTGGATGTCCAGAACGGGAACGTGGTGTACTCGGCAAGGGTCGATTCGCAGAACAGCGGCGTGTGGGTACCCTTCACCGCGCAAGCGGCCGGAACGGACTCGCTCGTATTCGAGAACCCCGGACATGATTGGCCGCAGTGCATCACCTATGTGAAGGACAGTGCCAACGCATGGTGCGTGACCGTGTCCGGTGTGGAGCATGGTGCAGAGCGCAGCGAGGTATTGCATTTCAGCAGGCGCTAGTGACCGACAGCTACTTTCACCGTCTGATCATCAACCCGGCTGTCGTGAATACGCAATGGCGGGCGGACCAACCAAAAACATGAGAACGCCATGGGTATGCTGAAGGAGTTCAAGGAATTCGCGATGAAGGGCAGTCTCGTCGACATCGCTGTCGGTTTCGTGATGGGCGCGGCCTTCACCAAGATCGTGACGGTGTTCACCGAAAAGATGGTGGCACCATTGATCAGCCTGCTCACTGAACGCGTGAAGTTCGATGAGATGGAATGGGTGCTTCGTAACGAAGTGAAGGACGCGGCCGGTGTGGTGAGTACGGCCAAAGTAGCGGTGAGCTATGGCATGTTCCTCACGGCGATGATCGACTTCATCATCGTGGCCTTCGTCATGTTCATGGTGATCAAAGCCATCAACAAAATGAAAGCGGCGGAACCCGCTCCGGCTCCGGCAGGCCCGACCAACGAGGAGAAGCTGCTGATGGAGATCCGCGACGCATTGAAGAAGTAGCGCTTCGTCGGTCGATCGGCTCGATCGACACCACGCGACAGCCCTGACCAACGCCGGGGCTTTCGCATTTCAGGGCATGAATCGATGCGTGCCGTTGGCGTGATCGAACCGGATGCCGCTGCCCGAGAAAGCACGTTCGAGTTCGCCGGAGGAAAGTGCTTCCGCAGGTGTTCCCTGCCAGAGCGGACCATCGCGACGCATGAGGATCAGGCGATCACAGAGATCCAGCGCGAGTTGCAGATCGTGCGTGCTGAAGAGGATCGCTGTCTTCTCTTCGCGTGCGATGGTGCGGAGTGTGCGAACGATGTCGGCACGATTGGGCAGATCGAGGAAGGCCGTCGGCTCATCCAATAACATCACCGGGGTCGACTGGGCCAACGCTCGTGCGATCAACACCTTCTGGCATTCACCATCGCTGCATGTGTCCAGCGACTTGTCGCGGAGGTGCGTTGCTCCTGCCCTCTTCAGCGCGGACTCTACGACCTCATGATCTCGCGGAGAAAGCGAACCCCATCGGTTCGTCCACGGCTGGCGGCCAAGCGCGACGAGTGTGGCCACATCCAACATACCCCCTTGCGGACGGCCTGTGAGCACGATGCTCACCTGTCGCGCCCGCTGTTGCGCGGATAGTGAACGCATCACGCCATCGTGCAACAACACCCGTCCTGCCATCGGAGCTTGCAAACCAGCGAGGGTTCGCAGCAAGGTGCTTTTGCCGATGCCATTGACACCGATCAGCGCAGTGAGTTCGCCCGCGCGCAGATCCAACACGATGTCCTTCAGCAGCGGCTGTGATCCATAGCCGATCGCGAGTTCTTCGGTGCGCAGCAGCGGCTCCATGATCAATTGCTTCGCGCCCATTTCTTGCCGCTGAGCAAAACCCAAAGCACAACAGGCGCGCCGAGCAATGAGGTGATCGCATTGAGCGGAAGTGCCATTTCATTTCCGGCCGAGCGCACGATCAGGTCGCAACCCAGAGCGAGCGCACAACCGAGCAGGATGCTCGCAGGCATCAATGTGGAGTGATCGCTCGTGCGCACGAAGGCACGTGCTACATGCGGCGTCGCAAGTCCGAGAAAAGCTATCGGTCCACAGAAAGCGGTGATCGCCCCGGCGAGCAGGCCTGTGGTCCAGATGGCGATGCGGCGCGTGCGGTCCACGGGCACGCCCATGCTGCGCGCATAATCATCACCGAGCAGCAACGCGTTCAATGGTTTGATCAATACCAGCGCGGCGATGATGCCGATCGCCACAGGCACTGCCAACCACAGGATGCGCGGAAGATCCACGCCTGCGAACGAGCCCATGCCCCAGAGCACATAGCCTTTCAATGCTTGCGCGGCGCTTGCACTTTGCAACACGCTGATCACGGCTGAGCAGAGGTAGCCGACCATCAGGCCGATGATCAGCAGTGTAACCCCATCGCCAACGCGACGATCCGCCATAACGATAAGCAACAACACTGCGATCGCCCCGGCCAATGATGCGGCGATCACCAGCATGTCGCGCGGTATCGGCAACGCGATCCACAGCGGCTGCGCGAGCATCACCAGCGCCACACCGAGACTTGCGCCACTGCTGATGCCCAACACGCTTGGCCCAGCGAGCGGATTGCGGAACAGCGTCTGCATGATGAGCCCGCTCGCCGCGAGGCCCGCACCAGCGGTCGCCGCCGTGATCACCTCCGGAAGTCGCACTTGGCGAATGATGGTGGTGAACGTGTTCTGCGGATCCCGATGGAACAACGCGGTCCAGACTTCACCGAGCGGAACATGCACGCTGCCGACAGCAAGGCCCAGCAATGCCAGCGAGACAGTTGCTATCGCGAAGACCAACAACCACAAACCTTTGGTGCGCACGGAGCAAACATAGCCGCAGGCTCAGGTTGAATGCGGTTGTCCGCAGATGCCGCAGATGGACGCAGATGAATTCCGTTGGCCGGGACTTCAGTGGATGTTGCCCATGTTCATCAACCCATTGAAGAAGCAAAGGCCGTGGCCGATGAGTGCGACGAGCAGCGAAGCCAGAAGCATCTGCTTGCCTTTCTTCTTTGTCTCGGCATTGCTCAGATTCACGATGCCGAGGATCAGCAAGGCGATGATGTGGATGGCCAGCACGCCCCAATGGATGCCGATGACGTTGTCCCCGATCACTCCGCCCAGTGCGATGAACAGCACCGAATAGCCGAGCATGATCAGCAGGTTGAAGAGGAGGATGCTGGGGCGTTTCATGCGTGGGATGTTTGGCGAAGTTCTTCCAACCGTTCCACTTTCTCCGCATCGCGGTAGAACAAATTCATCGTCTCAAACGGAATGATCTTGTCGTCCTTGCTCACGATGTGGACGCAACTGCGCTTGATCGCACGCACGTCGAAGTCAAATGCATCGATGAAGCGCATGATGATGATGCGGAAGAGGTTCTCGTAACCGAGTTGCGGTGCGTCGATGTTGGGCAGGCAGCACATGATCTGGTGCAGTGTATCAGCGGCCTTGTCGCTCGGCGTGCCGGTGCTGAAGAGGTTGATCATGTGCTCCTTCAGGCGTTCGTCCTGCTCGTAGATGATGGTGTTGCGCGAGTTGTTGAGCAGGTCGTCCGGGTCGATCATGCGCGTGAGCGGGAACACCTCGCCATTGATCTTCAGCGCATAGCCCATCGCAAGAGCATCGGGGTTGCACGGCACCGGCACAATGTCCTCCGGTGTGAAGAGTTTGCTCTGGTCGATGATGCGTTGGCGCACTTCGGTGAGCGTGATGCGATCCGTTGCGGGATCGAAATTCTCCACGCGCCCCGCGACCTGCACCGGCTGGAACGTCACGCCGCGCACACAGCGCTGCTTCAATCCGTAGTCGATGATCGCGCCGATCTCGTCATCGTTCACGCCCTGCTCCACCGTCACCACCAGCGTGGTGCTCAGGTTGAATTCGTTCAGGTGATCGATCGCTTTCTGGCGCGTGGTGGTGAGGTCCTCCCCTCTCAACCGCTTCAGCACCTCGGGCTTGAAGGAATCGAACTGCAGGTATATCTCGAAGTCGGGCATGTAGCTCGCGAGCTTCTCGGCGAAGCTTCTGTCCTTGGCGATGCGGATGCCGTTGGTGTTCACCATCAAGTGGCGGATCGGCTTGCGCTTGGCGATGTCCAGGATGGCGAAGAAGTCCGGATGCACGGTGGGTTCGCCGCCGCTCAACTGGATCACGTCAGGCTTGCCTTCGTTGGCGACGATCACATCGAACATGTGCTCGATCTCTTCGAGCGTGCGATGCCGTCCGTGGTTGGGGCCGCTGCTCGCATAACAGATCGGGCAAGTGAGGTTGCAGCGATCGGTGACCTCGATCAGCGTCAAGCAAGAGTGTTGCTCGTGATCCGGACACAATCCGCAGTCATACGGGCAGCCGAAATGCGTATTCGTGTTGAACTTCAGCGGGACCTCGCCGGGCTTCAGGTAGTGGCGGCAGCGCTTGTAGTAGTCGATGTCCGTCGCGATCAGCACTTTTTCGCGGCCATGCTCCGGGCAGTTCTTCAGCATGAAGACCTTTTCATCCTGGAAGATGATCTTGGCGTCCACGCGGCGCAGGCAAGTGCTGCATAGGCTCAGCGTGAAGTCGTAGTAGATGTAGGGGCGTTCAGGCATGTTGAATTCAACCACGTATGGACACGGATGGAAGTGGAATAGTGCGTTGAAGACGAGAACAACCACGGATGAACACGGATGGACACGGATGAATACAGTAGATGTTCAAAGCACCACTCGTTTCCATTCCAATCTCGCGCGTTTGAAGTTGACGATGAGGCCGACCGGCAGACCCGTGATCCGAAGGTAGTTGAGCATTTGGCCCAGCTCATGATCCGTGATCCTCTCGATCGTTTTCGTGTCCACCACTACCTGCGACCGTACGATGAGGTCGGGAACGTAGAGACCCACGGAGACATCCTTGTAGATCACGTCGAACTGGGGCTGTTGCTCAAAGGGGACACCGCGCAGTTTGAGTTCAACACAAAGCGCGTTCTCGTAAGCTTTCTCCAGCAGGCCATGCCCCAAGACATTCAGTACCTCCATGGAAGCACCGATGACCTCTTCGCTCTGATCCTTCAGTATCAGCTTGGACATTTCCGCCATCATCGTTTGCATTTATCCGTGTGTATCCGTGTCCATCCGTGGTTCAAACAACAACGTCCTCGGTTCCGTCCACGCCTTGAAGTAGTAGAACACGCCGAGCTCCGCGGCGATCTGGATCGTGGTGAGTCCAAGGAATAGTTGTGGCGCGGGTTTGATGAACTCGATCGCGAAACGGAATTCGAGGTAGAGCACCATGAAGACGGTGAAGCGCGCGCCGGGGCGCAGGGTCCACTTCCGCTCGATCAGGAGCAACACGATCCAGATCAGACCCAGCCACAGGATCTCATAGATGTTCGTTGGGTGACGCGGTACGCCATCGCCCATGTCGATGCCCCATGGGAGATCGGTCGCAAGACCGTATGTGTTGTCCTCCAACCCGCCGAACGAACATCCGACACGGCCGATCATCATGCCGAGGATCAACGGGAAGGTGAAGAGATCGCCGCTGCTGGCCCGCACGCCGATGAACTTCTTCGTGACTTCCACACCGATCAGTCCGCCAAGCAGCCCGCCAACGATCGTCCGGTTGTTGAATGCGATGAAGAGCGCTTTCCAGTTCCACGCGAGCGCGGACGGATCCTCCAGCGCACCCACGATCCTCGAACCGATCAACGCGCCCGCCGCCGCACCGATGATGATCCAGATGCGCTTCTCATCGCCGATGACGTCACCCTGCTTCTTGCGCAAGCGCCTGTAATAGGCATAGGCCACGACATAGGCGAGCACTTCAAGCAGAAGGTGGAGGAGCTGATGCACTTGTGCGAAGATGATGATCCGCGACGCTTCAAGCACGCATCTTCGCAGCCATGATAGTACCGACTCCCTCGCCCATCCTCTCACGGTTCCGTTCCGTTGCCATCGCCGAGGGCATCAGTTTCCTCGTGCTGCTCTTCATCGCGATGCCATTGAAATACATGGCGGGCATGCCGCTGGCGGTGAAATACGTCGGCTGGGCGCACGGGCTTTTGTTCATCGCCTATATCGTAACGGCCGTGCCCCTGTTCACGAAATTGAAGTGGCCGGGCGAGCGGCTCTATGGTGTTGCGATGGCAGCGTTGCTACCCTTCGGCACGTTCGTGCTGGAGCGGAAGTGGTTGCGATGAGGAGGTCAACGCTGTGAAGCGATGTGGTGGGAACCGGATCGCATTGACTTGCTTGTACAAGCAAGTCGACGTCATTGAGTAGTCATGGAATGTTGCGGGAGATGAGCCAGCGGAAGTGGACTTTCCAGTATGGGCATGAGCTATTTGACTTGCTTGTACAAGCAAGTCGATCATGGATAGGAAGATCCTCCACTACAGACCTGACCAATCCACTCCTTTCCTCAGCCACGCAAGCGTCTGCTCTTCCGGTGATCCATCCTCGGGATGGTGATCATAACGCCAACTCGCTTCCGGCGGCAGGCTCATAAGGATGCTTTCGGTGCGTCCGCCGGTTTCCAATCCGAAGCGGGTTCCGCGATCATGTACCAGGTTGAACTCCACGTACCGGCCACGACGGAGCAACTGCCAATCCTTCTCGCGTTGCGTGAACGCTTTGCTCCTGACGGGCCCGGCCACTTCAGCATAGAGTCCAGCGAACAAGTGGCCGATAGAGCGGGTGAAGGCGAAGAGATCATCGAACGGATGTTCCGCTGAGGGCGCGAGGCGATCAAAGAAAATGCCGCCGATGCCACGCGTTTCGTTGCGGTGCGGAAGGAAGAAGTAATCATCCGCCGAGCGCTTGTATTCCGGATAGTAGCGTGGGTCCCAGCGATCACAGGTCTCCTTCAAGCGGCTGTGGAATAGCGCGGCGGCATGCTGGTCCACATAGGCTGGAGTAAGGTCGATACCGCCGCCGAACCATCGTTGGTTGTTTGTTGCTTCGCCCGACGAAGCGTTCTCACGAAGTAGGGATGGTTGTTGGGCATTCACCGCATCGCCCGCCTCGAAGTAGCGGATGTTCATGTGTATGGTGGGCACCCATGGGTTGCGTGCATGCAGCACGACGCTTACTCCAGTGGCGTAGAACGTGTGCGCCTCGATCTTCAACGACTTGGCGGCCGCAGATGAAAGCGGTCCGAAGACCTCGCTGAAGTTCACACCACCCTTCTCGATCAGCGCGCCATCCGCGATCGGCCTGCTGAGACCCCCACCGCCTTCGGGCCGAGTCCATGGATCGTTGCCGAAGCGGGCTGTGCCATCGAGCGCTTCCAGTTGGCGGCAGATGCTGTCCTGGATGGCGCGGAACTCCGCGGCGATCTCCTGACGCCTCACACTACGGTGCTTTGTGGAGACCAGCTGGACCGTATTGGAGCATCAGCGCGTTCTCGTTCCTGAAGCCGTTCTCCTCACCGGCTTTGAAAAGGTTGAACGACATGTGTAGTGGGCGCGTGTTCAACTCGTCGAAATGAGCAGGGAAATCGCGACCATGCTGCATGAGCGCGCTCAGGTAGTAGAACGCGACATCGAAACCGAGGAACGCATAGCCGCCCGGTTCGTTCTCATAACGCTCCCGGTACTGGCGGATGAAC
>JANMKC010000362.1:0-6529 GCA_031371785.1 Flavobacteriales bacterium | reverse complement strand
CCGGTCGTTCCGCGAGAACATCACGGTGCGATCTTCGCCGCATGAAAGCCCGAACAAAGGATCTGCCCGGTTTGCAGATGGAAGTGGACGCGTGGATCCGCACCACGGGCGTGCGCTACTTCAGCGAGCTGACGAACATGGCGCTGCTCACGGAAGAAGTGGGCGAGCTCGCGCGCATCATCGCCAGGAAATACGGCGATCAATCCACCAAGAAAGGCGAGAAGCACGACCTCGGGGAAGAGATGGCGGATGTGCTCTTCGTACTGCTATGCCTGGCGAACCAGTGCGGTGTGGATCTGGAAAAAGCCTTCGCGAAGAAGATGGTGAAGCGCACCAAGCGGGATGCGACGCGGCACAAGGAGAACAAGAAGTTGAAGTGATCAACGCGCGATCGACGGAAGCATCGTTCCGGTGATCCGCCCGGTTGCTCCGGTTCTTTCCCGCACATAGCGCGCAGCGGCCTCGGAAGATCTTATGAGCGCAGAGCGATCGTTCAGCAGCTTCTCCAGTACGTTCCGCAGTTCATCCGTGTTCCGCACTTCGAAACCGCTGCCCGCATCGATCAGTCCTTTCGCCTCGGCGAACTTGTGGTGCTTTGGCCCGAAGATCACGGGCCTGCCCCAGGCCGCGGCTTCCAACAGGCTGTGGATGCCATCGCCGAAACCACCGCCCACGTAGGCGATGTCGCCATACTTGTACAGCCGCGCGAGAAGTCCCATGCGATCGACCACCAAGCTGGCAATGTGAAAGGACGAGGTGGAATTGGAAGCTGCGGAGGCTTCGCTCCAAGTGATCAATGGCTTGGGGAAGCGTTCCTCGATCGAACGCAAGTGCTGCGGATCCAGTTCGTGCGGAGCGATCATGATCCGCAGCTTGGACCTCGATCCTTCCATCGCATCGAGGATCAACCGCTCGTCCTCCGGCCACGTGCTTCCGCAGACAAGGACAGGAGAAGATGAAGCTGTGCGGAAGGCGTTGGCCGCTGGAAGTTCCTCGTTGGCCTCCACTATCGCCATCACCCTGTCAAAGCGCGTATCGCCGCTTACGGACACGTTCGCTACCCCGATACCAGCGAGCAGATCGCGCGACCGTTCGTCCTGCGTGAAGATGTGCCCATAGCACCGCAGCATCTTCCGCCACGCGCCGCCATACCATTTGAAAAAGGGCTGGCCATCGCGGAAGATCGCGGACACCAGAAAAGTCGGAACGCTGCGCGCTTTCAGTGCATGCAAATGATGGTACCAGAACTCGTACTTGATGAAGATCGCGGCGCGCGGCGCGATCAGTTCCACCAAGCGTCGTGCGTTCGCTTCGTTGTCGGCGGGCAGGTATTCGACATGCGTTGCGAGCGGAAAGTCCTTGCGCGCAGCATAGCCGCTCGGACTGAAAAAGGTGATCAGCACGGGCAGCTCGGGGCGTTGCTCCCTGATCGCTTCCAGAACCGGTCTTCCCTGTTCGAACTCACCCACGCTGGCGCAGTGCATCCATAGGCACCCCCGCAACGCATCGCGCTTCGCTTCCAACCGCTGCCAAAGATCCTTGCGCCCTTCCACCCAGGTCTTCGCCTTCGGGTTCCATGGCGCAACGCACCGGATGCCGAAATGATAAAGCGCTGTTGCCGCGTTGTAAAGCGCTGGCATCAGTGGTAGAAGATGCGATCGTCCTTCGCATGGTAGATCGGCAGCGTCCAGCCGAAGCGAAAACCGTTCAGGCCATCGATGCGCTGGGCATCATCGGTCTTGCCGGTGTCGAAATTGTACGGGCGCAGGTTGTGGGTGGAACCGAGGTTGACCTCGAAGCCGAACATGAAATTCACGAAGCGTTTGTTGCCGAAATGCTGGTAGCCCACGAAGAACATCGCGGCGGGTCCAGCGGTCAGCCGGTCGTAGCCTTTCGCATAGTCCCCTTCCAACGCGGGCACCACGTTGTTCTGTGTTTCGATGCGCACCTTGTGGCGCATGTACCCGGCACCGAGCTTCAGCAGCAAGCCGCTGTTCGGGTTGGGCCCAACGATCGACATGACCTTGCCGACGGTGATCATCGCCGTGTATCCCCGTTCATAGAGCAGCACGGTCGCGGGCTGTCCGTCCTGGTCCACGATATCGCCATTGTCCGCGATGAGCTGGTTGAGCATCGAGGTCTCGTTCACGCGGTTGCCCACGATGAATGAACCCTCCGCGCCGAGGTAGTAGTTGTTCTTGAACTTCACGCCAGCGCTCAACCCGATGTTGCTGTTGGCCCCGTAGCGCAAGGCCATGTCGCCCTGCGGCAGCTGGTAGGCATAGCTCAGCGTAACAGGTACGATCATGATCGTCGTATCCCGGAGGCCATGCTGTGCGTAGCAGGCCCCTTGCGCGAAAAAGCCGGAGAGAACGAAGAGGACGGATGGAACACGCATCGAGGGGCGAAGTTAACGGCGGGTCGGCGCTGGGTCCCGCAGCACTGCGGGATGCGCTCAGGGCGCGGTCTTCGGGCATCGACGGCGCGGATATCTTCGCGGCCGTTCCGATCAGCAAGCACCTGCCCATGGACACGACCACCGCAATGAAGCCCATCCAGATGGTCGACCTCCTCGGCCAGTACACGAGGATCAAGCCGGAAGTGGACGCCGCGATCGCGCGCGTCATCTCCAGCGCCGCCTTCATCAACGGACCCGATGTGAAGGAGTTCGAGAAGGAACTCGCGGGCTATCTCGGCTCCACCCACGTGATCGGCTGTGCCAATGGCACCGATGCGTTGCAGATCGCGATGATGGCCTTGGGGTTGAAACCAGGCGACGAGGTCATCACCTGCTCGTTCACCTTTGTGGCCACGGTGGAAGTGGTGGCGTTGCTCGGCATCACGCCAGTCTTCGCGGATGTTCAGCCCGGCACGTTCAACATCGATCCCGAGGACATCAAGCGGAAGATCACGCCGAAGACCAAGGCCATCGTGCCCGTGCATCTTTTCGGCCAGACCGCCGATATGGAAGCCATCATGGCGATCGCGAAAGAGCACGACCTCTTCGTGATCGAGGACAACTGCCAGGCGATCGGTGGCGACTACACGTTCAGCACCGGTGCGAAGAAGAAGAGCGGCGCGATCGGCCACATCGGCACCACGAGTTTTTTTCCCAGCAAGAACCTCGGTTGCTACGGCGATGGTGGCGCGCTGTTCACCAACGACGACGAACTCGCGAAAAAGCTCCGCCGTGTGTGCAACCACGGTAGCGATGTGCGCTACTACCATGAAGTAGTGGGCGTGAACAGCAGGCTCGATTCGTTGCAAGCCGCCGTGCTGCGCATCAAGTTGAAGCACCTCGATGAATATGCGGCAGCGCGCAATGCCGCCGCTGCTTTCTACGACAGCGCGTTCGCGGGAATGGCGAACATCATCACACCGGAACGGAGCAAAAGCAGCACGCACGTCTTCCACCAGTACACCTTGCGCGTGACCGGCGGTCACCGTGACGCGTTGAAGAAGCACCTCGAAGCGAACGGCGTCCCCGCCATGATCTACTACCCCGTCCCCTGCCACTTGCAGAACGCCTTCAAGAGCGCTCGCTTCCCTGAAGGCTCATTGCCAGTGACCGAGCAACTGATCCACGAAGTGCTCTCGCTGCCGATGAGCACCGAACTCGATAGCGAACAACTCACGCACATCACCTCCACGGTGAAGAGCTACTTCCACAGATAAGCATGCAAGGGCGATGCATGCATCGCCCCAACCCCCAGAAAAATGAACATCGCAGTAGTAGGAACAGGGTACGTAGGACTCGTTACAGGCACTTGCTTCGCCGAGACCGGCAACCACGTGGTATGCGTGGACATCAACACCGAAAAGGTGAAGATGATGAAGGACGGCAAAGTGCCGATCTATGAGCCGCACCTCGACGTGCTTTTCGAGCGCAACATCCGCCAAGGACGTTTGCACTTCACCACCGACCTGAAGGAAGCACTGGACAAAGCGCAGATCGTTTTTCTCGCGCTGCCCACGCCGCCCGGCGAGGACGGCAGCGCCGACCTGAGCTACGTATTGAACGCCGCACAGGACATCGGCAAGCTGATGACGGACTACAAGGTCCTCGTTGACAAAAGCACTGTTCCCGTAGGTACTGCGGAGAAAGTGACCGCCGCCGTGAAGAAGTTCGCCAAGGTGGAATTCGATGTGGTGAGCAACCCGGAGTTCTTGCGCGAAGGTTATGCGGTGGATGATTTCCTGAAACCCGATCGCGTGGTAGTGGGCACCAGCAGCGAGCGCGCGAAGAAATTGATGGAGGACCTCTACAAGCCTTTCGTCCGCCAGGGAAATCCGATCATCTTCATGGACGAGCGCAGCGCGGAACTGACGAAGTACGCGGCCAACGCCTTTCTCGCGGCGAAGATCACCTTCATGAACGAGATCGCGAACTTCTGCGAAGCCGTGGGTGCCGACGTGGACAAGGTGCGCATCGGCATGGGCAGCGACAGCCGCATCGGCAAACGTTTTCTTTTCCCTGGCATCGGTTACGGCGGCAGTTGCTTCCCGAAGGACGTGCAAGCGCTGGCGAAAAGCGGCAAGGAAGCCGGCTATGAGTTCCGGATCATCGAGAGCGTGATGCAGGTGAACGAGGAACAGAAGACCGCGCTAATGCCGAAGATCAAGAAACACTACGGTGGTTCATTGAAAGGAAAACACTTCGCCATGTGGGGCCTGGCCTTCAAGCCGGACACCGATGATATCCGCGAAGCACCGGCGCTGTACATGATCGATGCGCTGAAGGCGGAAGGTGCCACGGTCGCGGCCTTCGACCCCGAAGGCATGAAGAACGTGCAGAAGATGAAAGGCGACATCGTTCGGTATGCGACCGATGAGTACGACTCACTGAAAGACGCCGACGCGCTGATCATCTGCACCGAATGGGCCGAGTTCCGCACGCCTGACATCGCCCGTGTGAAAGCCGCATTGAAAAAGCCGGTGATCTTCGACGGCCGCAACCTGTACGACCTCGATGAGATGAAGCAGCAAGGATTCCACTACGTGAGCATCGGACGGAACGTCATCACCGCTTGATCGATCCCCGTAGGTCGATCCGCTGGATCGACCCACTCAGATGAAACCGAAGAACATGGCCAAGAAGAACGCGAAGGAGGTAAGGAAGGTGAAGGATGTGAAGAAGGCGAAGGACCGCGTGCTCATTACCGGCGCCGCAGGCTTTCTTGGCTCGCACCTCTGCGATCGCTTCCTGAAGGAAGGCTACTACGTGATCGCGATGGACAACCTGATCACGGGCCGGTTGAAGAACATCGAGCACCTGTTCAAGAACCCCGATTTCGAGTTCTACCACCACGACGTGAGCAAGTTCGTCTTCGTGCCGGGTGAACTGAAGTACATCCTGCACTTCGCATCGCCCGCCTCCCCAATCGACTACTTGAAGATCCCGATCCAGACATTGAAGGTGAGCTCGCTTGGCACGCACAACCTGCTCGGTCTCGCCTTGGCGAAGAAGGCGCGCATCCTCGTGGCCAGCACGAGCGAGGTCTATGGCGACCCACAAGTGCATCCTCAAACGGAGAGCTATTGGGGCCATGTCAACACGGTTGGTCCTCGCGGCGTGTATGACGAAGCGAAGCGTTTCCAGGAAGCGATCACCATGGCGTACCACACCTATCACGGACTGGAAACGCGCATGGTGCGCATCTTCAACACGTACGGCCCGCGCATGCGACTGAACGACGGCCGCGTGCTGCCCGCCTTCATCGGACAAGCCCTGCGCGGTGAAGACCTTACCATCTTCGGAAAAGGCGACCAGACACGCAGCTTCTGCTACGTGGATGACCTGATCGAAGGGATCTATCGTTTGCTGAAAAGCGATTGCGCGGATCCCGTGAACATCGGCAACCCGGCGGAGATCACCATCAAGCAGTTCGCTGAAGAGATCGTGAAGCTCACGGGCACCAAACAGAAATTGGTGTACAAGCCGCTGCCGCAGGACGATCCCATGCAGCGCCAGCCGGACATCACCCTCGCGAAGAAGTTGCTGAAGTGGCAACCCAAGGTCTCACGCGCCGAAGGCTTGAAGATCACTTACGACTACTTCAAAAGCCTTACGGCGAAAGAACTGCACGAGAAGGACCACAACACGTTCGAGGGGTACGTGAGGAAGTAGGCCCCGTCATCGCGAGCGGCACACCCTGTTTCTGCGATATTCTCCGCCGCGTGGCGATCTGCGCTCGACGGGCTTGCACGGAGGCCCGTCTTGAGCCGTCAGTATCACCATCACGGATCGCCAACAAGAACTTCAGGCTTCAGCAAGCACCTTTGCCCTTTCCGCTTTCGCTTTTCCTCTTTCGCTTTTCCTCTTTCACTTTTCCTCTTTCACATTTCCTCTTTCACATTTCAGCTTTCCGCATTGGACCTCCTCCCTCTCCGCATCGCCGGTGTCCCCGAGCATTTCAACCTGCCCTGGCAACTCGCCTTGGAGCGTCGTGCATTCGCGCGCGCCAAGATCGACCTGCAATGGCGCACCGTGCCGGAAGGGACCGGTGCCATGTGCGAGTTGTTGCGCAAG
>JANMKC010000218.1:0-4356 GCA_031371785.1 Flavobacteriales bacterium | reverse complement strand
TCATCAAAGCCCAGCGCATCCGCACGTTGCAGGAAGTGAAGGAGAGCAAAGTGGGCGAGGGGATACGGCCCGAACTGATCGGCATCGTGAACTATGCCGGCATGGCGTTGGTGCAGATACGGCTAGGCGTAGTGGACGTGCCGGATATTTCAGCGGAAGAAGCGAGGGTCAGGCTGGCGCACGAACTGCACGAAGCGCGCGCGCTGATGCAGCGCAAGAACCATGACTACGGCGAAGCGTGGCGCAGCATGCGCGTTTCATCGCTCGTTGACCTGATCCTGATGAAACTCTTGCGCATCAAGAACATCGAGGACAATGCGGGCCGCACGCTGGTGAGCGAAGGCATCGACGCCAACTGGGCCGACATCGTGAACTATGCCGTTTTCGGGTTGATCCGCATGGAAGATGGTGGCTGACCGGGACCCCGTAACGTCGAAGCGGACAAGTTCACTTCACGGTGAATGAGGCGAACATGGCATCGGCCACGTAAAGCATCTCATTGTAACGAACAGGCAGGGCGGTGAAGGTGATCACCCATAGCTGGCCGTCCTTGAGCCACGATTCCTGTTTCACTTGCACGGGGTGTCCGTTGAGTTCCCCGGTGTATTCCAAGGTGTGCGCATCGTCCGTGATGTTCGCTCCAAGGATCTTCGGGTCCGACACGCGCTCGCCCACTTCCTGCTCAGCGCGCTTGGCATAGTCGGCCAAGCTCATGCCACCCGCGGTCTTCACGAATACCTCCACGCGCTCGCGGGGCCTGTTCGTGCTGTCGGTGGGCGAGGTGAAAGCCGCAGTGAGGTCGTTCGGGCCCGATCCTTCGCTCGCCCAGTTCCCGGGGTAGTTGATCGAGCAGGTGCCATTGCTCCACTTTCTCCATCCGGAGATCTCCGACTTCGTCACGGAGGTCTTCACCGTGGCGGTGTATTGCGCGCGCAGCGGGAAGAAGAGCAGCAGGATGGACGCGACCAGAAGAGTGCGGAGCATGGTGAAGGGTTCAGGGCAGCGCCAAGATCGCATAAACCGTGCGGATCTCTGGCGTGATCAACAAGAAGCTGTTGATCGATCCCTTGGAAAACGGCAAGATCGGCCTTGGATCGCAGGATCCGTGCGGCTTATTTCGCCGCCCACGCATCCGGGACCTTACCTCCCGCGATGTTCGGCCCCATGAGGAACGGAACATTGCTGCCCGTGCTCGCGCTCTCCCTGCTCACCTGTGGCGAGACGCAAGCCTACAACATGCGGATCACCGGCGTTGTCACCGAGTATCTCTCCGGTTCGCTGGTGACCAATGCCCTGGTACGTGTATACAAGGATGGTGTAAAAGTGCAGGCCGAGGAGACCGGCGCCTTCGGCAAGTACGCGTTCACCCTGGACAACAACGCCAAGTATGTCATCCGTTTCGGTGCGCCGGACCACCAGACCAAATGCTACAGCATCGACACGCACGGGTTGGAGTGGGAAGGCGAGAACAAGACCAAGGACCTGTGGGTGGAGATGACACTCTTCGAAAAGATCGCCGACCTCGATCTCTCCTTTTTCGACCTGCCGATGGGCATGGCGCGTTTCGAGCCCGCCACAGGACTGGTATCATGGGACACCGACTACGACAAACGCATCCGCGAGGAAGTGCAAGGCATCATGAGCGAGTACGAACGCCGCATGACCGCCATCGCTGATGCTTCCAGCAGCAAGGGTCACGGTGTTGCTCGCCGCACGCACAGCGGTGCCACGCGTTAACGGATCGTTGATCGGGCCTGTTCGCATCGCGCTCCATTTACTTTCGCCGCTCACGTTCATTGCCGTCATCGCGAGGCCGCTCTTGGGCCGAAGCGATCGTTGATCGTTGATCGATCTCATCCCCATGAAGTACTTCCTCTACATCTGCCGCATCCTCGTCGGTGCCACCTTCATCGTGAGCGGCCTGGTAAAGGCCAATGATCCCGTCGGATTCGGCATCAAGCTCACGGAGTACTTCGAAGCCAGTGCGCTGGGCATGCCGTACTTGATCCCGTACGCGTTGCCGCTCGCGATCCTCGCTTGCCTCGCGGAAGTGGTGCTCGGTTTCGCGGTGCTCGTTGGGGGTCGCATGAAGCTCGCGACCTGGACCTTGTTGCTGCTTACGCTCTTCTTCGGATGGCTCACGGCCTACACGGCCACTTGCGATCCGCAAGGCAAATACGAAGCGGTGGAGAACGGGGTGAAGGTGATGAAGGACGTGACATGCGTTACCGACTGCGGCTGCTTCGGCGACGCGATGAAGGGATCGATCGGCCGCAGCCTCACGCCGTGGGAGAGCTTCAGCAAGGACATGATCCTGCTGGTGTTCGTCCTGCCGATCTTCTTCTTCCGCAAGCGCATCGGTTTCAACACATGGGCGGATGATCGCGTGGTTCTTCCGGGCGGGCTCGCGGTCCTCGGCGTGTGGTGCTGGGTCTTCGGCTGGTGGTTCCCCATGGGTTTCGCTATCGGTGGGCTGCTGGGCTACTTCCTCATCAAGCGCCTGATCCCCGGAGGAACTTCCGGGGTTGAAGGCGTGAAAGCGGAATGGATCACCGCCGCGTTCATTACCCTGATCAGTTTCGGCTTCATCTGGTACTGCTGGCAACATCTTCCGCTGAAGGATTATCGTCCGTACGCCATCGGCAAGAGCATTCTCGAAGAACAGAAAATGGGCAAGCCGCCGGTGGAGAACATCTTCCTCACCTACAAGAACGCGAAGACCGGCGAGCAGAAGGAATTCGATAGCAAAGGCAAATACCCGTGGGATGACAGCACGTGGGTGTATGTGGATCGCCGCATCGAAACGGTGGAGCGCGGCGTTCCCTCGCTCGTGCAGGACTTCCGCCTCACGGACAAGGACGGCGTGGACATCACCAGTGACGTGCTGAACGAACCCACACCGATCCTGCTCATCGTGGTGAAGACGATCGATGAAGCATCAACGCATTGCTTGCCGGAGATCAAGGCGTTGACCGATGCTGCCTACAAGAACGGATGGTACGTATACGGCACCACCGCGAGCAGCTATGAGCAGGTGGAGCAGTTCCGCCACGACAACCAACTGGCCTTCGATTTCACCACCTGCGATGAGGTGACGCTGAAGACCATGATCCGCAGCGACCCCGGCGTGGTGCTCTTGCAGAACGGCACCGTGCGCGGGCAGTGGCACTGCAACGATGTGCCCACGCTGGAAGAGGCGAAGGCCGCGCTGGTGAAATGATCGGCTGAGCGCTGGTAGCAAGAAGGGCCTTGATCGCTTCTTCGGTTCACAACCTGTTCAACCGCGCTTGCCAAGTCCCACTCCGGCGCTCGGCTGCCCGTATCTCTGATGATGCCGAGTGCCCTTCAACTCTTCGGCCTCCGGTCGATAGACCGTTCGTTGTCAAGGAAGGGAAGGCACTCGGGAAAACACCCGAGCGCCGGATCGGGGATCGGGCGCACGCTGGTTGGTTGATGGCCGGTTGATATTCTGATCGCAATGCGAGGTGGAAAAATTGGCTTTCGCCCCACGAGCGGCAGTACGTTCGATGTGCCTATGAGGAACCTCGCCATTTTGGTCATGCTGTTGTCCGCAATATCGTTCGCACGGTGCCAGAACCTCGTGCCCAATCCGAGCTTCGAGGAGTACACGATCTGTCCCGACTATTTCAGTCAATGGTCGCACGCCATAGGTTGGGCTGATGGCGCCTACAACTCACCTGATTATTTTAATGCTTGTGCGAGTGGGATATGGTGTTCAGTGCCGTTCAATTCATTGGGTAATCAAAATGCGGCCCAGGGGCAGGCCTATATGGGCGTTGCGTATTTCTCGTCAACTGGATTGCCATATCGTGAGATCATTACAGCCCAATTGACCGAACCGCTCCAACCAAATGTGCAGGTGTACATGTGTTTCAAGGCGTCACCTGGTGGTTACAGTACATGGGCAGGTAATTCCGCCAAGTGGGCGGCAAATCACTTGGGCATGTCTTTTTTCACCGTGATCCCCGATTGGGACGCATACCTCTTCGATAATCCGCCGGACTGGGATGTACCGGCCTTCCCAAATACAGCCCAACTCTATATGGACTCCTTGCTGAATGATACATCAGCATGGGTCTCCGTCAGTGGTTCGTTCACCCCCGATAGCGCATACCAGTATATCGCCATCGGCAACTTCTTCGACGACGGGCACACACAATATGATTCATTGGGAACGAATAGTGGACCATTGGATGTGGGGTAGCTCGAAGAACCGATGTTGCGCGAGTTGTTCATTGGTCTTCAGATTATGCATGGTTCTGGTGTTCTGAGTTGGGCCATTTGGCCCGACAGGTCACACGATCCCCACGGGTGAGGTGGTTATGAGATGCAGTG
>JANMKC010000195.1:0-9289 GCA_031371785.1 Flavobacteriales bacterium | reverse complement strand
GCAATGGCAACGGTCTCACCCGTTTCATCAAAGACATCGACCAAGAACTTCACAATGCCCTTGGCTACGTCTTCAGGGCTGCGCTTCTCTTGATCGACTTTCTCTTTGACCGTGAACCTGACCTGAATGGTCATGCCCGGGTACACCGGTTTCACGAACCTGCACTCATCCAATCCATAGTTCAAAAGCACTGGTCCCTTGGGCGGATCAACGAAGAGGCCCGCCGCGCGGCTGAGTATGAAATACCCGTGCGCCACGCGCCCCGTGAAGATGGTACCCTCGAGGCTGTTGGCGTCCATGTGCGCGTAGAACTTGTCGCCGCTGAGGTGGGCAAAGTCCTCGATGTCCTGCAAGGTGACGGGGTGTATGGCGGTGATCACCGTGTCGCCCACTTGCAGTTCCTCGAAGTGCATGCGGAAGGTGTGGCGTTCGGTGATGTTCATCCGCGCGCCCTGCTGGTATTGCTGGGTGATGGCTGTGATCATGCTGGGGTGGCCCTGGATGGCGGTGCGCTGCAGGTAGTGCATCACGCCGCGCTTGCCGCCCATCTCTTCGCCGCCGCCCGCTCTGCCCGGTCCGCCATGCACCAGCGTGGCGAGAGGGCTGCCATGTCCAGTATTTTCTTTCGCCATCTCGCGGTTGAGGATGAGTATGCGGCCGTGGTGGCTGGCGGCGCCCCACACGAATTGCTGCGCGACCTTTTCATCGTAGGTGGCGATGCTGGCGCAGAGGCTGCCCTTGCCGAGCTTGGTGAGGGCCACGGCATCGTCGATGTCGGTGTAGGGCATCAGCGTGCTCACCGGACCGAAGGCCTCCACGTTGTGGCTCTGTTGGTTCTTCCAGGGATCGGCGTTGAGCAGGAGTATGGGGCTCATGAAAGCGCCCTTGCTGGCGTCCGCACCTTTCACGTCTACGCTGTCGGCATTGCCGTAGACGATCTGCGAGCCTTTCAGCAGTTCGTCCAGCGCGCGCTTCACTTCGTTGCGTTGCGTTTGTCCGGCGAGTGCGCCCATGCGCACGCCGTCCACGCGCGGATCGCCGATCACCGTGCCACCGAGGCGCTTGCCGAGCGCGATCTGCAAATCTTCCAGCACGTTCTCCGGTACCATGATGCGGCGTGCGCCGGTGCAGCGCTGGCCACACTTCAACGTCATTTCCTTGCCCACTTCCTTGATGAAAAGCTCGAACTCTTCCGTGCCGGGCACGGCATCCGGACCGAGCACGATGGCGTTGAGGCTGTCGGCCTCCAGGTTGAAGGGCACGCTCTCGTCCACTATGCGCGGATGCTTCTTCAGCATGCGTCCCGTGGTGGCGCTGCCGGTGAAAGTCACGACGTCCTGGCTCATCACGTGGTCGAGGATGCCTTCGGCGCTGCCGACGATGAGTTGGATCGCGCCCTCAGGCAAGATGCCTGATGCGATGATGTCCTTCACCATCGCTTCGGTGAGGTAGCTGGTGACGGTGGCGGGCTTCACCACGGCGGGCACACCGGCCATCCAGTTGGTGGCCACTTTTTCCAGCATCCCCCAAATAGGGAAGTTGAACGCGTTGATGTGTACCGCCACGCCCTCCTTGGGCACCATGATGTGGTGGCCGATGAAGGTGCCGCCCTTGCTGGTCTTCACCGTGTCGCCGTCCACATAGAAGGGCATATTGCCCAGCACGCGGCGCAAACTCGCGTTGGCGAAGAGGTTGCCGATGCCGCCCTCGATGTCCACCCAGCTATCGGCTTTGGTGGCGCCGGTGCGGTAGGAGATCTCGTAGTAATTGTCCTTGCGCTCGAAGAGATAAGTCGCGAGGGCTTTCAGCATGCGTCCGCGTTCGGGAAAGGTCATCTTGCGCAGGGGAGGGCCGCCGACCTCCCTTCCGTATTGGAGCATCCGACCGAAATCGAGACCTCCACTTGAGGTGGTCGCTACCAGTTCACCATTGATCGCATCGGTAAGCTCGGACTGCCTGCCCGAACCCTTCACCCATTCACCCTGTGCGTAGTTCTCTAATTGCATAGGGGCGAATGTAGAACCCGTAAGAAGGACTGACCGCCACGACACAACGACCCCACGGTTCCGTCACGTTGCGTGCATTTCGTTGCACCGTCCCGCCGTGACGGCCCAGTTGCATTTCCTGGAACGGAAGTGCGCGCTATCTTAGGGCAAACAAGCGATCATGATCCGCTCAACTTTGCTCGCTGTCCTCATCAGTGTATCATCGATGATGGATGCACAAACCCAGAACTTCTCGCTCAGCGGTGCTTCCCAGCGCCAGTCGGCGATCGACCTCGGTGGTGGGAACACCTTCTTCGCTTGCTGGCGCACAGACATCGTTGGCGTGGAACTGCTGTGGACGGATCAGGATCAGGTGACCACGAACGCACGCTCGTATCAGTTGTCCAGCCCGGAGATGTTCATGTACGACGCCGGGAAATTGAACGACGGTTTCGTGGTCGGCGGGCATTTGTACAACTATCCGTATTTACTGAAAACCGATGTGAACGGCGACTTCCAGTGGCTCTCCTGGATCACGGACCTGGCGCATAACCAGGACGCGGTGATCGCTGTCCTTTCGAACGACACCACCTTCTCACTTTACACCTATCCCGGCGGAACGTACTCGAACGGCATATACCGGATCGAAGGATCGAGCGCGGGTACAACATACACAGGCGTTGAGATCACTACGGATAGCGCCAACTTCAGGATCTATGATGCGATCGCGCTGGCTGACCCCACGCAGCATCTGCTGGCAGGCGCGGGATATCACACCGCAGGGTCGTTCAACTTGAAAGCGGTGTTGATGCAGGTGAACGACACGGGCGGTGTTTGGATGAACCTGTATGACATGGACACCACCACCTCCAACATCCAGGATGCCATGGCGGTGGCCGCAGCCAGCGGTGGCGGCTATCTCTGCGCGGGGACCTTCACCTCAGGGTCCGCCTTCAGTGGTTTCGTGTTCAAGGTGGATGCTACGGGTGACTTGATCTGGGCAAGGCGCTATGCCATCCCCGGCACCTCTCTACAACTCACCGCCGTCATCGAACTTCCGAACGGTGACATCCTCGCGGCAGGGCTGGACAATTCCTTCACTGGAAGAATACTGCATCTGGACGCCGCGGGTGGGATCCTTTGGCAAGGCCGGTTCGCGGCTGGTGGCGGATATCCATCCTATGAGGACGGTTTTTTCTACACGGATCTGGGTGATCTGAAGTTGAACGCACCGCACTGGCTGATCGGCTTCGACCCCGATGGTAAGGCGTGCGGCTACGATGATGTGTTCGATGTGGTCACCACAGCGCTCACGCCACAGGTCACCCCGATCGAAATGACCAATTCGTCTTTCGTTCCGGCCATCGCGTCCACGACGCATACCGACCTCACTCCATCCATGACCTGGGCGCTGGCATGCACCTACAATTCGATCGGGGAGACGCACGCCGCAGGAACGATCAGTGCGCATCCCGTGCCGACGAGCGGCATGGTGTTCCTCGGTGAGGCCGGGCAGGTTCTGACCACTGAACGTGTGATGGTGCGGGACCTCGCAGGTTCGGTGCTGTACGACGGTCCTTATGCACGTGGCATCGACCTCACCGGGTTGAAGGGCGGGTGCTACGTGATCCAACGGACCGGATCCTTCCAGCGCGCGCTCGTGGTGAAGGAGTGAGCCAGGCACAACTTCAGGAGGCCTCGTGCCGCTCTGCGTTCGGATGGCGGGGATGTTCTTCCCGCTGCGGCCGGGGGCGAAGAAGCCTTGAGCGGCTATAGCACCAACACCCTTCCGGTATGCACCGTGCCGCTCTTTTCGGTGATCCTCCAGATCATCGCACCGGCGGGGCAGGCGATGCGCGCACGGTCGGCGTCCAATCCTCGCGTAAGCAAACTGCCCGATCCTCTTGCTAGTAGGCAATATACCGGGTGTGAATGATCGGATCGGTCGGCTGCATGCAGCCTGTCGATCCGGGCGCTCACAGTTTCACGAAGCGTCGCACGCTCACCGTTCGGCCGATCGCGCGAAGGAGGTGAACACCAGCGGTGAGGTCATGCACAGCGATCATGACGCTCTGTTGTGCGTTGACGGATATTCTGCGCAACACGCGGCCTTGCATGTCAAGTATCTCCACAGTAGAAGGAACAGCACCTGTTGCGAAGGAGACCTGCAGGCGATCCGTCGCCGGGTCAGGGAAGAGTAGCAGACCATCTTGCACTTCCTCCACCATACCGGTCGTACAACTCTCGAAAGCCCCGGCATCGAGCGTGGCATGCTGGCAGCGAAGCGTGCCGTTCGTCGGATGCACATATGCGTACAACGCGACAAGCGGATAGCCCCTGCTGGCCACACCGGCTGGATAGGCGATGGCGTGCGCGGGAGATGAAGCTGTGATGTGGTAGTCGTAGTTCGCTGCATCAGCGAAGCCCACGGAAGTGATGTCCGTCGTGCGCAGGTTCGTGAGCGTGTCGATGTTCGTGGGCCATGTGCTCATGAAGCTACCGCTACCCGCGAGGATGTTGCCGTAGGCCTTGAAGAATACATCCGTCGGGGCCTGGAAGAAGCTGCCATTGGCCTTCTCGTTCACGAGCGTGTTCTCCACAGCGTACAACTCCTGCGGACCAGGATTGCTCGTTCCTTCCAACCCGAAGCCGACCATGTTGCTGTTCTGTCCCTGAAGTCCTTGTTGGAAGACGTTGCCGATGAGGTAGGTCTGTCCGCCGTTCGGCAGGTCGATCTCGCGGCTGGCATCGCCGTTGGCCTCGTTGCCGATGCGGTTGTACTCGATCATGTTCACCCACGCGCGGCTCTTCAGTTCGTGCCCCACCAGCGCGTGGTGGCTGTAGTTGAAGCGGAAGATCAGCGAATCGATGTTGCCGATATAGAGGTTGTGCGAGTAGCCATCGCCAAAGCCATTGTGGGCGAACTCGCTGTACTCGATCAGGATCGTGCTCGGATGCATTTCGTTCATGAGAATGCCGTCCTCGTTGTCGTGGAAGAAACAATGGCGCACGGTGAGGTCGTGGCCTTCTTGCCGGATACCCGCGCCGTTCTGGTCGGGGACGCTGCATTCGGAGAACTCGATCCATTCCACGGTGGTGCGATCGCCTTGGATCACCCAAATGGCTTTGCCACCCCAAGCCATGCCGTTCGATGCGAGGACCGCGAGGCCGCCAACACCGCGCAACAAAAGATCGTTCGCCGTCCAATGCGCGACATCCGAAGCGTAGGTGCCAGCCGTGATGTCCACTGTATCGCCATTCGCTACAAGCGTTGAAACCTGGCTGGGCATGGTGTACGTGAAGCCGGGACCGACCTGCCAAATGGTGGCGTGCAGTGTGAAGGGCAATGCCAGGACCGCAACGTGGAGAAGATGGGAGGGACGCATGGACCGAAGGTAATGGCAACGGATGGCGATCCGTTGGGCATGGCTACACCCGCCAACGGGTGTTGGATATTCAGAACGCGCTGAAGAACCTTGGCCTGTTGCGTTGATCGGACCGGCGCTGTGCCACCGTCGTCCGGGTATGTGCGTTCCCATGATGGCAGGGGAGGCATGGTCTGTTGAAGGGAAAGTCGCAACCGGTGATCACCGGATCAGCACCAACGCGCGGGATCAGACCAGGGTGGCCGATGCCGAGATCGCCAGGTTGAGCGACTTGGAGATCGGGCAGTTCTGCTTCGCGTCAGCTACCAATTCCTGGAATTTCTCGGCGCTCAGGCCATCCACCTTGGCGGACACGGTAAGGTGCGAGTTCGTGAGTTTGCCTTGTTCGGTATCGAAGGTGATCTCGCATTGTGTGTCGATGCTGGTGGCCGTGAAGCCGGCCTTGTCGATGTTGAAGCTGAGCTTCATGGTGAAGCAGCCGGCATGCGCTGCTGCAACAAGCTCATCCGGGTTGGTGTGGATGCCATCGGCAAAGCGGCTGGCATGATCGTACTGCACTTTGTTCAGGACGTTGCTCTGCGTAGTGAGTTCGCCTTTGCCGGTCTTGCCGGAGCCTGCCCAGTGGGCGGTAGCGTTGCGTTTCATGTAGGGATGGTTTGTGGTAAGATTTTGATCGCGCACACAAAGGTCGCTCGCCTGCTTCGGGCCCACGTCATTGTTCCGTCAACAACTTCCAATTCGCCGTTCCGGTGAGGTTCGCTGGGGCAAAACAAAAGTTGCTGGGAGGTGATGCAGGCCAATGGACTACTTCGTCCAGTCCATGAGCTTGATGCCTTTCAAGCGCTCGAAGTGCTTGGTGTTATTGGTCACCAGCGTCATGTTGTGGGCTATGGCGGTGGCGCCGATCAGGAGGTCGAAGTCATCAAGCGATTTGCCGATCGCCTCAAGGCGAGCGCGTTCCTTGGCGTAGATCGGGATGGCACCCGAAATGGGAATGATCTTGAAGTCGATCAGGAACTGGTCCAAGGCTTCTTGGTTGAGCGCCTTGAGTTCGCTGTTCTCCACTCCGAACAACAGTTCAGCCAAGGTGATCTCGGAGATGGAAACGAGATGCACACCCACCTTCGCAATCCGCTCTCTCATGCCGTGCATGCCCCGCATGAAATGGATGCATGCGTTCGTGTCGAGCAAGTACATGCTCACAACTTTTCGCGTACGCGGGTGAAGTTCCGTGCCGCCCGGATCTTGGCGATCATCTCATCCGCGGTTCCATCGCCTTGCCACATACCGAACGCATCGAGCGAACTTCCTTTTCGAGGTTTCTTGGGCTTTTCCATGGATCGCTCCAGCAATCGGATGATCGCCCTCTTGGTGGTTGCGCTCAAACCGAGCAGCTTCTCCACGTAGCTGTTCACCCAAGGTTCTTTGAAGCTGAGAACTTTCACGCGCCAAATGTAAAACACACCTTGGTCGCGCATCACTTCGGCTCCAGCGTCACCGGATCCAGGTCGTGTTGCACGGCGAGATCCTCCACCGGGCCAAGCCCGACGGATGCGCGATCGCGGTTCAGCGCCGAGCGTTCCGGTTTGGGGATCTCTTTCTTGTCCACCCATGATCCGATCAACGTTCCATACTTCATTGGCCTTCCGGCGCGCATGCTGTGCAGGTCCTCCACTTCACACAGGAAGGATGGTGAGACCTTGCCCAATGTGATCGAGGCGGTGATGAAAGGCAGGATCTCCTTCCACTGCGGCCCATCGGGATAGGACGGCTCGTTCTCAAGCAACAAGGACTGGACAGTATTGATGGATGGCCCGACCGTCATGGCTGAAGGAAATCCTGAGCGGTGCGTGAGAGCGATGATGCGATCGAAGCAGACGCTGTCGATATTCGCCAGTGGTGCTGCTGTTTCCGGGTTGTTCTCCCTCAACGAATGTATCCGTTCGATCTCGTGGATCGCCGCAGTGTCTGCGTGCGCATTGAAGCGCTGCTTCATATAGTCCCATGTGTTCGCGAACGGTTGGCAGCGCTCGGAATCGAAGAATTCCTTGAGGATCGGGATGTTGAAGGTCCACGGATCGAGCCCATTCTCAGCGCCAGCTATCAGCAGGTTGTTCGCGCGGTCGTCCCTGCCAGCGCTCAGCGCGGTTATGGTTGCTTCGAGGTAGTCATAGCCATTCCATTTGATCAGCGCGAAGGCACTGTCGTAATAGAGCAGCGCGGTGGAGTCGTGGCTTTGTGCAGCAAGCGTGTGCGCCTTGTCCAAGAGAAGATCATGGCGGATGTACTTCTCCTTCTGCGCGTGCAAGGTGATCGAGAGGATCAAGAGGGTCGAGAGAACGATGAATCGTTTCATGTCTGGAGTGGATGGCTCAATCCGATCCTGATTGGACTGGCGTCGAAGGTGTAGATCGCCGGGAATGCCGACCGAACCGCATATTCACGAAGGGCAGCGTGCGGTTGCCTATGCGGTTGAGCAAGCCGATCTGTACTCCCTGCCAATCATCACTCCAGTTGAATAGCGCGATCTGCAGTCCGTGGCCTCTCTTGATCTTATTCTGCAATCCGGCTATCGCAAGACCATCACATACACGCAGATAGTTAGCTCCTCCAGCAATAGACACACCCCTGCACACTTGACCTTCTGTGTAGACCAAGGTGATTGACACCCCTTCGATACCGAGATCATGGCTGAGCATTGTGCTCAGATTAAGTCCAACGATTCTCACGTCTGATCGAGCACTGTCATTGAATTGGTATTTATTGCACATCCAAGCCTCTGCGTAAGCGGGAGCTGAGAAACGCGAGAATGGGCTGAACAGGGCGGCAACGAAAATGAACGGACAGGCGATCGAGGCAACGGGGTTCAATCCAATGTTAATCCCTCTTATCCTGATCGAGTCTTGATATGATGCGTCAGCGCCCAACCCAAGTGCTATTCCATTGATCTCGTTGACCCTTGACGGTGTGAACCAAGCGACTTTCCGGATCCTGTAGGCCTTCAGCTTGGGCGTGGCCGTCACTGCGGTTGAGGCAGAGTCTGGATTTTGAGCGATGCACAAGACATTCCAAGTCAATGCCATGACAACTGCTCCGCGCCGCAGCGCCGTGATGGATGGGCTGGCTGACGGTGGCCTCATCGTCTTATAATATCGAGACCTATCACCTCGGATCAATAATCTCCGCAACAGCATCCACTGGATCCTTCACCCCCTCCACAAACCCCAGCACCTTCAGCATCACCCGGTCCAACAACGTATCCGGGCAACTCGCTCCGCTGGTGAGGATGATCTTCAGTGGTCTTTTCGATGGAAGCCAGCCCGATGTTCGTTCGAGTTTGTGCGCGGGATAGTTGAAGTGTTCGATCTCCAGAGCGCTCAACAATTCCTTCTCTCCATTGATGAAGTAGGTCGGGAACTTGCGTTCGAGCAATTCGACCAGATGGCTCGTGTTACTGCTGTTGTAACCGCCCACCACGAGCGCGAGATCGGCTTCCTGCTTCAGCAGTTCGTTCGTGGCGTCCTGATTGTCATTGGTGGCGTAGCAGAGCGTATCGCGCGTATCAGCGAAGTGCGCGCCGAGCGCGGCATCGCCATATTTCTTCACCATCACCTGCTTCAAGTGGTCGGCGATGGCCTGCGTTTCCGTGGCGAGCATCGTGGTCTGGTTCACCACGCCGATGCGCTGCAGGTCGCGTGCGGGGTCGAAGCCGGGCGTGCATTTCGTTCCGAACAATTCATAGAAGCGATCCAAGGGCAGATCACCTGAAATGATGTGTCCAAGCTCCTGTGTTTCGGCCATGTCTTTCACGATCACCGCCGGTGCGCCTTGCGCAGTATGACTGAACGTGGCGCGTGTCTCTTCGTGCGCTGCCTTGCCGTGGATGATCACCGTATAGTCCTGTGTGCCGAGTTGCGC
>JANMKC010000173.1:0-12778 GCA_031371785.1 Flavobacteriales bacterium | reverse complement strand
CAACGGAGAGGGTGAATACGGCTACGTGGTGTTGAGCACCACATGCCCGAACGACACCGGGTTCGTGAACGTCATCCTGAACGGACCGCCTTGCACGATCGGTGTTGAAGAGGTCGAGGGGAATGTGACGGCCTTCGAACTCATGCCGAACCCTGCGCAGGACCAAGTGACGCTGGAAGTGGAACTGGAGCATGCGGCTCCGGGCTTCACGCTCGAACTGCTCGACGTACACGGACAACGCGTGCGCAATGAGAACCTCACGTTCAGCGGAACATTCCTGCGCCGTTCGCTGGATGTGAGCGATCTGGCCAAAGGCGCTTATATGGTGCGCATCACTTCACCGGAAGGTCGCGCGGTGCGGAGGCTCATGCTGCGCTGAACCGCGCTGCGGATCGAACTGCGCGCGGACCCTGGGAACAGGCCCCGTGCTCTTTTCAGTCCAGCGCGTTGCGTGTGATCCAATAACGATAGGCCGCCAGCAACTTTCGCGGGGTGCTCAGGCGCGCGAGGTCGCGGTGCCATTGCTTGGGCAACGTTGCGCGGTTCACCGCAGCCAGCAGGCGGAAGAGACGCTTTCGTAGGGACATCGGTCAGTGGTGTTCAAGAGCGCAGCTCTCCTCGGAGGTCTCCAGTTCGATGGTCGCATGCGCTATTCCGAGCGTGTCCAACGTCGCGCGTGCGGATCGTTTCACTTCGAGCATGCGCGCCGGATCAGCGACATCCAATACGAGATGCACCGTGAGCACGGTATAGTGGCCATCAAGCGTCCATGCATGCTGGTCATGCGTACCGGTGACGTGCGGCAATGCGCGCAACGCGCGTGTGATCCGTTGATCATCGATGTCCGCAGGCAGTCGTTGCATAAGGATGCCCGTGCCTTCGCGCAGCACCTTCGCCGCATTGTAGAGAATGAAAAGCGCGATCGCGATCGACAGCGCGGGATCGATCCATGTGGAGCCGGTGAAGTGCAGCACGATGCCACCCAGCAGCACGGCCGCCCAGCCGAGCACATCTTCAAACAGGTGCAATCGCGCGCCGCGTTCGTTCAGCGAATGGCCCTCGCTCAGCGCCCACATCGCGATGAAGTTCATCACCAGCCCGAACGCCGCGATGAGCATCATGCCGATGGAATGCACTTCCGTTGCGGAGTTGAATCGCGCGATGGTGATGCCGACGATCGTGATCGATCCGATGCCCAGCACGATGGCCGCCAGCCAGCCGCCGAGCATGCCGTAGCGCGCGTATCCGTACGAGTAGCGTGCATCGCGGCCACGCACCGCCACGTGCTGCAAATACCACGCGGCTCCGAGCACCAGACAATCCCCAAGGTCGTGCAGCGCGCCACTGAACACCGCTGCGCTGTGTGTCCAGAACGCACCGCCGATCTCCACCAACGTGAAGGCGAGGTTCAGGAAGAAGGCCAGCCCGATGCGCTTGGCGCTCGCATGGTGCGCATGCGAATGGTCATGGTGGTGATGGTCGTGCCCCACGCGCCGAAAGTACGGGCACGTTGAAAGTGGTCCACGGCCGGCTTCTCACCCTACCACTACCCGTCCGGTCCGTTTCGCCAACGCCTTCTTCACGTCGTTCAGCTTTTGGATCTCCTGCAAGGTGATCAGCGCGTTCATGTCGTCCGCGGTCTTCAGCGTTTCCTGCTTCTCGCGGATCATGCGGTCCACGCGGCGTTCTTTCAGGATGTCCACACCTTCCTCGATCGCATCCAGCATGAGCTCATGCTCGCGCGTTACGTGGATCTTGTGGCGTTCCATCCAGTTGGGGCTCAATTGGTGGCGTTCGGTGAGCAGGTCGATGCTCAGCCCGCGCCATTGCTCGTCCTCATGGTTGGCGTAGCGCGTGCCTTCCACGGATTCGCCGGTGTTGGACCGGTGCCGATAGTCCAGGTAGATCGATTGGAAGAGCGGCTCATCGAAGCCGATATCATCCACCGCCAAGAGCATGAACATCAGTTCCGCGACGCTCATGTCATCGTCGCTCGCTGTGCCGTCCTCGGTTTGCACAGGTACGATCACGCGTTGGTGGCCATAGTTCAACAGCATGCGCAACAGGTCGCGTTCCTGTGGCAACGTGCCGAGCACTTCCACTTCTTCCTGCGGCGGCGCGATGCTCGGCTCCAGCGCTTCTTCGAGCACTGGCGCATCGCCGCCGAAACTCTTGCGATAGCCTTTGCGGAGCGACTTGTTCAATTCACTCACCAATGCCTGCTCGCTAACCCCGACGATGCCCGCGCATTGCTGCACGTAGAGCGAACGGAGCACATGGTCGGGCACCAGGGAGATGCTCTCCACCAATTCGTGGATCGCGGCGGCCTTGCGCACCGGATCGCCTTCGGCATCACGCACGAGCATGTCCGCCTTGAAGACGAGGAAGTCCTTCGCGTTCGCGTCGAGGAAAGCCGTGATCTCACTGCTGCTCCGTGTGCGCGCGAAGCTGTCCGGGTCGTCGCCATCGGGGAACAGCACCACTTTCACACTGAGCCCTTCGGCGAGGATCAGGTCGATGCCGCGCAGTGATGCTTTGATGCCTGCAGGATCACCGTCGTACAGGATGGTGACGCTGGTGGCGTAGCGCTTGATGAGACGGACCTGATCGACCGTGAGGCTGGTGCCGCTGCTGGCCACCACATTGGTGATGCCCGCCTGGTGCAGGCTGATCACATCGGTGTAGCCTTCAACGAGGCAACAATTGTTCTTGTCCGCTATCGCTTTGCGCGCGAAGGCGATGCCGTAGAGCGAACGGCTCTTCACATACAGCAGGCTCTCGGGGCTGTTGAAGTACTTCGGCAGTTTCTTGTCGCTGCGCAGCGTGCGCGCCCCGAACGCGATCGGTTGGCCGGTGAGGCCGTGGATCGGGAAGGTGACGCGGCCTTGGAAAAAGTCCCATGGCGTACCGTCCTCTCGTCGCTTGATCCAGCCCGCTTTCTCCAATAGTTCGGGATCGAAGCCTTGTGCGATGGCCGCGGTCGCGAAGGCATCGCCGCGTTCGGGCACATAGCCCAATTGGAATTCCTTGATGGTATCGTCGCGGAAGCCGCGCTCGCGGAAGTAGCTCAGGCCGATGCGCTGGCCTTCGTCGCCGTTCCAGAGCTGGTCCACGCTCCAGTTCAGCGCCCACTGCTGCACCACGCCGAGGCTTTCGCGCTCGCCTTGTTCCAGCTGTTGTTCGGCGGTCTGTTCCTCCTCTTCAAGCTCGATGTTGTAGCGCTTCGCCAGCCAACGGATCGTCTCGGCGAAGGAGAGGTGCTCCTGCTTCTGCAGGAAGGTGATCGCATCGCCGCTCTCGCCACAGCCGAAACACTTGTAGATGCCCAAGTGCGGACTGACGTTGAACGACGGCGTCTTCTCGTTGTGGAACGGACACAGCCCGAGATAGCGCGGGCCTTTGCGTTTCAGGTCGAGGAATTCGCCCAGCACCTCTTCGATGCGGACGACATCCTTCACCTGCTGAACGGAACGCGGACTGATCACGGTTTACTGAAAGGGCCGTGAATTTATCGCGGTGCCCGGCGCCTATCGGTGATCGTTGATAACTGTGCCCGTACTGTCGTAGGTCACGGTCTTGGCCAACAAACCATCCTCTCCGAAGAATCGCCATTCACCAGACGGTTTGCCGTGGCGGTTGTTACCGGTGTAATAGAGCACGCCGTTCTCATGGAAGACCGTGCTCAGGCCGTGCAGCTCGCCTTCCACATATTCATTCCGGCTCTGCACACGGCCGTTCGGGCCGTAGCTGGTCCATACGCCGTGGCGGTGGCCGCCGCGCATTTCGCCTTCCATCAGCAAGTGGCCGCTGTTGTCGTGATAGGCGTGCATGCCGTCGCGCAGCGAATCAGTCACGGCCACGTTGCGCAAACTGTCCGCGTGCATAGCGTTCCGTGTGCTGTCGATCTGTGCGTGTGCCCGCTCCAGGTCCGCAGGTGGTTGGCTGCATGCAACGAACAGGAAGGGGAGGAGGAAGGGATATTTCATACGGGTGGTCGGCGCATGTGTCGGCACTACTTGGATCGTTCAACGGTCATCTGCAACAATCCTTCAAGCGAATGACGCGCCTCATTCTCCGGGAAGGTATGCAGCACTTCCAGGGCCTTGTCGCGGTATTCGTACATGCGCTTCGAGGCGTGCGCGATGCCACCAGCCTCCTCCACCTTCTTGATCACCCGCGCCACGGCCTCGTTGTTCTCGTTGTCGTGCTTCACGGTGCGCACCATCCAGCGTCGTTCATCGGCCGTCACGTTCTGTAGTGCGAAGATCAAGGGCAGGGTGAGTTTCTTTTCCTTGATATCGATGCCGGTCGGTTTGCCGGTGTCTTTTCCCGCGCCATAGTCGAAGAGATCGTCCTTTATCTGGAAGGCGATGCCTGTAAGCTCCCCGAATATGTGCATGCGTTCCACTTCCTCCGGTGATGCTCCACCAGCAGCGGCGCCGCTGGCGCAACAAGCGGCGATCAGGCTCGCCGTTTTCTGGCGGATGATGTCGAAGTAGATGTCCTCCTTGAAATTCAGCCCTCGCGCTTTTTCCAGTTGCAGCAGTTCGCCTTCGCTCATTTCGCGTACGGCGCGGCTCACGATGCGGAGCAGCTCGAACTGGCCCTTTTCCACCGCCAGCAACAGGCCACGGCTGAGCAGGTAGTCGCCCACAAGCACGGCGATCTTGTTCTTCCACAGCGCGTTGATGCTGAAGAAGCCCCGTCGCATCGGTGATCCGTCCACCACGTCATCATGCACAAGCGTCGCGGTGTGCAGCAGTTCGATGAGCGATGCTGCCGTATAACCCGCATCCGTCACCGGCCCGAAGCAGCGCGCGCTGAGCAGCGTGAACATGGGCCGCATCTGCTTGCCCTTGCGCTGCACGATGTAGTGCATGATGCGGTCCAGCAAAGGTGCTTTGCTGCGCATCGCCTCGCGGAAGCGCGTTTCGAACTCGCGCATTTCCGTCGCGATCGGCGCTTGTATCTCCTGTAGGGAACGCACGGACTTGCGCCTTCGCGTTACCCGCTTCGGCGAACGAGGGGCGAAACTACGGGCATCGGTCATGCGCGGGAACGCGCCGCCGGTTACATTCGCCAAGCATGATGCGCTCCCTGTTCCGTTCGCTGCTCCTCTCCGTCACGCTCTTGTCCGCGATACCGGCTGCGCTCGCGCAGAACGGAAAGCCCAAGGCCAAAGTGCTGCTCTACAAGGACCGCATCGCCGCCCAGTGGGACACGGTGAACTGCGTGAAGAACGTCATCAAAGCGAACCCGCTGTTGTTCTTCCGTGGCGAGATACCGATCTATTACGAGCGAGCGTTGTCGCCCCGCCTGAGCCTCGAACTGGGCGTTGGGGTCACCTACCGCAACTACCTGAACCTCACTTTCGCCGGTGATGATGCGGACGATTTCGGTGCTGGCACCAAGATCATCGCGAACCCTTCCTTCCACCTTGGCGTGCGGTACTACACCGTGGATGACCTCGAGCCCCAAGGTCCGTATTTCCAAGTGGAGTTCGCCTACCTGAACTACAGCAAGGACATCGGAACAAAGGACAGCACAGGCCAATTCACGGGCCTCACGTTGCGCGATGAACGCGTGTACAATGATGTTCGCCTCTACTATGGCTACCAGGTCCTGAGCGGAACGAGCAATTGGCTGTTCGACTTCTACGGCGGTGTGGCTTTGCGAAGCCGCCACATGAAGATCGTCCATGAGAAACTGAACATCCCCCTGGGTGAATGGACTTACGACGTCGAGGAGAAGAACGATAACGTGCCCGGTTTCTTCCTAGGGGTCAAGGTGGGGTATGGGTTCTGACAACGAACACTCAACGCAGAGCCGCCGAGAACGCGGAGACAGCGCGATCGGGGAGATCAAAGATCACTTCGCCGTAAGACAGCCCCGGGTCAGGCCCGGGGCGTGATGACGTTCGGGACTACTTCATGATCCGCTCGCCATCTTTCAATGCTGGCTGGTTCTTGTTCGCCAGCTGACCGCATGCGGCGTCGATGTCGCGCCCACGGCTTTTGCGGATGCGCGCGATGATGCCCTTACCTTCCAGGTAGCGCTGGAACAACTCGGCGTTCTGTGAACTGGTTCCTTGGAAGAGGCCGTCGTCCGTTGTGTTGTATTCGATCAGGTTCACTTTCGCGTGAACGTTGCTGCAATAGCGGACGAGTTCCTGTGCGTCCTCCAACGAGTCGTTGAAGTCGCGGAACAGAATGTACTCGAAGGTCACCAGCTTGTCGGTGAGGCGGCAGTAGTAGCGCAGTGCATCGGCGAGATCGCGCAGCGTGTTCTGCTCGTTGATCGGCATGATGCTCTCCCGCTTCTTGTCGTTGGCCGCGTGCAGGCTGAGCGCGAGGTTGAAGCGGGCGCCGTCATCGGCCAGCTTGCGGATCATCTTGGCGATGCCGGCCGTGCTCACCGTGATGCGCCGCGCGCTCATGCCCAACCCGTCCTCCGCGCTGATGCGTTCGGCGCTGCGCATGGTGTTGGCATAGTTGAGCAATGGTTCGCCCATGCCCATGTAGACGATGTTGCTCAACGGCTTCTGGTAGTTCTCCTCGGCGAGCTTCGCGATCATCACCACCTGGTCCACGATCTCGCCCGCATCGAGGTTGCGCACGCGTTTCAACTTTCCCGTAGCGCAGAACGCGCAGGTGAGCGAGCAACCGATCTGCGAACTGATGCAGGCCGTCATCCGTGTTTCCGTTGGGATCAGCACGCCTTCCACCACGTGGCCGTCCCACGTGCGGAACGCGCACTTGATAGTGCCATCGCTGCTCTTCTGCTGCTCGGCCAATACCAGCGGGCGCAACATGGCGCGCTCGCTCAGTTGCGCCCGGAACGCCTTCGAGAGGTTGCTCATCGCGTCGATACTCGGCGCGTGCTTCTTCCACAACCACTCCCACACTTGCCCGGCGCGGTAGGGCTTTTCGCCCAACTCGGCCACAAGGGAAACGACCTCTTCCTTGGAGAGTTCGCGGAGGTCGGTCTTTTCAGGCATGGGGTAAAGGTCGGTGGTCAGCGATAGGCGTCTTTTCTGTGAGCCACGCGTTCTACGCGTACGAGGCGGATCACATCCGCCACCTCATACACTACGCGATATACGCCGACCCGGATGCGCCAGCAACCTTCGCGCCCGACCAGCTTCTTGCAGCCGGAGGGACGCGGATCGACCTCAAGCCCACGAAGCGCGCGAACGATCGCATCGTGGTAAGGCTGCGGCACGCGCCGCATTTCCCTTGTTGCACCTCGTGTTAGCTCGATCCGGTAGTTCACCGCCGCTTGGTGCGCTTAGCCGTTTTCAAGTATGCATCGAGCGAGATGGTGGGTTCATTCCTCCGGCTCTCCGCAACAAGCACATCCATCAGGTCTTCCAGCGCTTCCGGGTCTTTCGCAATGGAATCCATGTCTATCTGTACGATGCGCTTCTTCCGCACTTCATCATAGAGAATGCTCACTCCTTTCATGGTCCGGATGCTTGTGTCGGTAAAGGTAGATGAGCGGCTTCAGGCCTGAACGCTGAGAAACGCTTCCGCCACCCGCAGGTCAATCGGTGTCGTCACTTTGATGTTCCGTTCCTCGCCTTCCACCAGATGCACCTTCACACCAGTGCGTTCAACGAGCGTGGCCTCATCGGTGAAGGCGGGATCATAAGGCAGCGCGAAGGCTTGGCACAGCAATGGAACGCGGAAACACTGCGGCGTTTGCACGGCGCGCAACCTTGACCGATCAAGTGCGTGGCTTCCCTCTTCAGAAACCTCACGAACAGAGGAACCGATCGGCACCACTGGGATCGCGGTGCCGTGTTCTTCCGCCGCGCGGAAACAGCGATCGATCAATTCAACGCTCACCAATGGGCGCACGCCGTCATGCACGGCTACTAGGCCGTCGTGTGGCACTTGCTTCAAGCCCTCGCGCACAGAGTGGAAGCGCTCTTCACCACCAGCGACGATCTCGTGTTGGATCGTGAAACCATGCCCGATGCAGAGCGTTTTCCAGATGTTGATCTGGGCTTCAGGAAGTACTACGATGATCGGCAGAGAGGCACTGTAGCGGTGGAAAGCCTCGATCGTCCAGCACAGCAGCGGCTTGCCGTTCAGCAGCATGAACTGCTTGGGGATCGGAGACCCCATGCGTGTACCACTGCCACCGGCAACGATGATGGCGGACTTCACGGACATGGATCAAAGATCGCTTCGCTCGAAGACTCTCTCGCGATGACGGGAGCGAAAGATCACATGATGAGCATCGCGTCGCCGTAGCTGTAGAAGCGGTACTTCTCCTTCAGGGCCACTTTGTACGCGTTGATCACATGGTCGTATCCGCCGAAGGCCGCAGCCATCATCAACAAGGTGCTTTCCGGCATGTGGAAGTTGGTGACCATGCGGTCCGCGATGCTGAAGTCGTATGGCGGGAAGATGAACTTGTTCGTCCAGCCGTTGTAGGGCTTCATGCGCTCGTCGGTGCTCACGCTGCTCTCGATCGCGCGCATGGTGGTAGTGCCCACGCAGCACACGTGCTTCTTCCGTTCCTTGCTCTTGTTCACGATGTCGCAAGCTTCCTTGGTGATCATCACCTGCTCGCTGTCCATCTTGTGTTTTGTGAGGTCCTCCACTTCCACCGGGCGGAACGTGCCGAGACCGACGTGCAGCGTGACGCCTGCGAAGTGGATGCCTTTCAGCTCCATGCGCTTCATCAGTTCGCGGCTGAAGTGCAACCCGGCTGTCGGTGCCGCCACGGCTCCTTCATGCTTCGCGTAGATGGTCTGGTAGCGTTCGGCATCGCTGGCCTCGGTCTCGCGCTTGATGTAGTGCGGCAGCGGCGTTTCGCCCATCTCGGTGATGGTCTGCTTGAACTCCTCGTAAGTGCCATCGAAGAGGAAGCGCAGCGTACGGCCTCGGCTGGTGGTGTTGTCGATCACCTCAGCGACGAGCTCATCGTCTTTGCCGAAGTAGAGCTTGTTGCCGATGCGGATCTTGCGGGCGGGATCCACCACCACGTCCCACAGCAGGCTGTCGCGGTTCAGTTCGCGCAGCAGGAACACTTCGATCTTCGCGCCGGTCTTCTCCTTGTTCCCCCACATGCGCGCGGGGAACACTTTGGTGTCGTTCACGATGAAGGTGTCGCCCTCGTCGAAGTAGTTGATGATGTCCTTGAACTTCTTGTGCTCGATCTTGCCCGTCTTGCGGTGCAGGATCATGAGCTTGCTGCCGTCGCGGTCCTTGGTAGGGTAGAGGGCGATCTGTTCTTTCGGGACGGCGAACTTGAATGCGGTGAGCTTCATGGATCAGGGGCTTACGGGCCCGTTTTTGGTTTTGGGGGGCCGAAGATAGGTCGATCGTGAAGCGAGTGTTAACTGCCGTGGATCCCAGCGGATCTCCGCGTTGATATCCAGTTGTCCAGCCACTGGGACCACTGTTCCACGGTGAGGGCGTCGGCCACATTGAATTGCCCGCTCTTCGTGCGACGCAGCGCGGTGAGGTGGGCTCCGCACCCCATTGCTTGGCCGATGTCGTGCGCGAGCGAGCGGATGTAGGTCCCTTTGCTACAGACCACATGGAGGGAGACGTCCTGACCGCTGATGCCAAGCAGTTCGATGCGGTCGATGCGCACGGGAACATAGGCGAGGTCGATCGGCTCGCCCCAGCGGGAGAGATTGTAGGCGCGTTCCCCCTCGAAGCGCTTCGCCGAAAAGTTCGGCGGGCGCTGCTGGATCGGGCCGGTGAAGTCTTTGAGCGCAGCGCGAACGTCCTGTTCCGTGATGTGCTCCCATGCGCCGGTTGCCAGCACTGGCGTTTCGGCGTCATAGGTGGCGGTGGTCTCACCGAGGCGCAGGGTGGTCGTGTATTCCTTGTCGTGCTCGGTGAGCGCCGGAAGTTCCTTGGTACACCGGCCTGTGCCGATGATCAACAGGCCTGTTGCCAGTGGGTCCAATGTTCCGGCGTGCCCGGTCTTCACGCGATGCCCGCAGAGTTTTTGCAGCGCACTGCGGATCTTGCTCACCACGTTGAAGCTCGTCCATGTGAGCGGCTTGTCCACGAGCAGGATGGCGCCCGCTTCCGGATCGATGTCGTGCATGGGTCAAAGAACGCTCAGGTCGACGCCCAGTGCCAAGAGCACCAACAGCGCCAGGCCCAATGCGATACGGTACCAGCCGAATAGCCGGAAGCCATGCTTGTTGAGGAAGCCGATGAAGAACTTGATCGCCAGGAGGGCCACGATGAAGGCGACAACTTCCCCGATCACCAACAGATCGAATTTGCTCGAATGAACAGCGTGACGCACCACGTCATGTGCCTTGTGCATCTTGACACCGATGTGGTCGCTGTCCACGATCCCGGCGCGTGCCAGCACGACCTTCAACAACTTGTAGCCCGCAGCGGCCGCCATCGTGGGTACTGCGAGAAAGAACGAGAATTCCGCCGCATGCTTGCGCGTGAGCCCCTGCGACAGGCCGCCGATAATGGTGGCCGCCGAGCGCGACACGCCGGGGATCAACGCGATGCATTGGAAAAGGCCGATTATGAACGCGCGCTTCGGGGTAACGCCATTGTCCTCTTCATGGTGCATCCATTTATCGATGAAGAGCAGGACAACACCACCGAGAAGGAGCGTGATCGCCACCACCGTCACGTTCTCCAGCCGCGCATCAATGGTATCCCCGAAAAGCAGGGCCACCAACGCCGCGGGCAGGAAGGCGATGAAGAGCTTCGCGTAGAAAGATGCTCCTTGCAGGAAGCGCCGCCAGTAAAACACCAGCACACTGAGGATCGCGCCGAACTGGATGCTCACGGTGAACGCCTTCACGAACTCGTCCGGTGTGATGCCGAGCACCTTTTCAGCGATGATCATGTGCCCTGTACTGCTGATGGGCAGGAACTCGGTGAGCCCTTCCACGATGGCGATGATGATCGCCTGGACAATGGTCATCTGCTAGGAATTGGGGCGCGAAGGAACGATGTGATCGCGAAGGTCTCCGCTCCGGTCTTCAACCTTCAGCGATCAGTCTTCAACTCGTGTCTTCTTCATGATGGCGTACACCACGAAGAGGTAGCCGATGAGACAGACGATGGGTGCCACGGTGATGCGGCGCGCGCTGAAGATCTCGCTCTGGTCGAACACTTCGGGATCGCCGCTGCCGCCACCCGCCATGAGCATGAAACCGATGATCACGATGCCGATGCCGATGAGCAACAGGCGGTAGTTCGTGCGTGTGAACGCCAGTTCGTTCTCTCGTGCGTCGGCCATGATCAGCTCCAGTTCAGTTCGTCCGTGTTCATGCGAAGGTAGCGGCGCACGGCGAACCAGGTGGACAACAATGAAATGAGCAGCCCCGCCAGGACCACCCCGGCCAGCAGCATGGCCAATGGCAGCGGCTGCACCAGTGTGCGCATGTCCGGTTGGAAATGGATCAGCAAGCGGATCACGCCGACCAGCAGGCCTGCCGCGAGCACGGAAGCGATGATGCCCTGCCAGAGGCTGCGCCCGAGGAAGGGCTTCTTGATGAACCAGCCTGTGGCACCCACGAGGTGCATGGTGCGGATCAGGAAGCGCTTGCTGTATATCGCCAGGCGAATGGTGTTGTTGATGAGCGCGATGGCGATCACCAGCAGCAGCGCGCTGAAGCCGATGAGCACCCAGCGGATCCTGCCCATGTTGGCGTCGATGTTCTCCACCACCATCGGGTTGTACTTCACTTCATGCACATGCGCGTCCTGTTGCAGGTGTTCAGCGATCCACTTCAGGCTGTCGGCGCTGGCGTATGCCTCTTTCACGTTCAGTTCGATCGAGGGCAGCAAGGGGTTCGCGCCCAGCACACCCAGAAAGTCCTCACCCATGTCCGTCTTCAGTTGTTCGGCAGCCTCATCGGCGGTCACATAACGCGTCTCTTTTGTGAAGGGCTCCAAGTCCAGCCGCTTCCGGAACTTCATCACGTCCACTTCCTTCAGGTCGCGGTTGAGGAAAAGGTCCACCTGCACGGTTTCCTTGAAGTGCCGTTCGAGTTGGCGGGCGTTCAGCAGCATGAAACCAAGGATGCCGAGCATGAACAGCACCAGCGTGATGCCGATGACGGTGCCCACGCTGCTCGAGCGCGTGCGGGCCTTGAAGTGGCGGTCGACTCCCATGCGGCGCGAAAGTATCCGTAGGCAAAGTTGAGCACGCCTGCGCCTTGTCCGCGTTGTTAGTTGATGGTTGTTGGTTGCTGGGCTGCCGACACCGGTGGGTGGGAATGTGCGGCGCGATCGCTCCGCTTCAGGTTCCATCACGCCGAACAACCAACAACGTGAACTGTCATCCCGAGCGAAGTCGAGGGATACTTTCGCACCCTCATGGCCTACGAGCACAAGCGGATCGAAGAGAAGTGGCGGCAACGCTGGAAGGATGCGAAGACCTACAATGTCGGGAACGATCCGTCGAAGCCCAAGTACTACGTGCTCGACATGTTCCCCTACCCAAGCGGCGCAGGTTTGCACGTGGGACATCCATTGGGCTACATCGCGAGCGATATCGTGGCGCGTTACAAGCGGCAATGCGGCTTCAATGTGCTGCACCCGATGGGCTATGATTCGTTCGGGCTTCCTGCGGAACAATACGCCATCCAGACCGGGCAACATCCGGCGAAGACCACCGAGGTGAACATCGCGCGCTACCGCGAACAGTTGGACAACATCGGCTTCAGCTTCGATTGGAGCCGCGAGGTGCGCACAAGTGATCCCGCCTACTACAAGTGGACACAGTGGATCTTCCTGCAACTCTTCGATAGTTGGTACGATCATGCCGC
>JANMKC010000131.1:0-7410 GCA_031371785.1 Flavobacteriales bacterium | reverse complement strand
GTCGCCATTGCACAAACCGGCCAAACTCGCCGCGCGCCCACCGCCTCCGACAAGACCGAGCAGGTGCGCGAGATCGCCGTTGAAACTGTTGCGCGTGTTCTGGAAATACGTGAGTTGCTCCAGCGCGGTGGTGCCGGTGTAGAGGCTCACCACATCCCACACGAACACCTGGTTGAGGGTGATTCTGATGCCATTGTTCAGGTAGAGCGCGGCGCTCTGGTTGAAGAGCGCAGTGACGTAATTCACCGTGTTCACCACGCTCCCCTTGGCTTGGAAGATGTCGTAGTTCACCTCCCAGTAGAAGCGAACGCAATGCACGGAGCGATCGCCTTCATGCACGGTAAGCTGCTCACGCGTGTATGGCGTCGGGTCCTCCAGTGTGGTGCAGGAGAACGCGGGAGGTGGAAGATCCTGCGCCGCATAGTAGATGTGTACATCGCTGCGCTCCATCGGTCCTAGCACGTGATCTCCGTGACCATCATTCACCAGTCCCAGCACTTGATCGGGGAACACGCTGATGGCGGCCAACGTGTGCGGGTCGTCGTTCACGATGCCCACATAGTGGAGACCGGTGAACGCTTCCACGGCTCGTCCGGTGCTCGCGGCGATCACTTGGAACTCGTCGGTGAGCGGCTTCGATGAGACGAGCTTCAAGCGCACCTCGCCCTGTCGGGATGGGATGATCAATTCCAGCACGGGCGGTGCCGCGCGCAGGATGGCGTTGATGACGGAACGATCCAACGTGAATCCCGAAGCTTCCGGCAGGATCCTGCTCGTTCGCGGGTCGAGGGCTTGCGAATGGAAAGGGTTGTAGGTATGCCACGCGGGGTTCCGCGCTTCGGCGGCCACCATTGCGGCGAGACGTTGAGCGACCACGGGCTGAACGGCCCAGAAGCCGATCGCCACCAAGCAGAAGTGTGCCTTGCGCATGCTTTCAAGACGCTGCGGAAGGGCAGGGGTTGCTGTTGATCCTGCAGGAAGGGACGGTGCCCGCGCGAGCGGCGAAGTAGGAGCAGGCGAGGAGGCCTGGAATACGAGCGCATGGATGTGGGTATTCACGGCCCATCCCAGCCGGCCATAACCCCATTGCGCTGTCGTCCGTAAAGACGCCGGAACACAGGTACCGTTATGATCACCTCCGGAATGTCCCTCAAGCAAGTGGCCGCAGCCGCGCGCAAGGACGTGGGCTGGCTGCAGCGGTACGTGGCAGGGAAGCATCCGGAACTCGCGCGGTTCAAGCCGAAGCGCGATAGCACGGAGCCGCAGGTCTTCAGCGGCAATTTCACCTCGACCAAGGAATTGCAATGGGCTTACGTGGTAACCATGGACCAGCGCGGGATCACGCTGTATCCATTGCTTTGGTACGCCACGTCGGAAGGCGTACACGCCATGCAGATCGACGCGGAAGGTCCAGCTTCCTACTTCCGACCGCACATTCCCCAACGGTATATCGATCGCTACTGCAAGAAGGGTGATCTGGCAACGGCGCTGCGCATCTTCCATCGGCGCAACTACGACAAGGCCTGCCATCCGTACACCTACAAAGGCGACCGCGACAACTATGCGGCGGTGATCGATGATGGGTATATCGCGGGCGAATACCTCAAGGATGAAGCGATCGTGCTGTACCGCACGTTCTTCGATATCGCTACAGGCGAGAAACGCTTCGGTCACTTGCGCCAGCTGGTGCATTGGCGTCCCGTGCTGAACGCCGTGGAGTTCGAGCACGTTGGCCGGCGCGAAACACCGCACTTCGCTTGGTGCCGTGGCTATGCGCTGGATATGGGACGGTTGCGCAAGGCGGCGTGAGCGATCGGGCGGCTCCGTCGGCTACCTCTGTCTATCGATCAAGCACAACCCGTTCGATCCTCGCGGCATCGCCCGTACCGATGCGCACCAGGAAGAGTCCCGGCATGGAGCGGCCCAGATCGATCCTCATGGTGCCATCATTCTGTATGATCGCGGTATACGGCACGATCCTGCCGAGGGCATCGATCACTTCGATCGGCGTATTGGTAGAAGTGCGCACCCGGAATGTTCCGTCATTGGGGTTCGGGAAGCAGAGTTGCCCGGCGTCTTTCCATTCGGCGGTGGCGGTCCAGGAGTAGTCGAAGTAGCCATCGAGATCCTGCATGCGCAAGCGGTAGTAGTTCATACCCTGAACTGGCGCTTGATCAAGGAAAGCATAGCCGATCGCGACCAGCGAATTGCCGCCAGCAGGCTGTGTACCGATCGCGCTCCAGTTCTGCGCATCGACAGAACGCTCGATGATGAAGCGATCGGTGTTGCGCTCCGTCGCGGTGGTCCAGTGGAGCAGGATACCATCCGTTTCCGGCCGCGCAGTGAAGGTGAGCAGTTCCACCGGTAGCGTCGCGCTCTTGAGCACTTGCACATTGTCCATATAGAACCAGTTCCCGTAGGCGTTGATGGCCACGAAACGCAGCATGATCACCTGCCCATCGTAGGCGCTGAGGGGGATGATGTGCGCCTGCCATTGCGAACAGGCGGTGGGCACCCACGCGGCCGTGGTGGCGGTCGCGGTGCCGAGAGCCACTCCGCTCGCGAAGTACAGCTGCGTCCAGTTCGCGCCGCAATTGGTGCTCACGTCCACGCGGAACGAGTCGTAATAACCGGCACCGTAAGGAGCATAGGCGTGATCGAATTTGAGGAGCGATCCGATGGCGGTAGTGAGGTCGATCTTCGGTGTGAGCAGGCGGTCTTCCTGGCCCACGTTCGCATCGGTGTAGTGATCGATGGACCACGCGCGCGATGAAGCGCAAGTGGGTCCGTTGGTGAGCACGGTGGTGCCCCAAGTGATACCGCCATCCATGTTCTGTATCGACCAGCCGGTGGGTGTTGGCGAAACGGTGGAGAGACCCTCGGTGAACGGAACAGCGAGCGGCGTTCCCGCCACCACGTTGATCGCCATGCTTACCTGGTCGTTACCGGCGAACAGATCCCCCGCAAGTGCCGTGGATATGGCGAGGGTATGCGCGCCGATGCCGCTGATGGTCACCGTTTGCGTGAAGGTGAAGACCGATTGCGCGCCGCTGTTCAATGTGCCACTGAAGAGTTGGGACACCAATGCACCGCCGTCCAATTGGTAGCGCACGGGGAAATTGCTTTGGGCTGATTGGCCGTAGTTGCGGATCACTGCGGTGACGGTGATAGGTGCGCTGGTGCAGTTCAGCAACTGGCTGGAGGCAGGCGTTGTTATCGAGGCTACGCCCACGTTGTTGGCCAGCGGCGTATCGTAGGCTTCGGTCTGGTCCGTGCGGCTGCCGCTGCTGCCCTGGTTGGCGCTCACACCGAGCCCGCGGCCCGCGAATGCGGCCCAGATCAAGTTGGTGTGTGCGCCGCCATAGTCCGCAGCATCGGCCGCGAGGATCGCATCGCGGGCATCAACGAAACCGGGATTGCACGGCGTGAGTTTCATACCATCGACCACCAACCGCATGGCGATGTTGTTGCCTCCCGTTCCGGTGTAGAGGTTGGGATCGAAGCCATAGGCGTTGATCAGGTTCCAGGTCATGTCCCACAACATCGTACACCACACGAAGCCGATGCCGTGCGGTGCGGCGAGCGCGGTGTTGTTCGTTGCCGCGTATGTGTAATTGTTCTGCGAGAAGTCCGTGCTGTACGGAGCGGGCCGGATACCGATGCCGCTGGTCGGCTGGTTGATCACATAGGTCCCGATGCCACGTCTGTCCGGGCCCTGGTCGCCGGGTTCGATGGTCATCATCAACGCGAACCAGTCGCTCCATCCTTCGCCCATCTGCTCGGCGTTGGCCAGGCAACTGGTGTTGCTGGGGCCGCCCACCAAGCGATTGCTGATGCCATGGGTGTATTCGTGCGCGACGACACCGTTGTCCAGATCGCCATCGCGGTTGGGCGTGTTGTACGTCCACAGATACATCTGCATTCGCGGGGCACTGCCGTCGGGCGGTGTTGCGAAATTGGCGTTGTTGGTGCCGCCGCCATCCTCCGCATCGGCCAGCGCGTAGTCCGCACCGATGCCACCACGGCCGTAATTGTTCTGCTGGAAATTGCCGCCCACTTCATTGAATCCGTACTGGTACCAGACGTCGTGCATCAGGTTGTTCCAGTAGTAGAGGTTGGTGATCGCCGCGTCGCGATAGTTCACCGGGGCTTGGGCGAAGTTGATCGCGTAGTCGAAGTCGAGCGTGGCACTGGTGGGGCTGTATCCGATGCCGTTGTTCGCGTTGGCATCCTCTTGTGCCCATACGTTGTTGCCGCGCGTATAGGTGTACTCCGGTCCGGTTGCGCCATTGGTGTCGTGCCAGCCATAGGGTGAAGCGATGCCGCCCAAGGTCCACGGCGCATTGCGCAATGCGCGTGCTCCGTGGTTCGGACTTTCCACTGGCGCGGGATACACGTTGTAGTCGTTCGGTGCAGCAGGTGGCGGAGCGGCCAGTGGGCAGTCGGAAGAAGCAACGGGCAGCACGCGCGAGTCGGCAGGATGATCGAAGCTGCACTGGCTCACCCAATCATTGCGGTCCACTTCCTGTCCGGTGATCGCGTCGATGCGAACGTTCCACCAATGCGATCCATCGGGCAGATAGTGGTTCACGTTCCATACGAGCACCAACCGGTCGTTCATCGGCTGGTACATCAACTGCACCTTCACGGGCACTTCGCCCAATGCGTCACCATCGAAGGTGAGATGCCGACCGGCATCTTCGCTGGCGAGCAACATGGGGAGCGCTACGCCGGGCGCGGTCTTCGCCAGTACGATCGCCAGGGCGCTCTGCGCGCTCAACAAGGGCGTAGTGGTGTGTACGTGCTTGGCGAGATGGGGGAAGGCCCCGATGTTCAGTTTCGCTATGCGGCCATCCGGTGCGAGATGCACGGCGATGTCGCCGTTCCAGATCTCGATGCATTGCCAGCGCTGGCGGATGTAGGTGTGGCGCAATCCGTTGTCGCTGCTCACATAGCTGTCTTTCACTACGAGATCCTGCAGGTCGTCGTTGCTGAAGCCCTGCTGGAGCAACTGTTCGCGGGCTATGTTGAGCGCATCTTCGGGGCGCTGCTGCGCGAAAGCCTGGAGCAGAAGCCCTGTGGCGAAAGCCACCATGCACGCGCGACTCGAATTCATTGCCCCGGAAACGATGCGCTAAAGTAGCTGTCGCGGGGAGCAGAAGACAAACCGCATCGAGGATCCCGCATGGCCCCGACATGGTGGAATTCCACACCTTCGGAACGGGGATCACGGCCGCGCAGGACGGGTTACCGCGCGAGGACTTTGCCCGGATCCTCAGGATACGAAAGGATCCACGCCGCATTCGCGTTCTTGCACCAAACCTGCGCGCATGCGGATCGGCTTTTTCGCTTTTCCCTTCTTCGTCATACCCTTCTCACTGTGCTGCCAAAGCGGTTCGTTGCCCGGAGATGCGGCCGCTCCATTCGCGGAAGGATCAACGGTGAAGAACGTTCCGCTCGCGCATACACTGGACAGTTTGCATTTGCATAGCGATGACATCTGGTTCCATGTGGACAAGAGCGATCGCCGATTCGAGGTGAAGCATGGCGGGACCGTGTTGAAGACCTATCCGTGCGTACTCGGAGAGCATCCCGTCGGCGACAAGATGATGCAGGGCGATCGGAAGACGCCGGAAGGAACGTTCACGTTCCGCAGCAAGCGAAGGCCGCACCAGTGGCATGTGTTCATCTGGATCGATTACCCGAACGCCGCGAGCAGGAAGCGCTTCGAAGCACGCAAGAAGAACGGTGAGGTCGCTGCGAACGCTGATATCGGCGGCGAGGTCGGCATACACGGTGTGCCCGAAGGGAAGGACGCGTGGATCACGCAAGGCAGCGACTGGACCTGGGGCTGCATCGCACTGAAGAACGCGGACGTGGATGAGATCTATCCATACATCACCGCGTGGAAGACGAAGCTGGTGATCGAACCCTGAACCACATGGTAGTGAGTGGACAGTAGTGAGTGGTCAGTAATGCACGCAGCGGCATCGCATGCGCATTACTGACCACTGATCACTCACTACTGTCCACTCAGTCACCACCTTGCAGTTCATTGCGCAGCAGTCCGAACACGTGCATGTCCAATGTGCGTCCGTCCTTCGTCACCGCTTTGCGGAGGATCCCTTCAGCGGTGAATCCGCACCTGGTGAGTATGCTCATACTTGCCGCGTTCCCTTCGAAGACACAGGCTTGCAGTCGCGTGAGATCCGATACGCGGAACACGAATGGAACGAAAGCGCGCAGTGCGCCTGAAGCGAGTCCTCGTCGTTGGAAAGGAGCGCCGATCCAATAACCGAGTTCAGCGCCAGCATGTTCAACGTCGCTCATCGGATACGCGCCGATCACACCGGCCAGGCCTTGTGCGGTGGTGATGCCGAGCACGAGCGGGTTGCTCCGGACGCGCGACAGGAAAGCTTCAGCATGCTCGATCGCGTATGGATGTGGGACCATGTCGCGCAACTGCAACCAGATGTTCCGGTCATTGATCAACGCGGCGATCGCGGGTGCATCGTCCTGCGAGAGCGGGCGCAGTTCGCCGCCGCTGAAGGGGATGGTCACGGAGCGATGGGTTGCCGTTCGATCCCGTTCCGTGTGGCTCCGAGCCTTTTCACCGCCCCATTCAATGGTCGAAGGCGTTGTTGTGCTGCTGCTTCAGCACCTCGATGCCTTCATGCACCTTGTCGCTCAATGCGCGGCGGTAGTTCTCCAATCGCGCTGCGAGCTGCGGATCGTGGTGGGCGGCGAGTATGCGCACGGCGAGCAGCCCGGCGTTCTTCGCGCCATTGATCGCCACGGTGGCCACGGGCACACCATCGGGCATCTGCACGATGCTCAGGAGCGAATCCCAGCCATCGATGCTGTTGCGGCTTTTGATCGGCACACCGATCACCGGTAGCGTTGTAAGGCTGGCCACCATGCCGGGCAGGTGCGCTGCCCCGCCGGCCCCCGCGATGATGCATTTGATGCCGCGTTCGCGCGCGGTCTTCGCGTACTCGAACATCCGCTCCGGTGTGCGGTGGGCGCTCACGACAGTGAGCTCGTACGGGATGTTCAATTCCTTCAGTATCTCGGCAGCTTCGCGCATGATCTCCAGATCGCTGCGGCTGCCCATGATGATGCCTACCATCGTCGTTCGTGGTTGTTTGTTGATGGTTGTTGGTTCCTTGTCGCGCAAGATCCGCAAAGTGCGCTCTTTCACTCTTTCACTCTTTCACTTTTCCCTCTTTCACTTTTCACTCTTTCCCTCTTTCACTTTTCACTCTTTCCTCTTTCACTCTCTACACTCTCTTCCACCGGCCTCACCTGGCAATGCACCTTCGTCACCGCAATGGCCTGGTCAAGTTCTTCATCGGTCGAAGCTACCACGGTCACGTGACCCATTTTGCGTCCGGTACGTGTCTCCTTCTT
>JANMKC010000346.1:0-4814 GCA_031371785.1 Flavobacteriales bacterium | reverse complement strand
GGTGGCAACGTCTGCGCCGGTGAAAGCAAGTTCCTGATCGCCGATCGCGTTCCTATCTTGTCTTCCCCCGATCGCCACTTTCCCCGTCACGCAATCATCTGATCATCTCATCGTCTGATCATCTGATCGATCAATGCCTCTCCACGATTTCCACCCCGCCGTCCGCACTTGGTTCGAGCGCTCCTTCCCCAGCGCCACGCCGGTGCAGCAACAAGCATGGCCGGCGATCGCCGCAGGAAAGAACGTGCTTGTCGCCGCACCGACCGGAAGCGGCAAAACGCTCACAGCGTTCTTGTGGGCCATTGATGAACTGATCCGCGAAGGGATCGATGGCCGACTGGAGGATCGCACCAGCGTGCTCTACATCTCACCGCTGAAAGCGCTGAGCAACGACATCGAGAAGAATCTGCAAGGGCCGCTGCGCGCGATCCGCAGCGTGTTGAAAGAGCAAGGCGAACGCGAAGTGGAAGTGCGTGTGATGGTGCGCACAGGCGACACCACGCAACAGGAGCGCACGAGCATGCGGGACAAGCCGCCGCACATTCTCGTCACCACGCCGGAGTCGCTCTACGTCATGCTCACCAGCGTTGGCGGGCGGCGCATGCTCTCGAGCGTTCGCACGGTGATCGTGGATGAAGTACACGCGATGATCGGTGACAAACGCGGATCACACCTCAGCCTTTCGTTGGAGCGCCTCGATCACTTGCTGCGCAAACCAGCGATACGCATCGGCCTCAGCGCTACACAGAAGCCGGTGGAACTGGTCGCGCGCTTTCTCGTCGGCAACAAGCACCTGAAGAGCGATGGCTCTCCGGACTGCATCATCATCGATGCGGGACACAAGCGGAAGATGGACCTCGCGATCGAACTGCCGCAAAGCCCCCTGGGCGCGGTGATGGCGAACGAGGTCTGGGGCGAGGTGTACGAGAAGCTCATCCAATTGATCGAGCAGCACAAGACCACGTTGATCTTCGTCAACCAGCGCCGCATGTGCGAACGCCTCGCCTTCAACCTGCGCGAGCGACTGGGAGACGACAAGGTGGGCGCACACCACGGAAGCATGTCGCGCGAGCAACGCTTCGAGGCGGAGACCAACTTGAAGGAAGGCCGCTACAAAGCGCTCGTCGCTACAGCATCGCTCGAACTCGGCATCGACATCGGCGACGTGGACCTCGTGTGCCAGATCGGAAATCCCTTCAGCATCGCGGCATTCCTGCAACGCGTGGGAAGAAGCGGTCACCAGGTCGGCGGATTGCCGAAGGGCCGCTTGTTCCCGCTCTCGCGCGATGAGATGGTGGAGAGCGTTGCGCTTTTCGATGCGGTGCGCCGAAGTGAGCTCGACGCTATCGTGATGCCGGAGAGGCCGATCGACATCCTCGCGCAGCAGATGATCGCGGAGGTCGCGTGCTCTGACTCTTCGACTGGTTCAGGACAGGGGATCGAAGAACAAGAATTGTATAGCGTGATGCTCGGCGCGTATCCGTTCCGCGCGCTGGACCGAAAGACTTTCGATGACACGGTGAAGATGATCGCCGATGGCTTCACCACACGACGCGGCAGACGTGGTGCGCATATCCACCGCGACATCATCACCGGAAGATTGCGTGCGAAAAAAGGCGCGCGACAGAACGCATTGATCAACGGCGGCGCGATCCCCGATCTCTTCGACTACGACGTGATCGCGGAGCCGGAGAACGTGCGCGTCGGTTCGCTCAACGAGGATTTCGCGATCGAAAGCATGGAGGGCGACATCTTCCAGCTCGGCAACAGCACGTGGCGCATCCTCGGTGTTACCGCGAGTTCCGTGCGCGTGGTGGATGCGGAAGGCCAACCGCCATCGCTGCCGTTCTGGTTGGGCGAAGCGCCGGGCCGCACGAAGGAATTGAGCCAGGCGGTGTCGCGGTTGCGCCAGGAAGTGAGCGATCGCCTGGGCACGTTACCGGATGATCTCAGCGAGAACGAGCATTGGAAAGAAGAAGCGATCAACTGGTTGGTGAAGGAGGTCGGCGTGAGCGAACTCGTAGCCGATCAAACGGTGGAGTATTTGGCCGCTTCGCAGATCGCGCTCGGTGCGATGCCCACACGCGAACGATTGGTGATGGAGCGCTTCTTCGATGAGGCGGGCGACATGCACCTCGTGATCCACGCGCCGTTCGGGGCGCGCATGAACCGAGGTTGGGGACTTGCACTGCGCAAGCGCTTCTGCCGGAATTTCAATTTCGAACTACAGGCCGCAGCAACCGAGGACGCGATCATCCTCTCGCTCGGCAGCACGCACAGCTTCGCGATGGAGGACGTGTGGAAGTACCTGCACACGAACACCGTGAGAGATATCCTCGTGCAAGCGCTGCTCGATGCGCCAATGTTCGGCACGCGCTGGCGCTGGAATGCGACGCGCGCACTGGCCGTGCAACGTCGCTGGTTCGACAAGCGCGTGCCGCCACCATTACAACGCATGGCCAGCGAGGATCTCGTCGCGCTCGTCTTCCCCGATCAACTCGCGTGTTTGGAGAATATCGTCGGCGAGCGCGAGGTGCCAGAGCATCCGCTTGTGCAACAAACCATCCACGACTGCCTGAACGAGGCGATGGACATCGTCGAGTTGGAAAAGGTGATCGCGCGCATCATCAACAAGGAAGTGGAACTGGTGTGCAAGGACTTGCGCGAACCATCGCCCTTCAGTCACGAGATCATCAACGCGAAGCCCTACGCCTTCCTCGACCCCGCGCCGCTGGAAGAACGGCGTACACGGGCGATCCGTGTTCGCCACACGCTTGATCCGGCAACCGCGAAAGACCTTGGCAAGCTGGATGGCGCTGCGGTGCGCATGGTGCGCGAAGAAGCCTGGCCACAAGCCACCGACGCGGACGAACTCTACGATGTGCTCTCGCAATGCGGACTTGTCACGGCGGAGGAAGGTGTTGCGAACGGATGGGGATTCCTGTTCCATCAATTGCAAATGCAGGGGAGAGCGGTGCAGCTTCGAACCATTGGCCACGGGCCACGGGCCACGGGCTTGATCGGGGAGCAGCCCGCAGCAGGCATTGGCCTCTGGGTCGCCCTCGAACGTCTCGCGCAACTCCGCGACGTTTTCCCGAAAGCGATCTGCGAGCCTCGGATCGAATTGAGCGAAGCGATCAAGAACTCGCACTCACTGGAGAACCCGCTCGCCGATCTCTTGCGCGGCCGCATGGAAGTGGAAGGTCCGGCGACGATCGCCGACTTGTCACAGCGTTTCGGCATCGATGCCAGCGCCATCGAACAGGCGATGCTGCGATTGGAGAACGACGGCATGCTCTTCCGCGGACATTACGATCCCGATGTGGACGAGGAGCAATGGTGCGAACGGCGATTGCTCGCGCGCATCCACAAGTACACGCTGCAAAAGCTGCGCAAGGAAGTGGAGCCGGTGTCGCCTGCGGCCTTCATGCGCTTCCTTTTCGTGTGGCACGCGATAGGAACAGAGAACCAACCCGAAGGCCCACAAGCCTTGCGCGGCGTGATCGAAAAGCTGCAAGGCGCCGAAGCACCTGCGGTCGCATGGGAGAGCGAGATCCTGCCCGCGCGACTTTCCAACTACGCGCCCGAATGGATGGACCAGCTCTGCTTCAGCGGCCAGATCGCCTGGGGCAAGCTGACGCCCTATTCCGGTGAAGGCGGATCGCCGGGATCGTTGCGCAATTCACCGATCAGCATCTGCCTGCGTGAGGATCTTCCGCTTTTTCTCGGCGCACCATCGCCCGATGAAGAGCTTGGTCATGATGCGCAGAAAGTGTTAGAGCAACTGCAACAACGCGGCGCGCTTTTCTATCACGACCTCACGAAGCATTGCAATCTGCTTCCCTCGCAAGTGGAACAAGGTCTGGCGGAGCTTGTTGCCAAAGGCCGCGTGAGCGCTGATGGGTTCACAGGTCTTCGCGCGTTGCTTGTTCCAACGGCGAAACGTTCAGCATTGAAGGAGCGCCGTTCACGAAGAGGCAGCAACGTTCCCTTCAGCTTGGAGCAAGCGGGACGCTGGTGGTTATTCGATGCACCTGCGGAAGAGAAGAAGGACGTGGAGGCCATCGCGCGCATGCTGTTGATGCGCTACGGCGTCCTCTTCCGCAAGCTGGTGCAACGCGAACGCTGCGCACCGCCGTGGCGCGATATGTTGAAGGTGTTGCGCCGACTGGAGGATCGCGGCGAGGTACGAGGAGGTCGTTTCGTGAGCGGCATCTGGGGTGAGCAATTCACTTTGCCCAATGCGATCCCGCTGTTGCGTGCTCAACAGAAAGCACAGGGTGAACCCACAGGTCAGGGTCGCAGAACGGCAGTTGGTGACGAAGGCTTCGTCGTCCTCAGCGCGGCCGATCCGCTCAACCTCACGGGCGTGATCACCAACGGCGAACGTGTGGCCACACGCTATACCGATCGCATCCTCTATCGCGAAGGCGTGCCCATCGCCGTGTATGACGGCACCGATCTCCGCTGGCTGGAAAAACCGCGACAGGATGTGGACGCGCACCGCGAAATGGAACGGCTAGCGCAGCGCATGAAGCGCAGTGTGCCGGAGCGGTTGAGGGCGTTTTATGGGAAAGGGATCGGGTAGAGCAGACGAAATCCGCATGCTTCCGCGCGGCCGGGCTGCCACGGCTTTTGCCGCTCTCCGGCGAACCGGCACTTTTAGCATTCTGTAATACCATTTAGACATTCAGTACAGTTCAATGTTGATAACCGCGTTGGGTTGGACTTGATCTTCCGGATGGGCTGATGGATCTTGTGGGCAGATCCAATAACACATGGCATTTCCCAAGCGGTTCGTTATCAAGGAGGAT
>JANMKC010000070.1:0-1841 GCA_031371785.1 Flavobacteriales bacterium | reverse complement strand
CAAGCTCGAACAAATGTCGCAAATTGTTACCACGCTCAGCCGGGATATCGCCCGGCGGGCTGAACAGGCTTTGACGCTGCGATATTGAGAAAAATAAACCTTCTATGAGCGTAAGAGCTTCACAAAATGCCCTTCCTGTTTTCCTGACGGTGAAGGAACTTGCCCAGATGTTGCGTGTCAAGGCACGCACCGTTTATTCCTGGGTGGAAGATAATCAGATCCCTTACTACAAACCTGGGCGCCTCACCATCTTCCGCGTGGATGAAATCAACGAATGGTTAGAAAAGAAGCGGTCAGCAGAGCACAAATAGATTGTTTATCGAACCACTTCCTTTTTGCTCATCGCAGTTTGCTCTGCTGTGTGAATACTGGAGAAAGGGACATTCATCATGCCGGTCAGAAAAATTGGCAACAGTTGGTATTTGGATGTGCGAGTGAATGGTGTGCGCCAGCGCGAACTCATCCCACAGGCACGCACTCAATCGAAAACAGGCCGAGCTATAGCATTCAAGATAATTGATTTTGAAAAAAGCCCAGCCTTTACGCCTTTGGTGAGCCGTCCGCGTCGAGTCCGAAGAGCGCCAGAATCTCGGCTGGCCGGTCGGCGAACTTGATGAGCGCAGCGTCTACTTTCGCGACCAGCGCGGCGAAGTCGGGAAAGTGATGCAAATGTGTATCCTGCTCTTTGATCTTCTTCCAGCGCTTCTCGAGGGGGTTGAAATCCGGCGAGTAACTCGGTAACTGAAAGACGGTCAAACGGTCGGCGTGTTGCGCGAAGAACTGTTTCAGCGCTGCACTCGTGTGGTAACGCGCGCCGTCTTGTAGCAAGACGATGTGCTGTGTCGTTTGCATCAGCACCTGCCGCAGCAAGGCTTCGTAGCTCGCACTGTTGAGCTTGCCTGTCGTCGCGCCATGCAAGAAGCGTCCGCTGAAATAATCAAGCAGGCCAAAGACTTTGTCGCCTTTGCGCTTGCCGGAAGTCTTTACCACGGGCGGCGTGCCTTTGCGTGCCCACGTATACGTCAGCGTACCCCATTGCGGAAAACTGGCTTCGTCGCCAAACAGCAGCAGCGCGTTTTTGGCGCGGGCGTGCCGCACCGCTTCGGGCCAGACGGCCTGTTTCCACGCACGCCGCACCTCCGCGCTTGAGATGATCCGAAACGAAGGCCGCTTTTTGATAACTGAAACCCAGATGCTTCAACAGTTCGGCAATATAGAAGACGTTGTAGCTCACGCCGAACTTATCCAGAATCAATTGCTGCACCATCGGCGAACGCCAACAGTTACCGTCAAAACCGCACTGGGCCGGGCCGTCTTCAATGAACTGGGCTAACTGACGCTGCTGCGTTTTGGTCAATTTCGGCGGACGTCCGGGCGCTTGCTTGAAGGCGACGCCGGCCACGCCGTAACACAAAAACTGGTGCGCGTAGTGTTCGACTTGCGCGACCGAAAGCTGCCACACGGCGGCGGCTTGCTCGGGCGAGGCGTAATGCGCCACGGCGAGTACCGCCAAAGCAAATTTGACGGTGCGTGAATCGCCCCGTTGTTGGGCGGTCTTGAGTTTGCGGTCTAGTGCTTGGCGTTGTGGTGTCGTTATACTGAGTCGAAAGCTGCGCAGCTGGAGGTCTCCTTGTGAGCGTGTTTTTTGGTCAAAACAACGTCGCCAGATGCCGCTTTCACGTCAACTCAAAAACTCATTTTTCCGCTTTTGGCAAATATTCTTTTTCTTAAAATCCTTTGTACTCGACAAAACGATATAGGTCTTTGAAAGAGAGCAGCTTACGATGACAAGGAAGCATCGTGTGATTATACTTTTGTGACCAAACAGAAAGGACAACCAC
>JANMKC010000342.1:0-10597 GCA_031371785.1 Flavobacteriales bacterium | reverse complement strand
CTTATAACGCCAATGTATGCAACAGACGCACGCTGCCGCACGCACGAATGGAAGTCCAGCAACGCACGAGCGAAGGACGCTCGCGCGAGTACGGGGATCTGGCGAGTGATGTGTTCTTCGATCCATTCCTCACTCAGCGGTCTCCACTTCGGGACCCCCTGGGTTCTTGGCTGAAGCCTCCACCGTCAACAGGAGCGGTTTGAGCACTTTCCAGTCCACGGGTATCAGCAGATGCTCGTCAAAGCCCGCATCCCGCGACCGTTGCCGATCCTCCACACTTCCCCATCCGGTGATGGCGATGATATACACCTTGTCCCCCAGCATCTTTCTGATGATACGGCAGGTCTCATAACCATCAATGCCGGACATACTGATATCCAAGAGGACCACCTCAGGCTGCAATAGCGCAGCCTCCTTCACAGCAACAGCACCATTGAAGGCCACCTGGACCAGGTGCTTGCTAATGGCAAGGACTCGCGCCGTCGTACGCGCCCCATCCTGGTTATCATCAACTACCAATATGCGCATGTGGATGGGGTTGCATGCACTAAGCTCAAATGTTTGTGCCAGATGCGGAACTGCACGCGAGCATGACGTGAGCGTGACGAAGTTGTGTGCCAGCACTTCTCCTCGCTCAGGGTCTCCGTCATCGGGACCCTGAGCGAGGAGACTGTCGAGCGCAGGGTCCTATTACCTGCGCTCGGGTGTTTCCCGAGTGCCGCATACTCTCGGCCTCCGGCCCGTTGGTGTACGCTGAAGTTTGCTTATGGCAGCTTCACGAAAGCTGCCGGAGGCCGCCAGAGGCGGTTGCAAGCGCATGGCACTCGGGAAACACCCGAGCGCCGGGGTGGGAAATAAGAAGCGATAGCCATGAGGAAGGGGCCCGGCTGATCCATGGATCCTGTATCCGTGTTCATCCGTGTTCATCCGTGGTTCCTTCCTCTATGGTGAGAGAGGCCCACGGCCCTTCACCTCCGCGATCACCGCGATAAGCTGATCGACCCCGATGGGTTTCACCAAGTGGTGATCGAAGCCCGCCGCTTGGCTCTTTGCGCGGTCCTCGTCCTGCCCCCAACCGCTAAGGGCCACGATCAGCGCCTTCTTGCCCCAGGGGGTTTCGCGCATCACGCGGCACGCGGCGAAGCCGTCCATCACGGGCATGCCGAGGTCCATCAGCACCACATCCGGATCAAGGGCCGCACCGGTAACCTGTGCTTCTTCCCCGTTGTAGGCCACGGAAACTTGATGCCCCATCTTGCCCAGCAAGAGGCCCATCATGGTGGCCGCATCTATGTTGTCGTCGACAATAAGAATGCGTTGCGGCGCGATGGTTTTCTTCATTGATGCCGCATCGGGAGGCGACTTCGACTGTTCACGCGCGGCGGACAAGGGAAGACAAATGGTGAAACTGCTGCCTTTGCCCAGACCATCGGAGCGCACATCGATGCGGCCACCGTGCATGCCCACCAGATGCTTCACGATGTTCAGGCCGATGCCGAGGCCTCCTTGCACGCGGTCGTTCGCGCGCTCCACTTGTGCGAACATGTCGAAGACCTTCACCAACTGGTCAACCGCTATGCCGATGCCATTGTCCTCTACGGTCACGCACGCCTCGTCCGGCCCTTGGGCCAGGTGCAGGGCGATGGAACCCCCATTGTCCGTGTACTTGGCGGAGTTGTTCAGCAGGTTGCTGAACACCTGGACCAGCCGCAGGGGATCACCTTCCACCATCACGGGTTTGTCGGGCAGGTCCAGCACGAAGGTGTGTTCATGGCGTTCGATCAGCGGCCTGCACGCCTCCACCGCTTGATCCAGCACCGTACACAGATCGACGCGTTCCACCCGCAGATCAACGGTGCCGCGCGAGATGCGGCTCAGGTCCATCAGCTCATCGATCAGCCGCACCATGTGGTCCAGCTGCCGCTTCATCATGTCACGCGAATGGTCCCAGGTGGCAGGGTCATGTCCGGACACTTCCAGGAGTTCAAGTCCATTGCGCAACGGCGCGAGCGGATTGCGCAGTTCGTGCGCGAGGGTGGCGAGGAACTCGCTCTTTCGGCGGTCCATTTCCGCGAGGTCCTTCGCGGTCTGTTCCAAGGCCAGCTCCAATTGTTTGCGTTCAGTGATCTCGGCCACGGTGCCCGCGAAGCCCGAGAGCGTTGGTGTCGATCCTTCGTTCTCGAACAACGCACGACCCTTGGAAACCACCCAATGCACGGATCCATCGGGATGCAGGATCCGGTATTCGATCTCCACCTGCGGGTTCCCGCCGGACCGCATCGCCTCTTCCACCGTTCGGGCAACGCGATCGCGATCCTCCGGGTGTACCGTATCGAACCCTTGCTTCAGCAGAAGGGACGACCCCACCATGCCGAAGATGCTTTGGTAACGCTCGTCCACACTGAACAGGTTGGTCGCCGGATCCAGGTTCCACGTACCCAATTCGGCCGAATCCAACGCCAGGTGGAGCCGCTCGTCGCTTTCGCGCAACGCCTCTTCCGTGCGCAGGTACTCCAGCCGCGTCCAGATGCGCGCGGCCAGTTCGCTCACCAGCTCCACCTCGTCGGCGCGCCAATCGTAAGCTTCGGTATGGTAGACGCAGATCACGAACGGCCATCGCCCTTCCTGAAGCAGCGGGGCGATCACCACGGAACGGATGTCCAGCGCTTCGAAGCTGGCGGCGGTGGTGCGCGGGTCAGTAGTGCTATCGCGCACAATGAACGGTTCGCCAGCACGCATCCGTGCCTGGAATTCCTCCGTGAAGAAGTCCTTCAACCGGTAAGTACCCACGAAGCTCTGTCGACCTTCCTGATGCCAATCATGGGTAACCACCGCTTCGCCCACCTCTTCATCCACCTCCACAAAAGCGCATTGGGAGAGCCGCAGGTACGCACCCATGTCCTTGCCCAATACGCGCATCATATCATCCACGTTCGTCAAGCGCAGGAGATCCTTGCTCACGGAGGCCAGGAACGCGAGGTTCAGTTCTTTCTGCTTGCGCTCGGTGACATCACGCGACACGGCGAGCAACTTCGTGGGGGTACCGTCGGCATCGCGGATAGGCGAAATGCGCACGTCCCACCATTTGGGTTCGCCGCGCAGATTGGCGAAGAAGGCGATGAAGTTCCCTTCACCGCCTGCTGCGGCCTTCCGCACCGCTGCCATCGCTTCCAAGCGATCCTCTTCACCCGGGTAGAACTCGACCCACGGAGTGTTGAGATAAGGACCGATGTCGGGAATGCACAACAACTTCTGCCCGCGGTCCGCCATGGAGATCAGGTTCCCTTCGAGGTCCAGGATCTTGATACAATCCGGACTGCTGTCGGTGATGCTGCGGTTGAACTCTTCACTCTCGCGCAAGGCTTTCTCCGCCTCTTCGCGTTCCGCGATCTCGTTGACCAACTGCAAGTTCAACCGATCGGCCACGTCGGTGAGCTCATGTTGCTGCACAGCGCTGATCAGCAGTGCTTCGTTCACCTCGCGCGTTTGCCGATCCGCGGCGCTGGTCTCCGATACTTGGATCATCAGGCCCACATGTCGGGCGTCCTTGGCTTGTACCGGCCAACAGGTGTAGGACCAATACCTCGGCCCCGGGGTGTCGATCTCCGTTTCCACATGCGTTGCCGCTTCTCCTGTGTTCAGCACACGATCCAAGAGGCCGTGGGTGGCGTGGTCTTCGGCGAGGAGTTGGGCGAGGCGCTTGCCGAGCACTTCTTCTTCGGTCTTTTCGAGCAACGCGCAAAAGGCGGGGTTGATGGCCTGCACCACATGCGTTGCGCCCTCCACCTCCGCCATGGGCCATGGCGAGAATTCCATGACCGCATGGTAGACCATCTGCTCCAGCGCACGGGTGTTTGTCGCTATGGGCGTGTCCTTGCTCATGATCCATGCGAGGTGATCGAACAGTTGTTGGTTCCAGATCTCTGATCGCTGGTGAATGATCGTCCTGCTTTTGTCATTGCCGAACAACCAACAACCAACAACCAACAACCAACAACCAACAACCAACAACCAACAACCAACAACCAACAACTACCTATCCAGCTATTCTCATCTTCGATAGGTTCACGCTCCACTACCCGCCCGTTCGGGCACTCCGGTGGTGAGGCCACGATAGCCCTCGAGCCCGTAAGTCCTCAATTCGATACCCCGCGAGGTGATCTCGTATTCGCGGATGTGCTTGCTGTGATCGCCGCCGCGCATTTTGGTCACCATCACGATCTTGCGCATCTGCCCGTCGATCTCCACGTACCGCATGCGGAGGATGTCGTCGGTGAGGAAGGAGATGGAGTAGTTGCTGGCCGGGGGCTTGGTGAAGGATTCCTCCAGCATCAAGGTGCTCATGATGGTGACGCCGATGCCGGTGAGGGCGACGAACATGCGGTAGAGCGACTCCTCGAAATCCTCCCGGAAGTCCGGAGCGAGGGCGCGTTCGAAACCGGCGAGCGAATCGATCACCAGCCGTTTGGCCCCTACCCGTTGCGCCGCTTGCATGATCTCGTACAAGGCTTCGTCCACGGAAAGATCCAAGGGGCGCAGGTAGAGGATCTCCAGTTTGTCCCGCTGCTGTGGCGTCCTCAGGTCCAACCCGAACGTGGATGCACGGTTCGTGTATTCCGCAGGGCGCTCCTCGAACACGGCGATGATGGCCGCTTCGCCCTGGCGCAATCCTTCGGCGATGAATTGCGTGCAGAGGATCGACTTGCCAGTGCCGCTGGCACCTGCCACGAGGATGCTGTCGCCTTCCGGAACGCCGCCGCCCATCATCATGTCCAACTCAGGGATGCCTGTGGAAAGTCGGCGACCGGTGCGCTTCTGGTTCTGCAAAGGAGCAAGGCCCAGCATGCGCGGGAAGGTTTGCAGTCCGGCATCGGTGATCCGGAAGATGTGCATGCCCGGCAGCGTGTCCTGCCCGCGGCACTTCATCACCTGCAGCTTGCGCACCATGCTGTTGCGGTTCATGCTCTGGTGCAGCCAGATCAATCCGTCCGCTACGGTGAAGACCGGATCTCCGCGGAGTTCGGCTTCTGAATATTCGCCCAGCAGGAAGGTGGTGGCCTGCCAGCTGGTAAGGTGCATGGCCAAGCGTTGCACAAAGCCTTGCAGGTCCATTTCGTTGGCGGCGGGTTGCCCCTTGCGCACGAGGCTGCGGAACGAATCCACCACCACGATCGCAGGGTTCGCGGCTTCCACTTCCTTCACGATGGCTGCGAGCACCTCATCCCAATCGCCCTTCAGCACCACCTCGCTCAGGTTGATGAAGCGGACGGAAGTGCCCATCTTCCCCTCGTCGTAGAAATCATACTGCTGCTGGTAGCGCAGCATCTTCAGCGCGGGTTCACCGAGTATGGTGAAGTACAGTGCCGGTCGTTCCGCCGTGGCGTTGGCGAAAGCGATCTGGTGGGCGAGCGTTGTCTTGCCGCAGCCGGGTGTGCCGGCGATGATGTTGAAGGAGAACTCCGGCAGCCCGCCACCGAGTATCTGGTCCAGCCCCGGAACGCCGGTGGGCAGTTTGTTGATGGTGACTTTGGTGCGTGCGGTCATGGAGTGCGGCTTTTGCCGGGAGGTTCGTTGTGCATGGATATATCGGGCCATGCTTTTTGCACCAATTGCAGGGTCAGTGGTTCGCCGATGAAGGTGTTGAGCAAGCCGAGCAACTGCGCCACGAGCACGATCTCGCCTTGCGTTGTTCCGTCCTTGTCCGAGGTGGCCGCTTGCCCGTCAAAACCTGCCAGTCTTCCATCCGGTTCAACCGATATCGTGCCCAGCCAGTCCACTTCCGTGCGCGCCAGTGCCAGTGCTCGAGAAAGGAGGGAATGGAACCCCGCAACGCCTGCCAGCTTGGTGAGTTGGCCACCCAATCTGCCAACAACGTTCACCACGCCGGGTTCTTTTGTCGCCGCGCTTTTCTCTCGCTCCTCAGCCAGCAGCCTTTCGGCCAAGTCGCGCAGGGATGGGGTGGCGAGGTTCACGCGGGGGGGGGGGGCGAACACGGAACCGGAGGCGGTCTTGAGCAACGAACGGGGAAGATAAGCCCCGATCGACCGCCCGCCGACCGGAAGGGACGAGATCGGTCGTGCTATTTGATCCTTACATGCTGATCGGGAGGGTCACCGGTGCGCGTTCAAGGATCAGCCGCGCAAAGAGCAGTTCTTCCACATGGCCTTCCGCCTTCACCACCACCTTGTTCACGGGATGCGTGATCTGGGAGCGACCGGACAGAACGGTATCGCCATCCGGAGTGCTCAATTCACCGGCGGCGTTGCAATACGCGAGCAGGATGTTGTTCTCGAAGGCGCGCGTGGTACACAGCGAATCGATCAGGAGTATCTCGTCATCGATCACATCGTGTACCTCACCACTGGGTCTGGTGAAGGACCAGTAGGTAGGCGAGATCACCAGTTCCACGCCTTGCGCGACCATTTCGGCGAACATGGCAGGAAAGGAGAGGTCCCAACAGATGATCAACCCCACACGGCCGAAACGCGTGGGGAATACCGAAGCGAACGTTCCCGGCGCAAGGCGGAGCTTCTCCGTTTCCCACAGGTTGATCTTCCGGTAGGTGCCCGCGAGCGAACCATCCGCGTTGAAATAATGCGCTTGGTTGTACAACAGCCCGTTCTCGGCCACGGTCCATGAACCGGGCACGATGTCGATCGTATGCTTCACGGCGAGCGCTTGGAAGTGCGCGAGATATTCCGGCGCATAGACCACGAAGTCCACCTGCCCGTTCAAGGGTCCGCACACGGCATCTTCCGGGAACACGACCAACTCTGCACCTTGCTTCTTGGCGTTGCGCACGAACTGGTCCATGCGTTCCAGGTTCTTGATCGGATCGCTCGGAGCGATCTCCATTTGTACAAGCGCGATCGCGATCTCCATGTGGAAATGTTCGCTGGCTTACTTGGATGCTTGCGCGTGCGCCTCAACGAACCACAGCCATTTGTCGATGCCGCGCGATACTTCGGTGAAGATGTCCGCCGTGTCCGCGTCGTTCAGTTCATCGGCCTCATCAATGCTCTGGCGCACCTCATGCCCGAATGCGGCCAGGGCGATGGAGACCGCATTCACATGGGCTGGTCCTTCGGCGATGTCGCGTGGATATTCCGGCAGCAGCGTGCGCTTCGCTGCGATGCGTACGGTTCCCTGGGCGATGCCACCGAGCTGCACCGCGCGTTCGGCGATGGTGTCCACGTATTCTCCCGTGGCCTCGTGTATCTCATCGAAGAGTTTGTGCAGCCCGATGAAGTTGGGCCCCTTCACGTTCCAGTGCGCCTGCTTCATCTGCATGTGCAGGTCGATCGCGTCAGCGAGGCGCTTGTTCAGCAAGGTGTTGATCTCCACGCGCGACCTCATCGGGAGATCGTTGGCGGTCTTGTAGAACGTGGGTGTTTCGGCGGAGCCGTTGGTGGCTTTTGCGCTGGACTTCCTGGTCAGGGTCTTCATGGCTTGTTGGTGGTGGTGAATGTGGAGTTCTGTTCCCGGTGCTGCTCACCAGACCTTGCGGAAGAACGCATGCGAGCATCTTCCGCCGTAGAGGATCTGGATGCACTCGGGTTTCTCTTTGAAGAAATGGTCGCAGGACATCTTCACGCCGGGGTGGGCATTTCCTCCTCCTGCGGTGCGGTCGTGATCGTGGTAGTCCATCAATACGCCGATGGACCCCGGAACCATGCGCGGATAGACGGCTTGGAGACAACGCGCCATCCGCTGGCAATGGAATTCGGGCAGGTCGTCGACACCACAGTCGAAGTGCGCGAAGGCGATCTCAGTTGGAAGCTGGTCTGGCAGGGTGACCCAGAAATCGCCTTGATGGATCAACGGCCTGTTCAGCCCGCTCTTCTGGAAATGGAGCTCCAGCCTCTCCCGAACGTTACCGTTCCCCGATGCGTCGTAGAGGAAGTCATCGAACACATGGAAGGCGCGGTCCGCGTGGTGATGTTCGAGCACGGAGGCGATCACGCGCGCGGTCTGGCCCTCATGGCAACCGAGTTCCACGAAATCCCCGGGCACCTTGAAGGCCAGGATCTGGTCAGCGAGCAGGTAGAGGTTGCTGCGTTGTTCGGCCGAACATTTCGAGCGCTTCGCCAAGCCGAGCAGGTAGGGATCGGGAATATACTTGTTGAACGTGGTCCAGATCCGGTTCTGGAATGTGTGCGGCAAGGCGACGGCATCGAGGATCTGGTTGGTCATGGCGGGATCCACCGTGGCTCCGATCATGTGCCAGTGTACTATCTGCCCTCGGCCATAGGGATCAAGGACAAGAAGACTCCGGACCCAGCGATGCGGTGTGGAACATGTTCCACGATCCGTGGTGTTTCGACCCGACGACGATGGGTCACAAAACAGGAACGGCACCCCGAAGGATGCCGTTCCGCGCCTGACACTTCCACCAAAATGTCAAGCCAACGATGATCTAGTGACCATCATTATCATTATCGGACTTCGTCTTCTTGTCCACGTTCTCTTTCAGGCGTGCCCACCAGGACTTCACATCGTCCGAACCTTTTTTGATGTCGGCCTTCGTAGTGCTCCACGTGGCATCCGTGGCGTTCTCTGCCCGTTGTACCATATCCTCCACGGAAGCCTTCTCCTTCGTCAGTTCAGCCTTCAGGGCTTCCGCGTCCGTGCGTTCGCTCGGCTTCAGTTTCTTGTCCGCGAGGGTCACGTTCGTCTCCGTCAGTTTCTTGTCGATGTTGTCCCGCAGATCACGCAGGTCTTGGAGAATGTCGGCGCGTTCCTTCTCCCATGCGGCCGGGGTATTGGCCACGGTGGCGTCCAGCATCTTGTCCTGGATCTGGTCCATCTTCTTGTCCGTTTCCTGCTTTTGCTCAGCGGGGGTGTTGGTGCAGCTTGCGAAAAGCAGGCTGCCGGCAAAGGCACCGATCGCCAAGGTGTACTGTGTGGTGGTTCTCATGGGTGTGTGGTTTCTTCCGCTCGTGCCAATGCCGTTCCATGGAAGGGAACACAAGGCGGCCATGGCGCAAAGGATCACTACTGACGCGGCACTGCAAGGTTCAGCCAAGCTCAAAAGGTGTCCTCGGATGAGCACGGAGCGTGGGGTGGATATTCCACTTTGCGGGGAATCGCATGCCCCAAGCGATCGGATCCGGCAACCATCGAACGAGCGGCGTGCGATCTGAAGGGCTGGGGAACGGCTGCGCGCTATAGTGCGGCCGTCCACTCCTTTGCCCACCTCTCCGAACCCATGGCGCTCTCGCGCCCGAAAAGCCGCGATACTGCTGTTCATCATTGGCATGATCGCTCTGGCCGGGCGTGTGGTTCTGCGGTCCGAGTGGATGCGCGGGGAAGTGCTCGAGAAGCTTCGGTCCGTGGTGATGAAGCTCGGCGGCCCCGCCTATACCTTGAACATCGGGAAAGTGGATATCGATCTTATTGGGGGCGACATGACGATCGCGGACATCGCCTTGGAGGCCGACACCAGTTCGTTCCTGGACAGGCTGCGCACAGGATATGGCCAGCCGATGTTCTCCATACATGCTGGCAGCATTTCCGTGAGCGGGCTTTCCTATTGGCACCTTCTGGTGGATGCGGAGATCCACCTGGCCACCCTGCGCTTGAACACGCCTGTCCTGGGCTTCACCTATGCATCCCGGGGCGCAGCCGACTCAACGCGTGTGAGGACGGACCCCGCTCCCAACGCGCCCGATCCGGTGAGCATCGGCGAACTGGTGATCAGCAACGCCAGCGGAACAATGATCGACCTGTCCAACGGTTCGGCGGTCACCAGCTTGGGGCGAATGGACCTGCGTGTGGAACAACTGCATGTCGTGCTTCCGGCACCCGGTAGAGCTGCCCGGTGGGAAATGGCGAAGGCGCAGCTGGGGATCGATGATGTGCGGAAGCAACTGCCGCCCTTGTACGACCTCTCCATCGGGCATGTGGGGCTGCTGTATCCGGAAGGCATCGCGATGATCGACTCCTTGCGGTACACGCCGCGCATCGATCGGAAGAACACGCATGAGTTCCTGAAAGAGATGACGAGCATCTACAACCTTCGGGTCGGCCGCATCAGCATCGCACGTTTCGATCTGGACAAGACCCTTGCGGAACGAAACGTGAACGTAGGTCAGGTCATCGTCGATGGGGTCTGGTTCGACGTCTTCCTGGACAAGTCGATGCCCGAAGACCCGTCCCACTTCAAGCCCCTGCCTATGTCCGCATTGCACCGGATCCCCTTCGGGATCACTGTGGACACCATCCGGTTGATCCACGCGGAAATGATCTATGCGGAACGGTTCGAGGTGGCGAACGGATACGGGAACATGCACATGACGGACATCGGGGTCAGCTTGCTGAACGTGAGCAACGACACGCTGCGAGCGGAGGGCAAGGAACTGCGCGGGGTGGTGGATGCGAAGCTCTTCGAAGTGGGCGCACTGCACGGGATCTTCCGCGCCCCGATGGATGCGAAGCACGATGCGTTCACCCTCGACGCCACGCTAAGGGACATGCCGTTGACCGCCGCGAACAGCATGTGCGAGAACCTTCTCCTGATGCGCGCGGACAGTGGATGGATCAGCTCGTTGAATATGCACATGAACGCGAACAATGATTCGGCGACGGGTCCGTTCAC
>JANMKC010000492.1:0-1680 GCA_031371785.1 Flavobacteriales bacterium | reverse complement strand
CGGAGTTGATGATCTCCAGCGCCGGGTTCAACACCGCAACGGAGGCATCGAAGGACGTGGACCCCCCCAGGAAGTTCGCGGTCATCGACAGGAACAGGGAGGTATCACAGGTGCTCGTGTTGCCGTCCACGAAAATGCGCTCCGCCTTGCCCGCCATGCACAAGGTGCTGGAGTCCACTGTGCCGATCGTGTGCGACACGTCATAGGCTCCCGGATACAGGTAGAAGTGGGTAGGGTCCGGGCTGAGGTCGATCGCGACATCACCGAAGTCCCAGAAGTTCACCACCTGCTGACCTCCCGTGCTGCTCGCGTCATAAAATACCATGGCATTGTTGCCGTTGGGAGCCCAATAAAAACTGCTGAAAACCGGGGAAAGGCATTGGTCCGATTGTCCACCATGAGGTACCACCGCCCTCGTCGATATCGCGCAGGCGTTCCGCCAAACGGCCAAGGTCACCGTGTCTATACCAGCTATTGGGTATAAATGTACGATGCTCGTCCCCTGTGCATTGATGCCTGAGATACTGGTCCATGTGATGCTGTCCGGCCACTGGAATGCATGGTCCGTGATGTCCGTGAAGTACATCGTGCCACTTTCCGAATGCCACTCGAAGGCGGGGCGCACGCCACCGCATTGGGCCGATGCACCTGCGGTCATCAATGAAAACAGCAAAGGAGCGGCGAACTTCATCGGGATTTGTGATGCTGCGTTCATGGGGCCTTGCGTTCTCGTTCGGGCAGGTTGAACAACAAGCGGAAGGTGCCGCCAAGTTCGCTCAGCGATGCAACGGGTATGGCACCACCGGTGCCGACAACGTTGGTGGACCATGCTGGCCCGGCGCCAATGGTGAGGCCTTCGGTCAGGTGGTAGTTCAGATCGAGACCCGCGAATGCGCCATAGGATAAACGGAAGCGTTCATCCACGGATCTGTCATCCACGGAAACCACGATGGGCGGGTTGCGTGGGGCCTCATTGCCATCCGGTTGCACCGGGTCGGGCACGATCGTTTTGCCAGTGCGGGCCAGTGTGGCGGTCATCACCGGCCCTGCCCGTACCCCTGCGGACCAACGACCAAAGCGACGGCCATACCCCAACTCCGGCGCAAAGCGCAATTGCGTGTAGGTGTTCGTTGCCACGGTGCGCTCCTCTATGCCCGGTTCCGCGATGGTGACGGGGACGATGTCCCAGGTGTACACCGTTTGCGGCCCGGCCGGTGTGGCGATCCACATGGTATCCAACGTGTTGCTGGTATCGCCGGGGATCGTCATGGTTCGCAGGAAGCGGGATCGTTGCTGCGAAATGCCGACCGCCAGCCCAACATGGAAGCCACTGCGCCACCGTAGCCCTCCGACCACGCCTAGCCCTTTCCGGTCCATCCACGTTTCGCTGCTGTTCAAGGCCGCCACCTCTTCCCCGGATCCCCGCCATTCGCCGCTCACGCGCGTCCTATCGAGTTGAAGGCCGATGAAGAACCGCTTATCGCGCAGGACATAGGGATCCTCCGGATGTGCTACCGTCGGGCTCGCATCCGTTCCCAGCGTCACCACCATCACGCTCGGCAGCGGTCGCATCCAGCACGCATCCCCGATGAAAGTCGCCTCGGTGCTGAATGCATGAGCATCTGCGGCGGTCGGTGCTGGGTTGCTGGCACCACGAGGTTGCGTGGTCAGCGGCGCACC
>JANMKC010000461.1:0-5486 GCA_031371785.1 Flavobacteriales bacterium | reverse complement strand
CCGTGCGATGGCGGCCCGAACTCCTGCCCTACGATCCCATCGGCGATTTCACTCGCAGCAACCGTCCTTGTGTTCATATCGATCGCTATGCGGACAATGGCCATCCATTGGTGGACCATGTGCTCACATGGAAAATGAACGACGCGATCACGGACAGTTGCACGATGGATGTTCGTCGGCAATTGGCCGCTCGCTTCGACCTGGTCGCCAGTTCACCCAACGGCGACGCCAGGCTTTACCGCCGGAAGTGATCCGGGCCGGGATGCTGCGATCTTCGCTGCCCGCATGCCGCGCGAAGTGCGTCCCTTCCTCCTCATCATCGCCTTGCTCGTCGCTGCGGCGTTGTTGCTGGAATTCCTGAACGGCCGTTTCTGGCTGAGCGACTTCCGTGTGTACTGGAGCGCTGCCGATGCGCTCGTGCATGGTCGGGCGGTATATGGAGTTCCATTCGGCGAGGACACCGGCTTCTACAAGTACGCGCCCATCGTTGCCATCGCTTTCGTACCGGCGGCATTGTTGCCTTTCAAGGTCGCGGCCACCATCCATTTCCTATTGATCGGCGTGGCGCTCGGCTGGTCTTTCGTTCGCATGGAGCACCTGCTGATGCGGCATATCTCCGGAACATTTCCGCCGCGCATATTCCTCCGGGCAATGCTGGGTCTGCTCTGCATCGTTGTCCTGCTCGCGCGCGAACTCCACCTCGGCAATGTGAACCTCTGGCTCGTGCTGCTCGTGATCATCGCGACGGAAGCGCTGCTCGAAGGGAACCAGACGTTCGCGGGCATCCTCTTCGGGGCGTTGTGGCTTACGAAACCCTACCTGATGCTCATCGCGATACCGCTTGCCGCGCGTATGCGTTGGCGTGCACTGTCGTTCGCGGCGGCCACTGTTCTGGTCGGGATCACGATCCCCTTCATCGCCCTCGGCCCCAGGTCAGCGTTCCTATTGAATATGCAATGGATCGAAGCCATGCGGGAGCACAGCACTTACCTCATCAGCCCGGACACCCTCGTGTCGATGTTGCATCGCTCACGTTCACCAGCACCTCCCTGGCTCGGCCTCTTGTTCATCGCTGCTGTCGCTGCTTTCCTTGCTTGGTGGAGCGGCAGAAGATCCCCTGCAAGTTCACCCCAAGCATCGGCGATGAACGAAGCCGTCGGCATCTGGGCCGCGTTCGCCTTGGTGCCGAACCTCGTGATCACCGATCAGGAACATTTCCTCTTCGCTCTGCCGCTGATCGTCTTCATGCTTGCCCATCTTTTCACCAAGTGGGATCCATTGGTGCTCGTGCTGTTCCTTGTCGGCGTAGCTCTCTATTCACTGCGCAGCACGGATCTCTGGGGCAGCGCCATCGAGAACCGGATCGCTGGTATGGGCGCGCTCGGCATCGGGAACCTAATGCTCGTTTGCGCAGCGTTCCTTTCGGCCCGGCGATGGCGTACGGCGACCTGAGCCCGAATTTTTTCAACGCGCTGATCCATTGCGGGGATCCCCCCGTACGTTGTACCACTACCACCAACTTGCCTTCCAAAGCGATCGTCATCGGGTCCGGTTTCGCGGGCTTGTCCGCCGCCACATCATTGGCGCGTAAGGGCTTTGCCGTTACCGTGCTTGAAAAGAACGCTGAGCCCGGTGGCAGGGCGCGCGTTTGGAACAAGGACGGGTTCACCTTCGACATGGGACCCAGTTTCTACTGGATGCCGGAGGTCTTCAGCCGCTATTTCGCTCGCTTCGATCGCAAAGTGGAAGACCTGTATGAACTGGTGCGGCTCGATCCCAGCTATGCGGTGGTCTTCGGGAAGAACGATGTGTGGCATGTTCCGGCTGGAACAACAGCCGTGCAGGAATTGTTCGAGTGTGAAGAGCCCGGAGCGGCGCAAGCGTTGCATCGCTTCCTGGAAGAAGCGCGGATCAAGTACGAGCTGGGCATGAACGAACTGGTGTACCGGCCATCGCTCAGTTGGTTGGAGTATGCGCATCCCGGAGTGCTCGGCGGCCTGATGCGCACGCATGTGCTCAGTTCATTGCGCACCCATGTGCGAAAGCACTTCAAGAGCGAACGCATCCGGCACGTGATGGAATTCCCGGCACTCTTCCTCGGTGCCGCGCCACAGGACACACCTGCGCTCTACAGCCTGATGAACTATGCGGATATCGCCCTGGGCACCTGGTACCCGATGGGCGGCATGGGCAGCGTGGTGGCTGCGATGCAGCGCGTAGCCGAAGAGAATAGTGTGCTATTGAAGCTGAATGAGAACGTGACGCGCATTCTTGTCGAGAACGGGCGCGCGACAGGGGTGGAAACGACCAGCGGAACAATGAAGGCCGATGTGGTGATCGCCGCTGCGGATTACCATCATGTCGAAAAACACCTGCTCGACAAAGAACATCGCAGCTACACGCCGCAGTATTGGAAAGGCCGCATCATGGCACCGAGCGCATTGATGTTCTTCCTCGGCATCGCTCGCCGTCTTGATGTGCTCGAGCACCACACGCTCTTCTTCGATAAGCCATTGGACGCGCACAGTGAGGACATCTACAGTGTACCCAAGTGGCCGCGCGAGCCGCTCTTCTATCTGAGCCGGTCGAGCAGAACAGATCCGTCAACGGCGCCTGCGGGCTGCGAGAACCTCGTCATCCTGATCCCGATCGCTGCCGGCTTGGACGATAGCGAGGCCATGCGCGAGCACTACTTCAGCGTGGTGATGGATCGCATCCAGGAACACATCGGCGGTGATCCGCGCCCGCATGTGGTTGTAAAACGCAGCTATTGCTTGAACGACCTCTCGGCAGACTACAATTCGTACCGAGGTAACGCCTACGGTTTGGCGAACACGCTCATGCAGACCGGTCCGTTGCGGCCCAGCATGAAGAGCCGCAAAGTGAAGAACCTCTATTTCGCCGGACAGCTTACCGTACCGGGTCCCGGTGTGCCACCGGCGCTGATCAGCGGCCAAGTGGTGGCGGACCTCATCGAAAAAGAACATCCCGTGCCCACTTCAAAAATGGAGCGGGTAACACAACCCGCATGAACTCGATAGCGCTCTACGATACCGTCTGCGCGAAAGCGAGCCGCAGCACCACAGGAACCTACAGCACATCGTTCCGGCTCGGCGTGCGCTCGTTGCACACCCGTTACCGCGACGGCATCCATGCCATCTATGGATTCGTGCGATTCGCGGACGAGATCGTGGACACCTTCCACGCGCATGACAAGCGCGCATTGCTGGAGAGATTCCGCGAGGACACTGACCGCGCGATCACGGATGGCATAAGCCTGAACCCGATCCTCCACAGCTTCCAACGCACCGTTCATCGCTATGGCATCGAGCGCGACCTATGGGAAACTTTCCTCAACAGCATGGCGATGGACCTGACCGATGCGCGTCACGATCAGCGGAGCTATGAGCGGTACATACTCGGCAGCGCCGAAGTGGTGGGCCTGATGTGCCTGCGGGTGTTCTGCGAAGGCGACCATTCGCTCTACGAACGCCTGAAGCCAGCTGCGATGCGATTGGGATCCGCCTTCCAGAAAGTGAATTTCCTGCGCGACCTGAAGGACGATCACCAGAACCTGGGGCGCACGTACTTTCCTGATATCGATGTGGCGCGCATGACGGTTGCTGACAAACGCGCCGTCGAATGTGACATCGAGCAGGATTTCGACGCGGCGATCAGCGGGATCCGCAACCTGCCACGAGGCTCACGCTTCGGCGTGTATGTCGCGTTCGTCTACTACAAGACCTTGTTCCAAAAGATCCGCGCGTTGCCAACGGAACGCATCATGCACGAGCGGGTGCGTGTACGGAACCGGTGGAAGATCGCGTTGCTCACCACCAGCTACCTGCGCCATAGTTTCGGCATGCTCTGAACATGGGATCCTCGGAACAATTGGAACAAGTGGTGCTGGTGAACGAACGGGACGAAGCGCTCGGCACGGCTGAAAAACTACAGGCCCACATGGATGGCGCATTGCATCGGGCACTGTCCGTTTTCATCTTCAACAGCGCAGGGCATTTGCTCTTGCAGCAAAGGGCCGAAGGCAAATACCACAGCGCTGGACTTTGGACGAACACATGTTGCAGCCATCCGCGCCCTGGAGAAGATGTTCGCGATGCCGCAGTGCGCCGGTTGAAAGAGGAAATGGGCATGACCTGCGAATTGGAACATGCGTTCACCTTCACCTACAAGGCCGAAATGGGGAACGGTCTTGTCGAACACGAACTGGATCACGTCTTCTTCGGAAAGCATGAAGGCCCGGCCGAACCGGACAAAGAGGAAGTAGGCGCTGTGCGATGGATGCGCATGAACGATCTGGCCGATGACCTCGATACTTCACCGGAGCACTACACACCGTGGTTGCGCATTTGTTGGCCACAGGTGTGGAAGCAATTCATGGAACTCCAGCGAGCGTGATGGCCAAGCCGCGCATCAGCATCCATTGGTTCCGTCGCGATGTGCGCATGCGCGACAACCATGGCCTGTTCCGCGCGCTGAGCGAACATGGCGACGTGCTGCCACTTTTCATTTTCGACACGGACATTCTCGACAGGCTCGATGATCCGCACGATCGCCGCGTGGACTTCATCCATCGCGCCCTTGCTTCACTGAAGGTCGAACTCGAACGGCACGGTGGCTCACTGATCGTGGAACACGGAAGGCCCATCGACGTTTGGAAACGCCTGCTGGATGCGTACGACATCGCCATCGTCACCGCCAACCATGACCACGAGGGCTACAGCAATGAACGCGACCACGTAGTTTCGGAATTGCTGAAGGAACACGGCATCGCGTTCAACACTTACAAGGATACGAGCTTGTTCGAGCGCGGCGAGATCCTGAAAGATGATGGCACGCCCTACACGGTGTTCACGCCTTATGGCCGCAGATGGCGCGCGCGGTTCAACCCGGAAATGGCGGAGCCGTTCGCGAGCGATCAACACCTTCATCGCCTGCTGAAGATCGCACCATTGCCAATGCCGTCGCTGAAAGACATCGGCTTCGGACCAACCGATCTGGTGATGCCACCACTGGAGGTGAACGATGCCCTGATCAAGGAATACCACCTCACGCGCAACCTTCCGGGTGTGGAAGGCACTTCGCGCATGAGCGTTCACTTGCGATTCGGCACGGTAAGTCCGCGCGCATTGATGAAGCAGGCGTTGGCACTCAGCGACAGCTTCGCGAACGAGCTGATCTGGCGTGAGTTCTTCATGCAAGTGCTCTGGCACTTCCCGCATGTGGAGCGTTCGTTCAAGCCCGCATACGACCGCATCGAATGGCGGAATGATGAGCGTGAGTTCGAAGCGTGGTGCGAAGGCCGAACCGGCTACCCGCTCGTGGATTCGGGCATGCGCGAACTGAACGCCACCGGCCACATGCACAACCGTGTTCGAATGGTCGTGGCGAGCTTCCTCGTGAAGCACCTCCTCATCGACTGGCGCTGGGGCGAAGCGTACTTCGCGAAGAAGCTGCTCGACTTCGAA
>JANMKC010000328.1:0-1991 GCA_031371785.1 Flavobacteriales bacterium | reverse complement strand
GCTGAAGGACCGCATCCAGGCGCAGATCCTCACGCACTATCCGGCGAGCATCGAGCTGGGCATGAAGATCACCGCGCAGGAAGCGCGCAGTCCGCAGGAGCAGATCAAGCGTGTGCGCGTGCCCGACCTCATCCGCGTGATTATCGAGCGCATCGCCCTTGAAGCGCGCACCAGCGAATTCGTGGATCCCAAGAGCGGCGTGAGCGCGCGCCTCACCATCAGCGCCCTGGAAAGCGTGATCAGCGCTGCCGAACGCCGCGCGTTGCGCAGCAAGGACGAACGCACCACCGTGCGCATCAGCGATCTCTTCGCGGTGAGTCCCGCCATCAACGGCAAGATCGAACTGGTATACGAGGGCGAGCAGGAGGGACCGGAGAAAGTCGCGCAGCACCTGCTGGGGCTGGACTTGCGCAATGTCTTCGTCGGCTTGTTCCCCGATCCGGAAAAGGTGAAGAAGCGCGCGCCTTCAGGCCAACAAGCGCAGAAGCAGCAGCCCGATCCCTACGCCGACATCATCACGCACTTCGAGGGAAGCGAACTGGATCTGTTGAACGACGCATCAGACAAGCTCTATCGCGCTTCACTGGACGAAGTGCCCGGCCTGCGGGATCTCGTGAAGAGCAAGCACGCCTACCTCGATGCCGACGAAGCACCGCTCTGGATGGAGTTCGTCCTGCACGGCCTCGCCGAGAAGAGCCGCATCGGCCGCAGCACATTGGTGGACGCCACCCGCTTCACCGATATGATGGGGACGGTCTTCAGCAGCGATGATGACGAGGAGGAAGAGGACGTGTGATCCTTAACCCGCTAAGGCTCGGATCGTTGCGGTGGATCGATCAAAGATCCTGTGCCGTTGATCCAACGATCAACAACGAGGACATTGCGGGCAACCCGGTGATCTTGAAGCGTCTTCACCGCAGACCTACCTTTCACTTGCCGTGAATTCAACGGATCCGACCAAACCTCAATTACCATGTTGATACAAAGACGCGCCGTGATCCTCCTGCTGTCTGTAGTGTTCACTATTCCTTCGTCATTGGCCCAGGTCGGATATGAACGGGCTTTCACCGCTGGGACGGGCGGAGTGCATCTGTCCACCATCGCCACCGATGGAGGAGTTGTGTCGGTCGCGGTGGCGAACGGTGCAGGCACTTGGTCGATATCCAAATGGAACGCACAGGGCGAGGTGCAATGGACGCGCGATTTTGATACCGGTCTACAGGCCAACTTCTCCTACTTGGGATCCACTGACGATAATTCGGTGGTCGTCGTTTGGCAGCCCTTGGGCCTGTCGATCGGCTCTTTTCCTTGGACGCTGGATTCGGCTTGGATCTACAGACAGGTGGCGAAGATCGATATGAACGGCAACCTTGCATGGTCCAAGATCATCCGGGTGACCATAGCCAACGGCGCTGGATCTTTTGTTTGGAAGCCACTTACGGTAGCTACTTCCCAAGGTGGATTCATCCTCTGCTTCTACCTCTGGGGTGGTAATGGAGCGAGTCATGGGAACTATCAACGGATGATGCGATTTTCCGGAGAGGGTGATGTGGTGTGGAGCAAGGAATGGAAGATGAGCGCAGCCCAGGTCGGAGGGCCGATCACCGGATTGTCAACGGATGGGAATGATGGCTGCTACCTCGCAAGCTGGTCGGCGACAAACACATGGGCTTATGGTCCGGGCGCGGTCGTAGCGCATATTGATATGAACGGCGATCAGGATTGGGCGAAGGAGATCAAGTATGTGGTACCTGGATCGAACGGAGCCGCGTTCGATATCACCGCCTGTGCCAATGGAGACCTGGTGCTCGTGGGCATGCTCTATAATAATGCGGTGATGAGGTTGTCCTCCAGTGGCGTGCCGATATGGGTCCGCTGGTACATGACCGGTCAGGTTTATCCACTTTTCGATCGAGTGCATGAGACCTCCGATGGCCGCATCATTTGCGTGGAGGGTGATCCCGATTATTCCACGGGGGGCAGGCTGGTGG
>JANMKC010000397.1:0-6306 GCA_031371785.1 Flavobacteriales bacterium | reverse complement strand
ACCTCGCGGGCCATCGTTTCGATGTCGGCACCGATCTCCGTGGCATGCGCGAAGGCGATCAGGACGGCATCCTTCGTGTCGCTCATGTTGAAGCGCAGGTCCTTGCCTTCGAGGTAGGGCTTGCCGAAAGGCCCGCGCGCCATGCGCACGAGGGAGCCGTCACGCTTCAGGTATTTGCCGATCAACGAGCGCAACAGGCCATGACCGAGGATAAAACGTTCGCGGTCGTTCTCGAAGCGGAAGCGTTGCGCGCGTTCCAGTTCCACGGGGTCGAGCAGTTCGTTCAGTTCGTCCTTCCGCGGAAGCAGATCGTGCAAGGTGGCGTACCACACATGCATCATTCCCTTCTCCGGCAGCGCCGGTTCGACACGGGCTTCAGGAACTATGGCGCGCGACGCCGTGCAATGCACGATGAGGCTGCGGCCCGTCGATGTGTTCATCTCACAACGCCCCGGCGGCGCGCATCCGCAGGTTCTGGTCGATCACCGCGCGCAGCTCGTTGGCCAGTGCGGCCACATGGGGCTCCTTCACCATCGTATAGTGGTTGCCGGGCACGTTGCGGATCTCGATCCCGCCTTTGGCCAACATGGCCCAGCCCATATCGGCCGGCCCGGTGCTGTCGGTGGTGCGCATCAAGGTGATCTTGCCATTGTAGGGCATCACTTCGTATTCCCTGATCGCGCGGTTGTATGTATTGATGATGTAGTGGTGCCTGATCTTCGGTGGTAGCACCTTGCCTTTGCGCAGCAGGTAGTCGATCGCGCGATCCATCACCAGGTCTTTCAGCGGCTGGTACCATTTGCCCTCGCGCTTCAGCACTTCGGAGTACTGGTTCGGTTCGTACATGTCGAAGAGCGCCAGCATGGGTACTTCTTCACCGGAGGCCCGGAACTGCTGGGCCATTTCATAAGCGATGATGCCTCCGAAGGAATAGCCGCACAACAGGTAGGGCCCTTGCGGTCGCACACTGCGGATCTCGTTGATGAAATGCGCGGCCATTTCCTCCACAGAGGTCCACCGGATCACATGCCCATCCTCTCCCTGGTGGAAGATCCCATAGAACGGTTGATCGGTGCCGAGATACTTCGGCAGGAAGTAGTTCGCTTCATCGCCATGCACGCAGAACACCGGGACGCGGTCGCCATTGGGCTGGATGGCGGAAAGGTTCGTCCACTCCTCCAGCGCGTCCATTTCCTTCAGCAGCATGGCCATTTGCGCCACCGTGGGCACGATGAACAGTTCCTTCAGCGGGAGCACTTTTCCGAACTGCTGTTCCACTTGCGCGAGCAGCGAGATGCCGATGAGCGAGTGGCCGCCCATGTCGAAGAAGTTGTCGTGTACGCCAATGTTGTCCAAGCCGAGCACCTGGCTCCAGATCGCGGCGAGCTTTGTTTCCACCGGGTTGCGCGGTGCAACATGATGGGCATGCATCACCGGGATACGAGAGCGTGGCGGCGGGAGCGCTTTGCGATCCACCTTGCCCGACTGGTTGAGCGGAAAGCGCTCCATCACCACGAACGCCGTGGGGATCATGTAGTCCGGCAGCTTGCTGGCGATGTATCCGCGCAACCGGGAGACGAGTATCTGCTGCGCGGCGGGATCCTCCACCGCGCCAACTTCCTTCGGCATCGGGATCACATACGCCACGAGCTGCTTGTCGCCGGGCTGGTCGGAGCGCACGATCACCACGCGGTCCTTGAGCGAACCTTCACTGTCGAGAGTGGCCTCGATCTCGCCAAGTTCCACGCGATGCCCGCGCACTTTCACCTGATCGTCCACGCGGCCCATGTATTCCAGGACGCCCGAAGGCAGCCAGCGCGCCATGTCGCCGGTGCGGTACATTTTCGCTCCGTTCACCGGGCTGAACGGATCGGGGACAAATCGCTCGGCCGTCAGTTCCGGTCGGTTCCAGTAACCCAGCGCGAGACCATCGCCGGAGCAATAGAGTTCGCCTTTCACGCCGATCGGCACTTGGCGCATCGCTTCATCGAGCACATAAGCGCGCGTGTTGTGTACCGGTGGCCCGATGGGCACGCTGTGCGCGATGCTCGCTTCGTCCATCACACGGTAGCAGCTCACGAACACCGCGTTCTCCGTAGGTCCGTAAACGTTCACCATCACATCGGGGCCCAGCACGCGCAAGGCTTTGCGGGTGTGGGGCACGCTCTGCGCGTCGCCGCCGGTACATAGGTTCTTCAGGCCGCGGAGATCGTTGAGATGCTCATCGATCATCAGGTTGAACACGCCGGAAGTGAGCACACAGGTGTCCACTTTGTATGTGCGGAGCACCTCGGCGATCTCCTTCATCGTGGCTTTCGCCTGTGGTTGAAGAACGAGACGCGCGCCGTTCAATAAGGCACCCCATTGTTCGAAGCTGGTCGCATCGAAGCAGATATTGTTCAGTTGGAGGAAGGTGAGATCAGGCCCGAACTTCAGGTAATTCTGGTCGCGCACCAAGCGCACCACCGCGCGGTGCGGCACGACAACACCTTTCGGTTTGCCCGTGCTGCCGCTGGTGTACAGGATGTACGCCGGGCTTTCCGGGGTGGCCAGATCGCCGCCGCGCAGATCATGTCCAGCAGCGGCCTTCACCATCGCTGGGTCGGCATTGCCGAGATCGTCCACCAGCACTTCGCGACCACCGAGATCGGGTAGTCGCGTGAGCACATCGCGCTGCGTAAGCATCAGCTTTACCTGTGAATCATCCAGCATGTACCGGACACGATCCTCAGGGTAGTTCAGGTCGAAAGGCACATAGCAGCCACCCGCTTTCAGGATGGCGATCATGGAGGTCTGGATGGCCACGCTGCGATCGAAGCATAGGCCGACACGATCACCGTGAAGCACGCCTTTTTCGATCAGCACACGGGCGAGATCATCCGTACGCTTTTCCAGTTCGGCATACGTGACGCGCGTGGAGTTGATCTCCAGGGCGATATTGTTCGGCCACCTTCTCGCCACGTCCTTGAACAGCCTGCCCATGCTCACGCGCGGGTAGTCGGTGGCCGTGCCAAGCCATTCCTCCGGCGGGAGCTGGCTTTGCTCAAGCGCGTTCTCCTGCGAAGTGAGCGCGCCGATGGTCCGGCTGGGATCGGCATGCACACGCGCGATCAACGTTTCCAGATCACGCATCCAACCACGGACGGTATCAGCATCGAAGAGGTCGGTGTTGTAGCTCCACTCGAGCGTCAACTTGTTCTCGTTGCCGGTAGCATTGAGGAAGAGTTCGAAATTCTCGTAGCGCCGCGCATTGCTGATGAAGCGATGAGCAAGCCCTTCGAAGGCCACGCCATCGTCCATGTTCATGTCGATATTGAACACGACCGGCACCAGCGGAATGCGTCCGGGTTCGCGCGGCACGTTCAGCTTGCGGACGAGCGTTCCGTAGGTGTACTTCTGGTTGTCGAAGGCATCGAGCACGCCGGTGCGGCGTTCCTTCAAATGTTCGATGAAGGGTTTCTTGTCGTCGATACGGCTGCGTAGTGCGAGCAGGTTCACGCAGTGGCCCACGAGGTACTTCATATTGAAGTCGCTCTGGCCGGCGGCGGGCAGTCCCACTACCATGTCGTTGTCACCGGTGATCCCGTGCAACAGCAGTTCGAACGTGGTGAGCAGTGCGGTGACGAAGCTCGCGCCGCTGCGCGTGGCGATCTCCTTCAATTGGCGGGTGAGGACCGGATCCAGATCGAGATCGAGGCGGTCGCCATTGTAGGTCTTCATCCGCGGCCGCGCGCGGTCGGTCGGCAGGTCCAGCTTCGGGATCGGCCCCTTGAACTGATCGAGCCAGTACTTCTCCACGCTCGCGTGCTCCGGGCTCTTCGCGAAGTCGATCACGGCGAGTGCGTAGTCCGTGAAAGGCACTGCTGGTTCCAACTTCGGAACTTCGATTTTCACGAACGCGCTGTAGAGCTTGCTCACATCGGCCATGATGATGCCGAGGCTCCAGCCATCGCAGATCGCGTGGTGACCGGTGAGGCGCAACAGATGCTCGCTTCCTGAAAGCCGGATGAGTTGTGCGCGGAACAGCGGACCGTGTACCAGGTCGAAGGCCGAGGTCATATCAGCCTTGTCGATCGCCTCCAGTGACTTCTTGCGTTCGCTTTCGCTCTTGTCGCCCAGATCGGTGAAGGGGAGCGAGAAGGGAACTTCCTCATGCACGATCACGCGCATGCCGTTCGCACTGATCACCGCGCGCAGACCCTCGTGGCGTTGGATCAATGTGGCCATCGCCTGCTCCAATGCGCTGCGATCGAGCGCGCCGGTGAGCTGCAACGAAACGGATTCATTGTACGCGCAGGATGCCTCCACACCCATCTGCGAAGCGACAAACACTTCGCGCTGTGCCTCGGTGGTGGGCACGGTACGTTCGATGGACGAGCCGTCAAACGGATCGAAATCGACCGGAACAAGCGTGGTGTCGGTGGTGAACTTCTCCATTTTCAAACGCCGGAGCCTTGGCGAAGGAGTTCTTGGGTCTCGTCTTCGGTTACCATCATCAGGTACTTCCCGGCGCGTTGCGGATCGGGTACGAACCACGCGGGATCACCTTTCGGAGTGCGCCCCAACCGGGCGCCCGGCGCAGGCGGATCCATCGCGCTGATCACGCGCTCGGCCAATTTGCGGGCATGGCCGTTGAGCGAGCGGTTCACTTTTTCGATCACGTAGGTACGGTCGGGCAGGAAGCCGGCCGTCTTCAATTCCTTCACGGTAGCCTCCATGCATGCCAGTACGCGATCGATGTCCTCGGCGGTATGCGCGGTGGTGATGAAGCACGGGAAACCGTCCCAGATGTGGATGCCTTTCTCACGCATCGCCACGAAGAACAACTCGATGTACGGCACGCTCTCATCATACTTCACCTTCCAACAACTACCGAAGTTGACCATCCAGTAAGGGACGTTCTCCCGTTTGAAGAGCGCATTGGCGCGCGCTGCGAGATCATCGGTGCCGTCGTTGAGCTGGTCGTACATCTCCGGCCGTGCTTTCATTCGCAGCAGCGAAGCCTTCGCGGCCGCCATGGTGAGCGGGTGGCGCACGAATGTTCCCGCGAAGTAGGTGACGCCCGCTTCGGGCACGCTGTCATCGCCGAACTGCCAAGGCCCTCCATCGAGCGCGTCCATCCAATGGCTGCTGCCGCACATCGCGCCGATGGGCATGCCACCGCCGATCACCTTGCCGTAGGTCGCGATGTCCGCTTTGATGCCGAACAAGGCTTGAGCACCACCGGGGTGCATGCGGAAGCCGGTGATCACCTCGTCCCAGATGAACGCGGTGCCGCTCTGCTTGGTGATCTCGCGCACTTCGCGCAGGAAATCCACGGGGCGGAATTCCAAGCGACGGCTTTGCACGGGTTCAACCAGAACAGCGGCGGCCTCATGCGCGCGTCGCTTGATGATCTCCAGGCTTTCGGGCGTGCCGTAGTCGAGGATCAGCATGTTATGCACGGCTTCCGGCATGATGCCCGGTGCGGCGGGGTAGCTCTTTCCGCTCTTGCTGCCACGCACGATCACCTCATCGTTGATGCCATGATAGCTGCCGCTGAAGGCGATGATCAAATTGCGGCCGGTCACCGTGCGCGCCATGCGCATCGCACCGAGCACCGCTTCACTTCCCGTGTTGCAGACGGCGGCGCGCTCATGTCCGCTGAGTTCGCAGAGGAGCTTCGACACTTCCGCCGCGAGCGGATGCATCGGGCCGATCTCCACGCTCGTATCGAGTTGCGTGTGGCATGCTTCACGGATGAAGTCGGGCATGTAGCCGAACATCGATGAGCCGAAACCACTGAGCACGTCGATGTACTCGTTGCCATCGATGTCCCAGAGATGGCAGCCTTTGCTCTTGTCCACCACGGGCTGGTAGATCAGTTCCTTCAGTTGCGGCTTGAAGCCGGTGACCACGCGGGGATCCGCCATCGTGGTGCGGTTCGCCTGTGTGAAAGCCTTGCTCTTCGTGGTCTTCCGGTTGTACCGCTTCGTGAAGTCACCCAACCATGCGCGTTGCGAAGGCGTGAAGTCATCTGTTTTCTCGCGGACGATCTTCGCTTGGGCACCGAAGGTTTTCTTCAGTTCAGGGGAATCATCGAGAGCGTTGTTGGTTGTTGGCTGTTGGTTGTTGGTTGTTGGTCCTGCACCTGCGCCTGCGCTCGCTCCTGTCCCTTCCTTCAAATTCGGCAGGATGAACTCCGCGAGCTTGTCGAGGTTCGGCAGTTCCTCGTTCAGTTGGCGGAAGGTGATCTTCACGCCGAACTTCTTCGTGAGCGCGGTGGCCACTTGCGTAAGGAAGAGCGAGTCCAGGCCCATGTCGAGG
>JANMKC010000350.1:0-5396 GCA_031371785.1 Flavobacteriales bacterium | reverse complement strand
GTCTTGAAACAGAAGAAGCTGATTTCGTCCTCAGCTGAATTTCCTGAGCAAACAAGAGCACCGTTATTGGCATTGATTCCCACGATCGCCAAGTCACCGGCTAAAAGCACTTGGGCATGCGAGCGCATGCTCAACACGATCGTGGCCATGACAAAAAACGCGCGTAGAAGCAAGCGGTCCATTGTAGGGGAGTCTCTCTGTATGACGCAAAGATCGCTCGATCGGTTGATCGTCAGCAAGAAATGATACTGAACATGACCAGAGTTTTCACCGATCGGCGGTTCTTGGCCGATGGATCACCGCAGCGGGGCGATGAGGGCACCGGCGGCCGTGCCCATGATCCGGAACACCGCCGGGGCTTCAACCCCGCCCACGATCAGTAGCGACAGGCCATCCGGGATGGCGATATGGGCAGTGCCATTCGGTGCGCCGCCGGTAGCCAGCACCCGGCCCAGCGGGTCGATCAAGCTCCAGGGCACGTTCGCATCCGAGGCGCTGAGGCTGATATTTCCCGGTCCGTCCCCGATCACCACATAGGACATGGCGGTATGCCGCACCACCGCGACTGCCGCACTGGTCGTCTCTGCACCATCGTTATCGATCTCCCGCAAACGGTAGTAACTCACCCCCGGCCGGGGATCCGGGTCATCATGCACATAGTCCACGCGGTGCTGGCTGTCACCGGCCGCAGGCAGGTGCGCGATGGGGGCGAAGAACAGGTCGTCATCACTGCGGTCCACGGTGAAGTGATCGCTGTTGTGCTCCGTGGCGGTGGCCCAGCGAAGGCGCACCCGGTCCGAAAGGTTCTCCACGCTGAAGGCGACCAGTTCCACAGGCAATGCAAAGCATCGGATACCTCGCAGCCAAAGCAGGTTCGCCAAATTGTTGGGGGCACCCGGTGTCTCATTGCCCGCAACGGCTCCGAAACCAAAATTGGCTGCAAGCCGGAAGTTGCCACTGTTGAACCAGAGCACGCTGGCCGCTGCACTGGCGGTGGTGATGCGCAAGTTGTCCAGCCCGCCGTTGTTCATGTTCTGCAAGCCGGGTCCATAACTGATGCCATGGAAGTAGCGCCCGTTAGGGTCACGTGTCTGGCCCGCATCGCCTTGATCGCGATAGCCCATCCAGGTCCAACTGCCTGCACCATACGTGCAAGCTGGGTAGTTAGCCGTCACCAGCCCGTCCGGGAAGTTGCCACAGCCGTTCAGCAGGACGCTGGTGGCGGGCAGTATGTAGATGCTGTCATGCGGCGCGAGATCGCTGGGGTCCATCGCGGGTACGGATGCGTTCAGGTCGGCACCGTTGTAGATCAGTATCAGCGAGCCGGTGGGCACAATGGCCCATTGCGCGGCGTTGCTGAAGCGGTTGTGCCCGATGCTCACCCCGCTGCCGTTCATCAATGAGCCGAAGCCGTTGTTCGCCACCCCGTTGTTGTCATCCACTTTGATCCCACGGATATCGATCGTGCAAGTAGGTCCCACCGCCGCGAGTTCGATGTACTCCTTGTTGCCGCTCGGGCCATTGCTCAGTTCGTTCACCACCAGACCGGTTCCCGGTGGTACATAGGGCACGAGGATCTCCACGTCGTCGATGGCCACGCTCGGATCGCTGCCGACCCCATCGTCATCGTTCACCCAGCGGAAACCGATGCGCACGTTCGGGTTGTTGTTCGCCGATGCGGGCAGGGCAATGCTGTAGGACGTCCACGTTCCCTGCACGCCGCAGGAGCCGACCGGGGTTTTCGGCATGTCCGCCAGTTGGGTCCAGGTCGCACCGTCGTAATAGTCCAGCAAGGCATTGTCGGCGGCACCCGAACCGTTCTCGATGTACTTGAAGCGCAAGGTGAGCGTGGACCAACCACCGAGGTTGATCACCGGCGACATGGCGCGCACATTCGTCTGGCTGCTGCTGCAACTGCAACACACGAAGCAAACGCCTGCGGGGCAGCTCGCATCGTATGCCGCTCCGCAATCGCCACTGGGGCAGAAGAAGCAGCTGTTCGGCGAGGTGCATGAGGACGCATCGTTGCCTATGTGCAAAGTTTCATTGTTGCCGCAAGTGCTGCCGCAGGTACCCACCGGGTTGCCGTTCTCCTTGCAGCTCACGAACCACTTGTTCGCGCAAGTGCCATTCGTGCCGGTGCTCGTGGTGGTCCATGCGCCGTTCGGCCCGTTGTAGGCTGATGCCGGGCAATTCTGCGCGCAAGAGTTCTCGAACTCTTCCGTCCAAACGGAAAGTTGGCTGTGGCCCGCGAACGGGATCACGCAACTGAACAGGAGAACGGCTTTACGCACGACCAGAGCAAGGTTCCGAAAGGTAACTGGAAGACGAAGGCCGGTGGAAAGGGCTGTTCGGTGTACGCCGCTACTTTCGCACACCCTTTTCCACCGCTCCCGTTGGCCGACCGCATCCTCATCCTCGATCATGGATCGCAGTACACGCAGCTGATCGCCCGTCGCGTAAGGGAGTTGAACGTTTATTGCGAGATCCATCCGTTCAGCAGGGCTGCGCAGTATGCCGATGACCCTTCGATCAAAGGAGTGATCCTCAGCGGCAGCCCCTTCAGTGTGCATGATGCGAACGCGCCGGACACGGACATCAGCGGCTTCCGCGGAAAGGTGCCCATACTCGCCGTGTGCTACGGGGCACAATTGCTCGCCAAGCGCGAAGGTGCTCCCGTGGCGCGCAGCACCGTTCGCGAATATGGCCGGGCCTTCCTCGACAACATCCATGTTCCCGACCCCCTGTTCACGGGCATACATGCTGGCACCCAGGTCTGGATGAGCCACGGCGACAGTATTACCGCGGCCGCGCCGAGCATGATCGTGCTGGCAAGCACACACGCGGTGCCCGTGGCCGCCTTCCAGTTGAAGGGAGAAGCGACCTACGCGGTGCAGTTCCACCCGGAAGTCTACCACACAACGGATGGCCTGCACTTGCTGAAGAACTTCGTGATCGGAATCTGCGGATGCGCGGGCGATTGGACCCCGGCTTCCTTCGTGGACAGCACCATCGCTTCGTTGAAGCAACAGCTCGGCAACGATGATGTGGTACTCGCACTGAGCGGCGGTGTGGACAGTTCCGTTGCGGCGATGCTGCTGCAACGCGCCATCGGCGAGCGGCTCCATTGCATTTTCGTGGACAACGGCCTGCTGCGCAAGAACGAGTACCAGAACGTGCTGGACAGCTATCGGCACATGGGGCTCAACATCACCGGCATCGATGCGCGCGATCGTTTCTACGCCGCGCTGAAAGGTCACGAGGATCCCGAAGCCAAGCGCATGGCGATCGGTGGAGCCTTCATCGACGTGTTCGAGGCCGAAGCGCACAAGCTGCCCGCTGTGAAGTGGCTGGGGCAGGGCACCATCTATCCCGATGTGATCGAAAGCGTGAGCGTTCACGGGCCCAGCATGACGATCAAAAGCCACCACAACGTCGGCGGATTGCCAGCGCGGATGAAGTTGCAAGTGGTGGAACCCTTGCGTTTGCTGTTCAAGGATGAAGTGCGCAGGGTGGGGAAGGAGTTGGGCCTCGATCCCGCCATACTTGGCCGTCATCCTTTTCCGGGGCCGGGCCTGGGCATCCGCATACTCGGTGAGATCACCCCGGAGAAGGTGGCGCTATTGCAGGATGTGGACGACATCTGGATCAATGGCTTGCGCGAAGCAGGTCTTTACGATCAGGTATGGCAGGCTGGGGCCATCCTCTTGCCGGTGCGCAGTGTGGGCGTGATGGGCGATGAACGCACCTACGAGAACGCCGTGGCATTGCGGGCCGTGAGCAGCACCGATGGCATGACCGCCGACTGGTGCCACCTGCCGCATGAAGTGCTGGCACGGATCTCGAACGCGATCATCAATCAAGTGAAAGGCGTGAACCGCGTGGTCTACGACATCAGCAGCAAGCCACCCGCTACGATCGAATGGGAATGATCCAGCGCGCGCTCCTGCTCCTCGCTGTCCTGCTCTTGGTAGGCTGCCGTTCCACCATGCTCGCCCAGCAGGTGCGTGAGGTGGACGGGAAAAAGTACATCGTGCATACCGTATTGAAAGGCCAGACCCTGTTCGCCATCGGTCAGCATTATGCGGTGCCCGTCGACGCCATCACCACGGCGAACCCTGCCGCGCGCCAAGGTCTCAGTCTTGGGCAGGTATTGTTGATCCCGGTGAAAGCGCAGGTGAAGAAGGAACTCAAGACAGCCCCCGCATTGATGGAGGGTGAGTTGGCCCATACCGTGGCGAAGAAGGAAACGCTATTCGGTATCGCGAAGAAATATGGCGTGGAACAGAGCGACCTCATGACGCGTAATCCGTTCCTCAATGATGGAGTGAAAGCCGGTATGGTGGTGGTGATCCCTGTGGCCAGGATCACGACGCTGCCTGCCGAACAGATCGCTCCGGCAGTGGATGACAAGAGCACCGCGCACCTCGTTCAACCGGGAGAAACGATCTTCTCGCTGAGCAAGAATTACGATCTGCCGGTGGAGGAGATCCAAGCGGCGAACGGTGGTCTGCCCGACGGATTGAAAGCAGGCACCTACGTACGGATCCCGGCGAAGAAGGAGGCACCATCCCCGGTGGAACCCGCTCCACTGGCGCATACGGTCGGGGCCGCATACAAGGTGGCGCTGCTGTTGCCCTTCAGCATCGATGCCAACGATAGCGCAGCGGCGCATGCGCCCGATCACAAGGGGCTCTACCCAGTGACCGATGCGGCCGTGCAATTCTATGCCGGCGCGCGCATGGCGCTGGATTCGCTCGAAGGTCTTGGCCTCTCCGTGGACCTTACCGTGCTCGACGTGGGAGACGATCAGCACACTTGGACACCCGTGCTGAAGAACGCGGCGCTGCATGATGTGGACCTGTGCATCGGGCCGTTCCACCGTGCCGCCATCGAGAGTCTGAGCCATGCGATCCCCACCGCGCATGTGGTGTGCCCTGTGCCGCAGAGCAACAAAGTGTTGCTCGGTAATCCCAACGTGAGCAAGGTCCTCAGCGGAAGACCCGATCAAGTGCAACTCATCGCGCGCTACGTCGCCTATCACCACGTCAAGGACAATATCATCCTGTGTACACCGGACATACCGGCGGAGAAGGACCTGCGCGATCAACTGTATCGCACCTTGCAAGCATCGATCGCCACTGCGCCGGGCAGATCACGTGATTCCGTGCTCGTTGCCTCCAGCGGAAAGCGTGACGCCGAGGATGTCGTGAAGAAGCTCAGTGCCACACAACAGAACGCGGTGGTGGTCCCTAGCGAGGACGTGGAGTTCGTGACCACGCTCGTGAAGCGCCTCGCGGAACTCGTACCCGAAAAACGGATCACCCTCTCGGGCCTTAATAGTTGGATGGAAATGGGTTCCTTGGAATCGGCGCAGCTCGTGGCCTTGAGGACCT
>JANMKC010000344.1:0-1501 GCA_031371785.1 Flavobacteriales bacterium | reverse complement strand
GAAGCTGGATATGACCCTGTCCGCGGATTACCCAGCGCTCACGGAATTCGCGCCGGACAGTGTGGTGTTCCTGAACGTGCTCGAGCACATCGAGGATGACAGTGCCGTGCTGCACAACCTCTTCGGTCACGTGCCCGTGGGTTGTCGCCTTGTGGTACTCGTCCCTTTCGGCATGTCGTACTACAGCGATTTCGACAAGGAGCTGGGCCATCATCGGCGTTACAGCAAAGGCGAATTGGAAGAGAAGATGCGCGCCGCCGGATTCGCGATCGAGCACCAGGAATACTTCAACAAGGCCGGCAAGCTCGCGTGGTTTTTCGCGAATCGCCTCGGCCGTCGCCGCAGGCTCACGCCTGTGCAGTTGCGCATCTACAACTTCTTCACCCCGATCTTCCGTGTGTGGGACAAGGTGGTGCCGGGCACCGGGCTGAGCACCATCGTGGTGTGCCGCAGGGCGTGAAGTGGACAGCGCGCATTGTTCGCGCAAGGGTCATGATCAGCGGTGGAGATAGCCACCAACGTCACAGCACGCGCTTCTTGAAATCGCCCTGGGAGAAGTGCTTTTCGATCAGGCAGTACAGCAGGATGAAGAAGTAGCGGCTGCCCATTTCCTTGATCTTCAATTTGCTTTCCCCGGCCTTCCGGTTGTACCAGCTGTTGGGCAGCACCGCGTAACTGTATCCCCGCACGATCGCTTTCAGCGGCAGCTCGAGCGTGAGGTTGAAATGCGGCGACATGAAGGGTTTCAACCCCTGGATGGTGCTGCGACTGTATAGTTTGAAGGCGTTCGTGCAATCGTTGTACTTGATGCCGAAAGTGATACGCACGATCGCGTTCGCCATCCGATTGATCATCCGTTTCACGCGGGGGTAGTCCACCACTTTGCCGCCCTTGCTCCAGCGCGTGCCGAACACGCAATCGTAGCCCTCGTCCATCTTGCGGTGGAAACGCACCAGGTCTTCGGGCAGGTCGCTCAGGTCGCCCATCATGATCGCTACGCGATCGCCGCTGAACGATTCCAGGCCGCAGCGCACCGCGTAACCGAACCCACCGGGTCCTTCGTTGGTCACCGTGCGCAACGTGGGTATCTCCAGCGCAAGTGCCGCGAGGACCTCCGCCGTGCGATCATGCGAATGGTCGTTCACCACCAGCAGCTCATGATCGATGCCTTCCTCTTTCAGTTTCGCGTACACGGTCCGCAGGGTCGGCTCGATGCTGCCTTCCTCGTTGTGCGCGGGGATCACAACGCTCAACATCACGGCTTACGGCCTATGACCAAGAACTGTTTTCCGAAGAACCGCCATGTCCATGGCATCTTCAAGTATGCGCGTACCAGCGTCGGGTTCGCGGGCAACCCACCGCGAAAGGAGAGCGGCAGGAAGCGCGGATGGATGCTCTCCACCTCGAAGCCCGCGCCATAGATGTGCTCGGAGACGCCGAGCTCGCTCAACACCACGGTGTGGTCGGCGAAATCGAAGTACTCGTTGAAGACGAACTTGAA
>JANMKC010000330.1:0-25234 GCA_031371785.1 Flavobacteriales bacterium | reverse complement strand
CCCTTGGCGTAAGGCTCAATGAGGTCGATGACCTTGATGCCCGTGAAGAGCACTTCGGTGCTGGTGCTGAGCTCCTCGAACTTCGGGCTCTCGCGGTGGATGGGATAGGTCTTGCCGGTATTCACGGCCTTCATGCCGTCGATGGGTGCGCCCACCACATTGAAGAGGCGGCCCTTGATGGCGTCGCCCACGGGCATGCTGATGGGTTGGCCCATGCCTTCCACGGATACACCGCGAGCAAGTCCATCGGTGCTGTCCATGCTCACGGCACGCACAGTGTCCTCGCCGATAAGCTGTTGGGTTTCGAGGATCAGGATGGTGCCGTCCTCGCGCTTGATGTGCAAGGCGTCGTAGATGTTCGGCAGGTCCTTGCTGCCCTCGAATCGTACGTCCACCACGGGCCCGATGATCTGGACCACTTTACCGATGTTCTTGGCCATGCGTTGCGCGATTGTTCTGTATGCTTCGAGGGAACACCCTCGGTTTTGCGGCCGCGAAGGTAAACGGATCGACCATTTCTGGAACAGGTGTGGATAATTGCCGCTGCTGGCCGCACGGTTCCGGAACCCGGCCTGTGAACAACGCTCGAAGCCAGCAGCCATCACACGTATCACGTTCATCTTTGGGCCCCGGCGCCTGCGCCCGGAACTTTCACCACAACGGCTTCAACGCCCGAAGCATGCACGTCCACACCGATCTCCTTTCATTCACCGGTGTCGAGCGCCCCGTGCTCACCACCGGCACCTTCGACGGCGTACACACGGGTCACCAGATGATCCTTCGTCGGTTGAAGGAGCTTGCCGCGAAAGAGGAAGGCCAGAGCGTGCTCTTCACGTTCTTCCCGCACCCGCGCATGGTGCTGTACCCGAATGACAACGACCTGCAACTGCTGAACACGCAGCGCGAGAAGGTGGAGTTGCTGGAGGCTGCCGGACTGGACCACTTGCTGATCATCCCCTTCAGCCGCACCTTCAGCCGCCTGCATGCCTTGGACTTCGTGCGCGACGTGCTCGTGGATTCCTTGCGGATACACGCCATGGTGATCGGATACGATCACCGTTTCGGCCGCAATCGCGAGGGTGACATGAACCTGCTGCGGCAGCTCGGTGAGGCGTACGACTTCTTCGTGGAGGAGATCCCCGCACAGGAGATCGACCACGTGAAGGTGAGCAGCACCAAGGTGCGTGAAGCGCTGCTGAAAGGCGATGTACACCTCGCCAACGACCTGCTCGGCTATGCCTATTCGATCACCGGCGTGGTGGTGAAGGGTGATCAGCGCGGGCGCACGATCGGTTTCCCTACAGCGAACATCGCCACGATCGACCCCTTCAAGTTGATCCCCGCCAACGGGGTATACGCGGTACACGTTACGTTGAAGGACGGCATACACACCGGCATGATGAACATCGGCGTGCGGCCCACGATCGAAGGGGCCGGCGAACGCACCATCGAAGTACACCTCTTCGATTTCCAGCGCGACATCTACGGCGAACCGATCACCGTGCGCGTGCGTCATCGCTTGCGTGATGAAATACGCTTCGATGGTCTCGATGCGTTGAAGGCACAACTCTTGAAGGACCGCGAAGAAGCCCAGCGCCTGTTGAACGGATGATGCTTTCCCGCTTTTGCACCTTTCTCTTTTGCGCGGTCGCCGTTCTGTCATCACGCGCACAACTGCTTTCACGAACAGCACTCGATTCCACCAAGGAATACCACAGCCTGGAGTCCGCGCTGAAAGAGCCGGAGAAGGTGTTCAAGCTGCAACTGACGAAGAAGAAGCTGAAGGTCGTGCCGGAGGAGATCAGGCAACTGAAGAACCTGAACGCGCTGGACCTTGGCCACAACAAGCTGAAGGAATTGCCCGAATGGCTGGGCGAGCTGAAGTACATGCAGGAGTTCAGTGCGCCGAAGAACCGTTTCCGCAGCATGCCTGCGGTGTTGTGCCAATGGCAGGACCTGGAACGGCTTGACCTTCACGAGAACGAGATCCCCGGCCTCATCGCCTGCATGGGCGGGTTGAAGAAATTGGCGTCGCTCGATATGTGGAGCAACGACCTGGAGGATTTCCCCGACGAGTTGAGCGGCATGAAGGGACTGAAGTTCCTTGACCTCCGCGTGATCCAGTTCGATCAAGGCGAGATGGACCACATCGCCGAACTCTTCCCGCGCACGAAGATCTTCTTCAGCCAGCCGTGCAATTGCGGGGCGCCGTAGCGGTGCTTGGTTGTTGGTTGTTGGTTGCTGGTTGCTGGTTGTTGGTTGTTGGTTGCTGGTTGCTGGTTGCTGGTTGCTGGTTGCTGGTTGTTGGTTGTTGGTTGCTGGTTGCTGGTTGCTGGTTGCTGGTTGCTGGTTGTTGGTTGCTGGTTGTTGGTTGTTGGTTGTTGGTGACGACCGCTTGACGACTTTCACATAGAGCCGAACAAAAAACAACCAACAACCAACGCCTCTCGCGCATCTTCGCCGCGCATGAACGATGATCTGTGGACCGCGCTGGAATGGGGAAGCGCTGTGCTCGCGGGGGCATACACCTTCCTCGCCGCGTTCGAGAAGCGCATCGGCTGGATCTTCGCGGTGGTCTCATCGGCGCTGATGGTCGTGCTTTATGTCCACCGGAACTATGCGGGACAAGCGGTGCTCAATGGCTACTACATCGCCATGGGCATCTATGGCTGGATCAGTTGGGGCCGCGATGATGCCTCGATCCCGATCACGCGCAAGCCGCTCGTTTTCCATGCGATCGCGATCGGTATTTGCCTGCTCCTCGCCGGGTTCCTCGGCTGGTTGTTCCAACGGTACGCATGGAGCGAAAGCCCGTGGATGGACGCGTGGGTCACGGTGTTCAGCGTGCTCGCCACATGGATGATGGCGAAGAAACTGCTGGAGAACTGGCTCTATTGGTGTCTTGTGGACGGCGTGGCGATCACGCTCTACCTCACGGCGAAGCCGCCCCTGAACGCCTACGCCCTGCTCTTCGCCACCTACGTCGCGTTGAGCGCAGTAGGCTGGTGGCGATGGAGCAGGGCGCTTCGCTCGTCCGCTGACCAGACGAGCGCGTGACGTTATTTCTTGATGAATGACGCCGTGCGCACGTTGTTGTCGTCGATCAATTTCACCACGTAGGTGCCGGACGATAGTCCTTCCACATCGAGCCCTGCCCGCGTCGCGTTGAGCGCATCCCGTTCGACCACGGTCCTTCCGAGCGGATCAAGCACTTCGATGCGTGCATCATGCGCGATAGCATTCGGAAAGGCGATGTTCAATCGATCGATGGCAGGGTTCGGCCACACATCCAGTGTTGCGTTGGAGAGGTCGTGCAACGGCAGGCCCAACGCAAGTTGCGTACTCGCCAGAAAAGGTGCCTCGATCCCATTGTTCATCGTGAAGGATCCACCGGCCACGAGTTCGCCATCGCCGAGAAGCGCGAGATCATCGACACCGCTGTTCAACACGGCCACGGCTTGCACAGCGTCGATCCCGGACCACTTCCCCACTTGCTGTCCGGAGTACATGATCCCATCGATGGCGCACTGCCCTGCGAAGTAGAGTTCGTTGTTCACGACCTGCAACGCGTTGATGAACGCGGAGGAACCGAGCCATCCGCTGATATACGTCTCGAGGTTGGGCATCAATTGTTCCCACGTGGATGCTCCGGCCGCCATACGCGCCAGTCCGAACTGGATGGCGATGTTCGCGATCATGCCTCCCCCGGCGTAGAGATGGTCGTTCATCACCAGCATATCGTGGACACTCGCGTTCAAGCCATCGCCGTATTGCGACCAGGCATTGCCATCAAGAACAGCCACATGCTGGATGCTGCTATCGGGTGTGCCGAAACCGAAGACACCGGTGAAATCGCCTCCGCAAACGAGTTGTCCATTGAAGCTCTCCAGCGCATGTATAGGACCGTTGAGCGAATTGCCGACCACGCTCCAACCGCCGTTCTGGTACACCTTCACCAGTTCGTCCGTTCCCGCGAAGCCGCTGCTCGATCCGGCCGCATGGAGCAGACCATTGTGGATGTGCAGCTCATGCACCTCCGCGTATTTGCTGGCGAAAGCCGCGCTCATCACCCATGTTGTGCCGTTCCATCGGGCAAGGTCTTCCGATCCGCCCGCGAATGAACCGCCCAGCCAGATGCTGCCATCATATTCGATCGCGGTCTCCACCTGGCCGCTGACGCCCGCGCCATAGGGATGGAAGATCGCGCCATCATAACGCGCGACATTGTTCACCACCGTACCACCGGCATGGGTGAATTCACCCGCCACGAGCAGGTCACCGTTGGCCAGCGTCAACAGGGTGCTCACATGCCCGTTGGTCCCGCCGCCGAGCGCGGGCCACGCTTCTGAAGCGGGATAGCCCGGCTGGATCCACGCCAGTTCGTTCTCACTGAACCCGTGATCGCTCGCCCACATGTTCACATCGTTGCGCTTCATGTCATGCACGTAAGCGAGGTTGATCTCCGCGTGGATGCGTTCCGCCAGATCGCGATGGCCGCTCTCGATCATCAATTGGCCCACCGCGCAGGCCGTGCCGTATCGATCGATGAAGACGGGGTTGCGAGAGGGCAGCACTTCGTTCCTTGGAAAACGACCCCGCTCGGCGTAGGCACCAAGCTTGGTGAGAAGGGAAGTGCGTTGCTCCGCACTACTGATCGGAAGACCGGCGGGCGTATGCTCCTTCAGGTAGTCGCGCACGAGGCGGAGATGCATCGCGATGCGCTCCGTTTCACTGGCGAAGTGGACGGGCCGATCACCGTGCTCCAGCGCGGGATCCATCGTTCGCCATTCCTTGTTCACCTCCACCATGTGCCGGTAGAGCGGTGCATCGGTGGTCGGTGGGAGTTGTGCGGAAACGGCCAGCGCACCAGCGAGGGCCGTGATCGAGAGGAGTGTTCGTTCCATGGTCGTTCAAGAGTTGTGTCCGGACAATGAGACAACATGCACCATCCCACACGCTGCCTGAAAGGTGACGGAAAGTTAATTTGCGGAAGCGCGAAGACACATCGGTACCACGCGGAACGAATGCGGAAGATCACCATTGTTGGCCCGGAGAGCAGCGGAAAGACCACGCTATGCAAGGCGCTCGCCGAGCACTACGACGCGCCGTGGGTGGAAGAATGCGCGCGCGGTTACCTGGAGAACCAGAACGGGAAGTACGAGGAGAGCGACCTGCTCGCGATCGCTTCCTTGCAGCACGACATCGAGATCGTGGAAGAGCAACGCGCATGGGACCGTCACGCGGATGCGTTCGCCTACATGGCGACCAACCATGATCCGTTCGGGTCCGTGCAAAAGGTGCGCTACCCGGAAATGCCGTTGCTGCTTTGCGATACGGACATGATCACCGTGCGCATCTGGAGCGAAGAGAAATACGGCCAGTGCGATCCCCGGATCATCGCGCTCACCGAAGAATGGCCCTATGATTTCTGGCTGCTATGCCGCCCTGACATTCCGTGGGAACCGGATCCGTTGCGCGAGAACCCGCACGACCGCGATCGCTTGTTCGATGTGTACAAGACGATGCTGAACGCGCTCGGCAAACCTTACAGCATCATTGATGGCGACCAAGCACAGCGTATGCGTAAAGCCACCGCGCTCATCGATGTGCTGCTGGAAAGCGATCCGGTGAAAGAGCGGTGGATCGAGCGCTGATCATCTACCGGAACTCGTAGTCGTACCCCTCCAACTGGCTCAGCAGGTCAGGTGGTGCATCAGTGGCGGTAACGCGACCTTCCACCTGTGGCGCAACGGGTGAGAACTCCTTCAGGTAGTCGCGCAGGATGGTGTGCATGGTGATGCCCGCGAGATGCGGATCGCTCACCTTCTCCATGCGGCAGAGCGTGTCGTCCGGATCGCCATCGCGCTCGCACGCGGCGATGCGATAGGTCTTCGCCTTGTCCAAAGGCGCACCACCGATCGACACCGAGTTGACGCGCTGGCCCATTTCATTGCGCACGGTGAAATTCACCTGCATCCCTTTGAAACGAACGACCCAACCGCCGAGCCGTTTCGCGGGATCCTTCGCGAAGACGTTGTTCAGTTCCTTCTCCAACCAGTCGAGTATCTGTTGTCCGGTGGCTGCGCCGTATTTCGCGTCGCTGTCCACAGGCACCATGCTCCAGAGGTGGTCGTTGGTGATGTCTGCATGATGTTCTTCACTCGCCACGATCGGTGTGCAGAAACGGAATCCGTTGCTGATGGCCACGTCGGGTTTCAGCTTCCACATCAACGCATCGGTGATCATGTTGTCCATCGGGTTCTCCAGCACGTAGTAGCGCACCAGCGTGCGCTTCGTGCTGCCCAACACCTTGTCGAGCTGCGCAGCGAACGGTGCGCGTTGTTCCCCGATGAGCGCGAGCATGCCTTCATCCGCTGGATATTTCTCCGGGTCGACGTCGAGCAATTCGTAGTGCGTGTCTTTCACCTTGCCGTCCTCCACGACGAGGTCGAAGCGAGAGATGAACGAACCGAACGCACCCGGCTCCGTGACCTTCGCGTACTTGGCGATGATCGGTGTGCGCACGCGCTCATGCGTATCCGCACCGAGGATGAAGTCCACGCCTTCCACTTCGGGCTTGTTGGCGAGATCCACTTGTTGCGCAAGGCCCATGTGCGTGACGAGGAAGACCATCGCGCACTGCTCGTAGTCGCGCAGGTAGCGGATGTATTTCGCCACGTTCTCTTCCGGCCGCGAGAAACGGATGCCGTAGCTGTATGCGGGTGATTGGCGCTTCGGCGTGAGCGGATCGTTGTAGCCGATGAAGCCGATCTTGATACCGGCGGCGACCTTCGTCCAGTAAGGCGGGAAGATGAGTTCGCCCAGCGAAGCGTTGGGCATCGCGATCGCTTCCGTTGTGCCTTCCGGCCATGGCGCGTGGAACATGTTCGCGCAGAGCTTGTCCGCTTTGTAGGCACCGAGGTCGTGCATCATCGCCTCCTTGCCGAAGACCACTTCCCAGTTGCCGGGCAGCATCAGGTCGTAGCCGATGCGATCGACGAGCGGGATGATCGCGCGGCCCTCGCTCAATGCCGCCGTACCGCTTCCTTGGAAACAATCGCCGCCATCGATCACGATCGTGTTGGTGGGATCCTCCGCGCGCAACGCGTCGATCATCGTCTTCAACACGGCGAAGCCTCCGCGCTTCTTGTAAACCGCCTTCTTGTTCTCGAGGAAGAATTCGTCGTGTGTGTAGAGTTGCGCATGGATGTCGCTCGTATGCAGGATCGTGATCTTGCGCGCTTTGCCATCCTTCGATGCCTGACTGCCGGTGATCGATCCGCGTTCCTTGCCATCGCCACCCTGCGAGCAACCGATGATCGGTCCCGCGCCCGCGAGCACCGCGCCCACGAGGCCCATGCGTTGAACGAAGGAGCGCCGCGAAGGATCGAGCGCCTCACCGTGCGCGCCACATGTGCAGTTCTCGGGATGCTCGGTCGCGCTCATTTTTTCTGTTGGGCCTTGCGTGCGTCGGCCGCTGCCTTGATCTCCGCGAACGGTCCGAACTTGTGCTGCTGCTCCGTGAAGTTGTCGGCATACGGCCCGAAGGGATGGTCCACAGGTTTGCCGGTGATCTTCGGCCAGTCCTTCGACAGGTCGCGGTCCGGCCGCTGTTGCGAATTGATGAAGGCTGCCACGTCCCACGCATCCTCATCGCTGAGTTGCGGCTTGTCCCAAGTGGATCCTTGCGGCATGTTCGCCTTCACATAGCCAGCGAAGCGCGACAAACGATAGAGCCCCGCGCCGATGTTGTAGCTGTGATCACCCCACAGGGGTGGGTATTGATAGGTGATACCGTCCAGGTTCTTCTTGCCTTGTCCATCAGCATCGTGACAGGTGATGCACTTCGCGTTGAAGACCTTCACGCCGTGCATCGGATCAGCTGCACGTTCCAGGAATTTCATCTCTGTGATACCCGTACCCTTCGGCTTCTTGCCGGTCGGAACATTCGTGCCCACCCATTGCATGTAAGCGAGGATCGCCTGCATCTCGTGGCTATTGCTATCGAGCGCGGTACCGTTCAAGCTGCGCTCCACGCAATCGTTCACGCGTTTCACCACGCTCTCCATGCTGCCGCTGCGCTCACGGAATTTCGGGTACTGGCTCCATACCGCGCCGTAGTTGTTGCCCCATGGCCGCGTTCCCGCATCGAGGTGGCAGTTCTGGCAGTTCATGCCGTTGGTCATGTGCGCCACGCTGCCGTTCGGTCCGAGGTAGCTCGCGGTGTTCGCGATCAGGTTGCGACCATAGCGCACCAATGCGGCGAGTTGCGGTTCGATGCCCGCGATGGAAGCGGTATCCGGTCCATACCACAAGCTGTCCGATGTGTACCGCGCATCAACGGGCGGTGCTGGTGCAGCTACGACTTTCGTCGGAGCGCTTGTCAAACTCTTCGGAAGGAACATGATCACCACGATCACGGCCATCACGCCGTAGATGATCCATCGTGTGCGGGTCGCGCTCTTCACATCATAAGGAAGCCCTTTGCGTTCCGCGAGTGCCCGCATGCTGCCATCGAGCGCGTGCCACCAGAGCAGCACCACGAGGGCGATCAGCAGGACGATGACGGGAACCAGCATGGTCGATCAGTGCGGCAAGTGTTCGCGTATCAAGCCGTAAACCCATGTGCCCGCAATGGCGCTCAAGAGCGTGGCGATGATCACCGGATAACCTGCGCCGATCTGCGCGTACAGCGGGCCGGGACAGGCACCGGTGATCGCCCAGCCCATGCCGAACATCGCGCCGCCGATGATCAATCCTTTGCTATACGGCTTTGGTGCGAACGTGATCGGCTCACCGGTGATCGCTCTCGCTTTCGTGGCTTTGATGATCAGTACGCTGATGATGCCCATCACCACTGCGCTTCCGATCACGCCATACATGTGGAAGCTCTCGAACCGGAACATTTCCTGTATCCTGAACCAGCTGATCACTTCCGCTTTCACCAGCACGATACCGAAGCCGATCCCTGCGAGCGCATATTTCAATTTACTGAAGCCGCGTTCATCGGGACTGTTGCTCGCCGCATCCCCATCCAGCGAGCGCACCTCGAAATCGGTGTTCACTGTTTTCTTCTCCAGGGTTTCCATCATTGCGCGGATCAGAGGTGAAGAAGTGTTGGGACCACGAACCACGTCATCAAGATGCCCGCGCCGAAGAAGCAGCAGGTGGAAAGCAAGCTGGTCCATTGCAGTGTGCTGAGGCCCATGATGGCGTGCCCGCTGGTGCAGCCACCAGCGTAGCGCGTGCCGAAGCCCACGAGAAAACCTCCGCCCACCATGAAGATGAGCCCGCGCAGTGTGAGAAGCTGCGACCAGTTGAACACGTCGGTTGGCATCAGTCCGGCGAAGTCCTTCACGCCTTGAGCGGCGAGATGCGCGTGCGTGCTATCATTGATCGCCACCGGCGCACCGTTGCTCATGAAGCGCGCCGCGATGATCGCACCGAGCAACGCGCCGCCCACGAAGAAAAGGTTCCAGGATTCCTTTTTCCAATCATACTTGAAGAAGGGGATGTTCGCTGGGATGCATGCCGCGCAGATGTGGCGCAACGAACTGGAAATGCCGAAGGCCTTGTTGCCGAGCAGTAGCAATGTCGGCACCGCGAGGCCAATGATCGGACCGGCGATGTACCAGGGCCAGGGGTCGTGGATGAGGTTGGGCATGGGTGGTGGTTCTTGCGGCGAAGGTCCAGAAAAGAACGAAGAACGATGTTGACGGTGCGACTTACTTTTGGTGGGCTATGACAACCAAACAAATGAAGATCGCGATCGCTGCGGCGGTCGCCAAGGTGCCCGACCAGGCCCCGACGGAAATGTTGCAACGCGTGTTGGATGCCATCGAAGCACTTGCTGGTGCGGACATGTCCAAGTTGGAACGCATGCAGCGGTTCATGCGCAACATCGAGGAGGACCAGAACCTCCTGCATCGTCTCGCGCAATGATCGATCGCGCGGAAGCGCTCATTTACCATGCTGAGATGATCCGCCGCTTCGGTGGTTCGCATGGTGTGCGCGATGAAGGCATTCTGGATGCTTCACTGAACCGGGCGTTCGCCACGTTCGGTGGTGAGGATCTTTTCCCTGCTCCGGTCGACAAGGCTGCCGCGATCATGCACGGTATCATCACCGGTCATCCGTTCATCGATGGTAACAAGCGCACGGGCTATGCGCTCGCGCGACTGATCCTTCAAGAGCATCACCTTGACATTGATGCGCCGGAAGATGAGCGCTACGACTTCGTGATCCGCGTTGCCATTGGCCAGCTTGATGTCGATGGTGTGCGTGAATGGCTTGCGGGGCGCGTGGTGCCGTTCACTACCAAGTAGGATCCAGCGCGGTCAACGATCACCGCTGTACCGCTGCGCCCGCTGCCTTCGGCACATCCGTCTTGCTGATCGCCCCGTAGCCACCGGCCACATCCACCACGTTGTCCATGCCGCGCGCTTTGAGGATGCTCGCTGCGATCATGCTGCGGTAGCCGCCTTGGCAGTGGATGTAGTTCGGCTCGCTCGCGCGGAACTCCGCCATGTGTTCGTTCATGCTCCCCAGCGGGATGTGCTCCGCGTTCTTCACATGCCCGCCATCCCATTCGCCGGGTTTGCGCACGTCGAAGACCTTCAGCGCAGCGCGTTTCATGCGGTGCGCGAATTCCGCGGCGGGAATGCTCTCGATGGTGTCCACATCCTTGCCTGCGGCCTTCCATGCGTTGATGCCACCTTTCAAGTAGCCGATCGTATTGTCATAGCCCACACGGCTCAGGCGGGTGATCGCTTCGTGCTCGCTGCCTTCGTCGCACACCAGCACGATGGGCTGCGCGATGTCGGTGATCAATGTCCCCACCCACGGAGCGAAGTCACCTTTCAATCCGATATTGATGGACCTCGGGATGAAGCCGTCCTTGAAGGTCTGCGCACCACGCGTGTCGAGCACCAGAGCGTTCGTGCTTTCAACAACAGTTTCCAACTCGTCCGGTGAAAGTGCTTTCAGCCCACGCGCCATCACGCTTTCCAAGCTGGGCACGCCGCCTTTGTTCAGGGCGACGTTCATCGGGAAGTACGCTGGCGGTGGAGCTATACCATCGGTGACCTCCGCGATGAACTGCTCCTTGCTCTTCGCGAGCAGCGCATAGTTCACCTGCTTCTGGTGGCCGAGCGTGTCGAAGGTCTCCTTGCTCATGTTCTTTCCGCACGCGCTGCCCGCACCGTGCGCGGGGTACACGATCACGTCATCGGGCAACGGCTTGATCTTGTTGCTGAGCGAATCATACAAATAGCCAGCGAGATCCTCTTTCGTCAAGGCGCCCATTTTCTGAGCAAGGTCCGGGCGGCCAACATCGCCGATGAAGAGCGTGTCGCCAGTGAATATGCAGTGCGGTGTGCCGTCTTCCTTCATAAGCAGGTAGCATGTGCTTTCCATGGTATGCCCGGGTGTGTGCAACACGCGTATCGTGAGGCCCCCGAGGGTGAATTCCTCGCTGTCCTTGGCGATGTGCGCGGTGAATTCCGGGTTCGCGTTCGGGCCATAGATGATGGGAGCGCCTGTCTTACGGGCGAGATCCTGGTGACCGCTCACGAAGTCCGCGTGGAAGTGCGTTTCGAAGATGTACTTGATCGTTTCGCCGCGCTTGGTGGCGCGATCGATATAGGGTTGCACCTCGCGCAGCGGATCGATGATGGCCGCTTCGCCTTTATGGCTGATGTAATACGCGCCTTGTGCCAGACAGCCGGTGTAGATCTGTTCAACGTTCATGTGCTCGGAGCAGAGTTGGAGGGTGAGAGCGTGAAAGAGTGAGAGGGTTGCTGACCGCGTCACTCACTCTTTCGCCCTTTCACTCTTTTCGCGTACTCGCTGCGCAAAGATCGCCAACTCTGTCCCATGTGCATTGAGCTTCCTTAAGCTGCGGGGTTGTCGCGCAAGAAAGCGGCCTACAACGGCTGCGACCCCGTTGGGGTCGGGTCCAGGCGGGGGGGTCTTTCTACAAGCTGCGACCCCTCCGGGGTCAATAGCGATGGGCATTTCCGACCCTGAAGGGGTCGTAGCTTGTAGCCATCAGAACCACAAATTGTGTTCGACCCTGAAGGGGTCGCAGCAACAATTCGGGGTCAAGCTCCCGCTAGTTCCTTCCATATCATGCCAATGCCCATCACCAGCACGAACCAGCCGAAGGCGGGCTTGAGTTTCTCGTTCGGTATGCGCTTGCCGAGCTGGCTGCCCGCGAGGATGCCCACGATGGCGATGCCGGTGAAGGTCAACAGGAAGGGCCAGTCCATCGGAGTGCCATGCGACAGGTCGCCGGTGAAACCGATGAGGCTTTTGGCCGCGATGATGACGAGCGAAGTGCCGATGGCCAGCTTCATCGGCAGCTTCGCCAGGATAACCAACGCCGGGATGATCAGGAAGCCCCCGCCCGCGCCAACAAGGCCGGTGAGCGTGCCGACGACGATGCCTTCGGTGAGGATCAAAGGGTAGTTGAGTTGGTTGCCCCTCGACTGCGCTCGGGGTGACAAGGTTGCTGCCCCGGCGAATGCCGGGGGTTGGTTGTTCGGCTTGGTGGGCCTGATCATGGTGTAGGCGGCCGCGACCATGAGCAATGCGAACACAAGCAGCAGGCCGATGGATCTGGTGATGGTGAAACCGCCGAGGGTGAACCACTCCGCCGGGAGCATGGGCATGATCCATGCGCGCGTGGCGAAAACCGCCGCGATGCTCGGCAGGCCGAACACCAGCGCGATGCGCCAGTCCACATTGCCTTGCTTCACATGGCTGCCCGCGCCGAAAAGCGCTGTGGTGCCGACAATGAAGAGCGAATATGCTGTAGCCAGGACCGTGTCCACATGGAAGAGATACACGAGGATGGGCACGGTGAGGATACTTCCGCCCCCGCCGATAAGGCCCAGCGTAAGGCCCATGATCACCGCCCCGATGTATCCGGCCACCTCCATCACAATGCCTTCAACAAGGCCTCGCCGAACTCGCGCACCTGCCAGTTGCGCAATCCTTCGATGCTGCCCAAAGCTCCCAGGTCGCCGGGCAAGAGTCGCGCGATCTCCGCGAGCACATGGTTCGGGGCCACGATACCCTGGCGCAGTTCACGCGCAGTGGCGATCTCATCGCGTTTCACCTTCAGTCGTTTGAACCGGTCCTCGTAATCGTCGTCGCGTTCGTAGCGTTTCGGCTTCGGCACACGCGGCCAATCTTCTTTCGGCAGTGCCAGACCCTTGGTGATCGCTTTCATGATCGCCGGACCACTGCGCTGCATGATGCTGTCGCCAACGCCCTTGATCTTCGACAAGGCAGCGAGATCCGCGGGGGGTTCCTTGCTCGCCTCGATCATCACATCATTGCCGAGCACCATGAACGGGGCGCGGTCCATTTTCTCCGCGACGCTATCGCGCCAGGCATGCAGTTCGCGCAACACGACGAGTTGTCGTGGCTTCAAGGCCTTTGCGCCCTTGATCCGTAGGAAAGCCGGCTCTTCTTGCACCGGTGCGAAGGGAATGTGTACAAGGGCTTCGAACTCTTCTTTCGCCCACACCATGCGGCCCTTCGCTTCGAGCTCCTTCTTCAGGATGTCGCGCAGGCCGATCAAGTACGTGGTGTCCATCGCAGCGTAGGCGAGCATGTCCGTGGAAAGCGGCCGCTTGCTCCAATCCGCCTTCTGGAATTTCTTGTTCAGCTCCACACCGAAGTGCTTCCGCAGGTTCGCCGCGAGCCCGAGTTCCGGTTCGTTCAGCAGTTCCACGGAGATCATGGTGTCGAACACGTTCACCGCACGGAAGCCCCACATCTTCTTCAGCATCCGCAGGTCGTAGTCGGCATCATGGATCACCCACTCGATCGCGGGATCCTCCAAGGCCTTGCCCAAGGCGCTCATGTCGTCGATCACCAGTGGATCGATGAGCCAGGTCTTGTCGCGCGTGCTCAACTGGATCAGGCAGATGCGCTCCTTGAACCGGTGAAAGCTGCTGGCTTCGGTATCCAACGCGAGGACCGGCTCTTTGCGCAGCATGACCATGAGCTTGTCCAGCTCAGCGGCTTTGGTGATCAGCGTGTATGCGTTGGACAAGTCGTGGCGTGCTATGGACAAAGATCCCGTTCCGGGGATGCGGCTGACGGCCTCGGATGACGCTCTGTCAACGATTCACCGTTGATCCTTTGCCAGCAAGCGCACCAGCGAGGCCACATGCGCCCAGAGCGCGGCGGGCACCAGGAGGGCTGGCAGCAATACGTATGGCGTCACCGTCACCAGCACGTTCGGGTGGTCGAAGTTGAGGCGCTGGATCGATGATGGAATGCTGAGCACGGCCGTGATCACCACGATGAAGAGCAGCACAAGACCCGCAAGGTTCCAAGCGATCTGTACAGAGCGGCCGGGCGGGCGCTTGCCCAACATCCACGCTGCCATGAAGGCCGCACTGATGCCGCTGAGGATATCGAAGTTGTGCCCGCTATAGGTCATTCCCTGCGGAACGAGGCCGCTGATCCAGGCCTGGTGCAGGGTGATCTCAATGGGCACGCGCATCACCTGGAGCATTACCAGTGCGAGCGGATCGAAGCTCGCCAACCAGCGACGCCCTGCGGGCACGATCAATGCGACGATCAAGCCAAGGACGGTTGGTGCCAATAGCAATGGTTGTGGCGGCGGAAAGGTGGTGGTGTCCGTGTAAACACCGCGCGCCGCGAGGATCCAATGCGCTACGCCGATACCGATCATCACCGCCAGTACAATGCGGCTGCGCGTTGCGGCCAGCGCCCAGAACAGGCACCAGATGACCGCGAAAAGAAAAAGTGTCCCGACTCCGCTCGACATGAGAACTTCCGGTTTCGATCCGATCAACGAAGCTCGAAACTACGCATGCTGATGTTGCCCATTTCCAACCCGGTGTGGATCTCCGTCAACTCTTCATCCTTCGTGCTTGCACCCAATGTGTAGAGCAAGGGCAAGTAGTGGTCGTTGGAAGGATGCGCGAGACGTGCCACATCGCCGAGCTTCTGATAATCGACCAGCGCTTGATCATCGCGTGCCGCCACTTTGTCTTTCACGAACGTGTCGAACTCCACTGCCCAGTCGTAGGGCTTGGCGTTCTCGCCTTCGTCCCATTTCACGCGGCCGAGGTTGTGTACCACGTTGCCGCTGCCGATGATCAGGATCCCTTTGTCTCGCAGCGCACGCAGTTCCTGGGCGAGCGCATAGTGGTAGGCCGTTGGCTTGCCCCAATCGATGCTCAATTGGAACACCGGCACATCCGCCTTCGGGAACATGTGACGCAGGATGCTCCACGCGCCGTGATCAAGACCCATCTCGTGGTCCTCATGTATTTGCACGCTCTTCACGTTGGCGATGGTGGTTCTCGCTTCTTCCGGAGCACCCGGTGCCGGGTATTGCACCGCGAAAAGCTCGGCTGGAAATCCACCGAAGTCATGGATCGTCGGGGGCTTGGGGTTCACGGCCACGAAGCTGCCACCGGGTGTGAGCCAGTGCGCGCTCACCATCAACACGGCTTTCGGCTTCTCGATCCGCTCACCGAGTTGCGTCAGGTGTTGCGTGAAGGGATTGTCCAGGATCGCGTTCATCGGGTTGCCATGGCCGATGAAGATGCTGGGCATGCGCATGCTGGATGAACCTGCGCGGTTATCGGTGAGAAAGTCTTTTGCTGAGAGCATGGTTGTTCCAACGCCCGCCAGTACAAGTGAGCCCAGAAAGTGGCGGCGCTGCATAGGTGCAAAGGTCCTTCGACCGCGTCGCTATCGGAATGAACTGGTTCAAGCCGCGCTCACACGTACTTCTCCCCCTTCTCCTTCGCCACGTCCGCCACGAACTGCTTGATCTTCTGCTCATCGTGCTTGCGGCACACGAGCAGGGCGTCCGGTGTGCTCACGACAATGAGGTCATCGATGCCCTGAAGGACGACCAAGCGCCCATCATGCACGTGTACCATGTTGTCGGCGCAGTCGTACAATTTCACGTCATCGCCCACCACAGCATTGCCTTCCTCGTCCTTCGGAACGTGCGTGTAAAGGCTGCCCCAAGTGCCGAGATCGCTCCAGCCGAAATCGCCCGGCACAACGAAGACGTTCTTCGCCTTCTCCATCACGCCGTAATCGATGCTGATGCTTTCGCACTGCGCGTAGGTCTCCTCGATGAACTTCTTCTCCCCCGCCGTTCCGTAGGCTGAAGCACCTGCGGCGAACTGCTTCTCCATCGCGGGCAGATGCTCTGCGAAGGCATGGTGCAAACTCTTCGACGTGGCGATGAAGATGCCGCTGTTCCACAGGAAATCACCGCTCTCCATGAACTTCACCGCAGTGGCGTGATCGGGTTTTTCGCGGAAGCTGGCCACCTTTTTCACCTGCGGATCAACGGATGCGCCATCGGTGAACTGGATGTAGCCGTAGCCTGTGTCCGGCCTGTTGGGCGTGATGCCGAGCGTAACGATACAGTCACTGCTGCCGGCTTGTTCCAAGGCCAGCCGGATCACGTTCTGGAACTCCGCATCCTTCATCACCAGGTGATCACTGGAGGCCACGATGATGCGGGCATCCGGATCGCGTTTGGAGATCACGTGGTTCGCATAAGCCACGCAAGGCGCGGTGTTGCGGCGCTCGGATTCGAGCAGGATGAGGTCGTGTCGGAGCTGGGGCAATTGTTGTTTGACGAGCGGCGCGTACTGCGCGTTGGTCACCACCAGGATGTTCTCCGGCGGGCAGATTGGCAGGAATCGATCGAAGGTCTGCTGGATCAGCGTGCGGCCCAGCCCGAGGAAATCCAGGAACTGTTTCGGGTAGGCACTGCGGCTCATGGGCCAAAAGCGGCTACCGATGCCACCGGCCATGATCACGCAGTACGTGTGTTGCTTATCGCTCATCGCGGCGCGAATGTCACGACTTCCCGGTTGCTCCGCAACCGGTGAAGTATCGGTGCGCCAATGATCGACATCACAAGTTGAAGGCGCGAACTACGACGCACGACGACTGCTGAGCGGCTGTTCCAGATGCACTTCGGCCGTGGGATCGATGTGGTAGATGCGGCGATCGTTGAGGCAGCGGCACTTGAAGCGGGTGCGCAACCGATCGCCCTTCACGAAGAGCTTCCCATTGAATTTGAAGATGGTACTCTCACCGAGTTCTTCCAAGAACGGCCTGGGCTCGCGGTCATAGCGCCGAAGAACACGCATCAACCCATGGTCCGTGCAACTGCTGCTCGGCGCATCGGTGAGGTGGTGCTCCAATGCGTGCAGCACATCGGCCGGGAAGATCCAGGGGCTGAGGAAAGGGCGCATGAGCCTTTTGAATTCGGCCTTCCATTCCGCCCCGTGCGGCTGGTGGCGCTTGAATTTCCGGAAGGTGCCATAGTGCGCGAACTCATGCACGAGCACCACAAGGAAGGCATACTTGTTCAGGTCGCCATTCACCGAGATGCGGTGCGGGCGGGTACGGTTCGCGATGCGGTAATCGCCGAGCTTCGTTGTGCGCGACCTGCTGATGCGCACGACCACCGGGTTGCGACGAAGCCAGTTCACCACGATGGGGTACGATGCCGATGGCACCTGCGAGTGAAGACGGAGAATGTCAGTTCCGAGCGCCATGGTCAACGGTGCGTGCAGGGTTATCGTTCTGGCTCCATATCCCTCTCTCATCCTGCCTTGGGACCGCGTTCCAATGCGGGCAATCACAACTCTTGTTGTGCTTGCGCGATGCACCGTACCTGGGGCCGCTCGCGCAGCCCATGCCGAGGATCGAAGTGGTGAGGAACGCTCCGGCGAGGGTCATGTTGATCAGGGAGCGCTTTCGAACCATTTTTCCCGCCTGTGGTGGGTTACGGGCAAATGTAGTTGCCAAGGCCCGGCTGTGGAAGACCCTCCGGAAAAGATCGGGACCACCCTGTGGATGGGCCTATTTTGGCGGTCATTTCCCAACGGAGTGAACCTGCTTTTCCATATAGGGCACTACTTCCAGTTGCTGCGGGAGGTCTTCTCCAAGCCGGAGCGGTTCTCGCTCTACTATCGGCGCACCATCGAAGAAATGGACCTGCTGGGCCTGAAGAGCATAGGGATCGTGGCCTTGCTCTCGGTGTTCATGGGTGCGGTGATCACCATACAGACCAAATCCAACATCGATAGTCCGTTGATCCAAGCCTGGGTGGTAGGATTCGCTACCCGCCAAAGCACCATCCTGGAATTCAGCCCAACGATCATATCCCTGATCCTCGCGGGCAAGGTGGGCAGCACCATTTCAGCGGAGATCGGCTCCATGCGGGTGAAGGAGCAGATCGATGCGCTGGACATCATGGGCATCAACTCGGCGAGCTACCTGATCCTGCCGAAGATCGTGGCCACCATGCTCATGAACCCGTTCATCATCGTGATCAGCATGTTCCTGAGCATCGCCGGAGGCTATGTGGCGGGCACCGCCAGCGGGATCATCAGCAGTTCCGACTACTTGCAGGGCATCCAGTCCAATTTCAACCCGTACCATGTCACCTACGCGCTGATCAAGACCGTTGTCTTTGCCTTCATCATCACCACGGTGAGCGCTTACCAAGGGTACTACACCAGTGGAGGCACGCGCGAAGTGGGCATCAGCAGCACGCGCGCCGTGGTATACAGCAGTGTGGTGATCCTGATCGCCAACTACGTGCTCACCCAATTGCTTCTCCTGTGATCGAGGTGATCGGCCTGAGCAAGCGGTTCGGCAACACACAGGTGTTGTCGAACATCAGCACCGTTTTCGAGACGGGCAAAGTGAACCAGGTGATCGGCAAGAGCGGCAGCGGCAAGAGCGTGCTGGCCAAGTGTATTGTAGGGCTTTATGTACCGGAGGAAGGCCAGGTGCTGTACGATGGCCGCTCCTTCCACACATTGGAGAAAGAGGAGAAGCGGCAGGTGCGCCAAGAGATCGGCATGCTCTTCCAGAGCAGCGCGCTGTTCGATTCGCTCACCGTTCTGGAGAACGTGATCTTCCCCCTGAAGATGTTCGCGACGATGAGCCCGAACGAGATGACCGAACGTGCGCACCACTGCCTGAAGCGCGTGAAGATCGAGGGCAAGGAGAACGCTTTTCCGGCGGAGATCAGCGGTGGCATGCAGAAGCGCGTGGGTATCGCCCGCGCCATCGCGATGAACCCCAAGTACCTTTTCGTGGATGAACCCAACAGCGGGCTGGATCCACAGACCAGCATCGTGATCGACAACCTGATCAGTGACATCACCGAAGAGTACGGCACCACCACGATCGTGATCACACACGACATGAACAGCGTGATGGAAGCGGGTGACAACATCCTGTTCCTCCATGACGGCCGTGCGTGGTGGAAGGGCTCGCGCGAAGAACTGCTCGCCAGTGACAACAAGGAGCTCAACGAGTTCATCTTCGCCAGTGGCCTCATGCGCCAGGTACGAAGCGCAATGAAGCCCGGTTAGCCCGGAAGCACGAACGCGCCCCTTCCGGATCGGAAGGGGCGCGTTCGTACAGTGCGATCGAATCAGTTCGCCTTGCGCGTCAATTTTCCACTGGTGCGTGATCCATTGATGATGAGGCTGTAGAGATACAGTCCATCGCCGAGCTTGTCACCGTTGATGTGATATGTCCGCGGGCCAGCTCCCAGCTCGCCAAGCTGCTCGTTGAGCACTTCGCGCCCGATGGCATCATGCAGTTCAACCCGCACGTCAGCGCTCTTGGCGAGTTCGAAGCGCAGGTCGCACGAGGAATTGAACGGGTTCGGTGAAGCGCTTACGGAACTAAGCGTTCCATCCGGTTCGAAGATGCCAATGCTGCCGCTGGCCATCACTGCGCGTACCATCGGTGACTTGTTGAAGGTGAACTCGAAGCTCGCGGAAAGGTTGGGATAGTGGATCAACGCGATCTGCGCGGGTACGAGACCGCTGGTGGCGAACCGCACGCTGTCCCCACCTTCGAACGATCCGGCCATCACTTGGTACGTGTTCCCTTGGAGCACATCCACCGGATTGGTGAAGTACATCGTGATGAAGGTGCTTCCACCGATCGCGTTCAGCTCGGAGGCATCGATCACATGCTCAGGGGTGAAGTCACCTTCGAGCGTGGGGTGTATGAGGGCGTCCGTTGAAGGGGTATAGACCGCACCATAGATCAATCCACCGGCCGGCGTGGCGTTGTGGATGGCCACTTGCACGGCGATCACTTGATCGTCCGCCTGCATCTGGAACTTGTTCCCCACTTCGAAAGCCTCCGCAAGGTCCACTGGTGCCTGACGCTGGAATTGGTCCACCGAACCGTGGTCCAGCGCGTATGTTCCGGAACTCACGCTGAAGGAACCTGAACCCTCGTTGTTCGCGGGCACCGCATCGTTCTCGTCCTGCGTAACATGGAAGCTGACGTTGTAGTCGCCCAATGAACCGTTCGGGGTGAAGGTGCTGAAGAACACATCGTTCACCGCGCTCGGTGCCAGGTCCACCGCCGATGAGGCATCACTGAAATTGTCGCCGCCCGGTCCGGTCACATCCACGGTGGCCACCACGTTGTGCTGGGTCGCAAATCCATTATTGCGGATCTGCAGGTTCATGTCCATGGGCACCAGATGGGCTTGCGGGTAGATGGTGTAGGGTTGCGCGTCCGAGCCGGTATTGGTGAAATCGAAAAGGGTCGATCGGGGGTTGAGCAGGGCCGCGTCGTTGTTGGGCAGATCCTTGATCATCACATTGTCGATCTCCCACCCATAGTCCCATGTGGCCGCATAGCGGAAGCGTAATTGGACCGTACTGGGATCGGGGCTCACCAGATCGCTGATGTTCACGCTCATCAGCTCGGGGTTCGGGCGGCCGTCGCGACCGACGCCTTCGTTCACCTCGGTCTCGGTCCATGTAACGCCACCATCCGTGCTCACGCCCACGAAACAATGATCGAGCTGGAATTCCTGGAAGTACTGGTCGAACTCCAGTTGGAGGTTCGGGGGAGCGGCGCTCAGGTCGATCACCGGGCTGATCAAGGAGGTTTCGGAGTTCACGCCGTTGGTTCCAAGAAAATCGTCGTCCACCATCATCCAGCCACCGGTGTTGGTGCTCAGCGGGGGCACCGGGTAAGTGCTCGCCGTAGGACCCGGCCCCGTATTGGTCCACGCCCAAGGCACATCGCCCACCGGGTTCTGCACGGTCCATCCATCAATGCCGGTCTCGAAGGATTCCGTGTAATAACTGGTGCCTTTGGTGGAACCGTGCGGGGACTTCACCGCAGGGATATGCGCGCCGTGTTTCTCCATGGGCAGCAAAGGCAGCAAGAGAGGGGCGGTCTGTGCCTGCGCACCGAGGGCGGTGGCACAGAGCAGCCAAGCGTAAGGTTGTTTCATCGCAACAGGGGTTTGCGACGAAGATAGAAGCAAGCACCTGCCCATACCGAACATACATCCATCGCACCATGCGAACAGTTGCACATGTGCTGGACAGCGCTCGATCCGGCCACCGGAAAAAGAAGAACCCCCGACCGAGGCCGGGGGTTCCCATGGATCGGATCGCGGATCAGTTGATCACGGTCATGCGCTTGGTGATGCGGACATCACCGGCGCTCAGGGTGTACAGATAGATGCCGTTGTTCAGGCCGATCGTGTTCAGCGCAACGCGGTGTGTACCGGCGGACTGGTTACCATCACGCACGGAAGCCACCAGTTGGCCACTGAGGTCATGCACTTCCACCGTCACGTTCGCCGCGTTCTTCAGGTCGTAAGGGATAGTGGTGCTACCATGCAGCACGGGGTTCGGGAAATTCTGGCCCATGCCCACGCCGTTCTGGCGATCGCTTTCGGCGATGCCCACGTTCGGATCGAAGCTCATGCGCACCATGGGCGAAGTGAGTTCGAGGAACCGCGAACCGGTAGCATTGGCCTGCATGAAGAGCGATTGCCCCAGCAGGCTGGCTCCGCTCGCCGCGACCGCTACACGGGGAAGACCTCCAGCGTAGTAGTGGGCACAAGCGCAAACCTCCTGCTGCCCGTCGAGGGAGAGCGGCTGGTCGAACAGGATGTTCTGGAATTTCGCCTGTCCATTGCTGCTCAACTGGCTTGTAGCTGTGATGTCCCAAAGGGGCGTGCTGCCCAGTTCGGCGAAGGTGCTGTCCAACACGGTGCAGTCGATCTCGCCCCCGACCTCGCTGTTGCCTCCGCCATTGGCAAAGGCTACTTGGATAGCGTACAGATCAGCCGGGTTCTCCAGCCAGAAGAAATTGCAGGAGTAGAACTCCAGGCCGTGGGGCGGAGTGGCACCGTCGTTCCGGGTGATCACCGCGTCACGATGACCCTCATCTTGCGCGTAGGTGAAGTTGCTCACGCTCCACGCCCTTTGCGCGGTGTTATCGGCAGGCACCGCATCTACTGAATCCGAGGTCAGTGCCAGATCCAACGTATAGTCACCGATCGCATCCGGCGTATAGGGCAGGAACAGGGTGTTATCGAGAACGCCCGGCGGGATGGATGCCGCCGTGGCCGGCTGATCGAACTGGATACCAGCACCCACGCGGTTCACCGTCATTTGCATGCTCACATTGGTGGCCGTGTTCGCACCCTCGTTCATCACCGGGCTTCCCATGATCAAGGGATGCACTTCGTTGATCGGGATGATGTCGAACTCCGCCTTGTCGGTGAGATCCGTGCTGGGGTTGTACTGGTTGAAGGCCGGGTTCTCCATCACCAGATCGTTGCCGAGGCTCTCCACGATATTCACATCATCCACCTGCCAGAAGTAATGGCTCATGCCGCTGCTGGAGGAGGAACCTTCCCATCCGAAGCGGAACTTCACGTTGGCCGGGTTGGCAGCGATGGCGTTCTGCAGGTTCACCGAGAAGGTGTAAGTGCCGGGATCATCGTTGGCGAAAAGAGAGGCTTGGGTAGCGGCCAATCGGGTGGGCCAGTTGGCGCCTCCATCGGTACTCACATCCACCCAGCAGGCGGAGAACGTACTGCAGCACCAACGCGCCCGCTCTTGGAAGGTGAGGTGTACAATGGGCGTGGCGCTGAGGTTCAGCGCGGGTGACACGAGGTAGCCATCACGCGACTGGAACAGTGACACATCGATCGGCGTGGGCGGAGTGGTGGTGGTGTCCGAGTTGCTGCGGTCGCAGTCGAAGATCATGAAGCCGTTCGCTGCGGTAGTGCTGGAGATCTTTTGGGCGTTGTTGCTGTAGCCACCGAGGGGGCCTGTGGTGCTGCGGCGCCAGATCGCGCCATCAATGCCATCGATCGTCCATGCGCCAAAGCCGTTGTTCCCAACGGTTCCATTGGCGAAATCCTCCGAGAAGACGACATCACCGGCAGCCTTTTCTTCGCCTGCGGTTCCCGGCTTCGGGCGAAGGTCCGATCGATCCACAGGGCGTGATGGGTGCGCCCATGCGGGCAGTTGCGCGCGCGATACCCGCTGCGCCTGTGCGGCTCCGGTGGTCATGCAGGCCAGGAGGAGCCATGTGTACTTGTTGTTCATGGGTATTGGGTTGGTTTTTCGTTGAGGAGGCGCAAGGTAGCGCGATGATCGAAGCGTTCGTCGGTCCGCATTCGCATGTCACGGTCCGTCACCGGGCTTCGTATTCATGGACGCGATGCCCGTTGGTTCCGTGGCCTGCCTGCATGCCGTTCTTGGGTCTGTTCTATACAGGTCAGAAGATCATGCGCAGGGTTCCTGGGGACTTTCAACCACCGCAAGCGCGGTAGGCATCGGTGGGGCTACCCCGAAAAAGAACCGCGCACCTCGGTTGCCCAAGGTGCGCGGTCCGGTTTCGGTTTCTCTGCCGGATCAGTTCAGCGTGATACGCTGCACCATGGCGGCTTTGGCATTGGACACACGTACCGTGTACACCCCGTTCGCGAGGTTGCTCAGGTCCATGGTCGCATTGCCGTTCACGTGGCTGGTCATGCTGGTCTCACCCAAGACGTTGGTGATCTCCACCGTGTAGGTTTCGGCGTTCGGCGCGTTCAGGGTCACCGTTCCATGTGCGGGGTTCGGGTACACGCTCACACCGTGCAGTTCGTTCTCTTCGATGCCACTGATGAAATTGGGATCGGAACTCATGCGGATGGAGAATGCGTTGCCATTGGTGTACACCTGGTCAGCAGGGATGTAGATCACGCTCGCGTTCGCCGGTTGGGGCACGGTCTCGTCATCTATGATGCGGACGTCGTACGTGTTCGTGTTGCTGTACATCTCTACACTGGCGTAGTATGCGCTGGAGGCAGCAAGCACCGCAGGGGGATTGAAACCAACCTTCACTTTGCCGGCGTCCACATCCGCTTGGGTGATCGTGTAGTCCGTAGTGCTGGCGATCGGGCCACTGAGCAGGTCGGAAAGGACCACAACACTGGATGTGTCGTAGATGCCGATGTTCACCGTTGCACCGGGAAGGGTGCTGGCGGTGATGTCGAACTCCAGACCATACACGGTCATGTCCGTATGGATCGGGTAGTAGGTGAAGAAGATCAGGCCGTCCTCACCACCGGTGAAGCTGGCGGTTCCCAATGAACTGAGGGTCTCGTATCCCGGCGGATGATCACCGATCTCGTCCAAGCTGTAGGTGTTGGAAGTCACCTCGAAGGTGCGCAGGAACACGTTGTTGTCCGGGAACGCATCACCTGCGCTCTCGGTAGAGCTCACCGTGAAGGTGGCGGTATAGATCCCGTTGGTCAGGACCGGCAGGGTCACAGGCAGGTCCATCGTGCCGGTATCGCCGGGAGCGAGCGCGGCGAGGTCGTACGAAGCGGTGAAGACGGACATAAGGCTCTGGTTGACCACGTCCATCTGCACATGGCAGTTGGTCTGGGGCAACGAACCGAGGTTTTGGAACTGGCCACCCACCTGCATGTCAGCGTTCAATTGGGTGGAAGGGATGCGACCGAACTCGGATCCATCGTTGTTGTGCGATAGGAAGCCGTTCATCATCACCAGTTCGTAGGGCGGAAGTTGCTGGATGCTCACGTCATCAACGAACCAGGCATAACCAAAGATCCCGCTCCAGTAGAAGCGCACGTACACATTGGACTGGCCACCTGCGACCGCGGAGATGTCAATACGGCGCACGGTGGGGTTGGCCACCGGATCCTGTGTCTGCATGCCCGGCCACACCTTGAACACATTGGGCATGGCGCTGATATCCGTCGTGGGATCGAGCACAGGCCAGCCGGTGTTGCCGACCTGAACCACCACATAGCACTCTTCGTCCGTCCATTTGCGGTATTGGTTCTGGAACTCGAGCACCACGTCCGGGAAGCCCATCAGATCGATCGGGG